>JAUUZQ010000001.1 GCA_030589895.1 Bacteroidales bacterium
CTTCCAACTGATCTATAAGCTCATCCAGCAAGGGATAATATACATTGTCCAGCGCATCCTTAAGAGAGAGCGGAACAGATGTGTTATTTATATCCTGTGAGGTTAGTCCAAAATGAATGAATTCAGAGAAATTATCCAGTCCAAGCGCTTCAAAACGCTCCTTTAAGTAATACTCAATAGCTTTTACATCATGATTAGTCACTTTTTCAATCTCCTTTACCCTTGAGGCCATTTCAGGATCAAGATTCCTATACACATCTCTCAGGGTTTCATATTTCTCAGCTGGAAACTTTTTTAGCTGTGGAATACCTTCTTCACACAAGGAAATAAAATATTCAACTTCAATATGAAGCCTGTACTTTATAAGTGCAAATTCAGAAAAATAAGATTCCAGAACTTCAACCCCGGACCTGTAGCGACCGTCAACTGGCGATATAGCTAATAATGTATTAAAACTCATAAAAGTAGATTTATCAACAAAGTTAGTAGTTTTTTCCGGCCTTTGGAAAGAAATTATCATGTCTGATTTTGCAAACATACAAGTCACTTTTTTATTGTATTTTTATATCATGGTCAATTTCAATTATTGAAACTTAAACCATCCATGGAAATCAATTTTTAAAACACAAGGGAAAAACTATGCCCTGGATGCTCCATGTTGCAATTAGAATAAATTATGGACACATGAAAAAAATTATAACTACCCTGTTATTTGCTGTCAACATAGCTATAGTCAGCGCACAGATCGGCCTCACAGACACCATTGTAAATGACACAATGCCATTTAAGATTGAGATTGAAAAAAAGACAGTCATCTATACTTTTGAAATTAGAGAGAATATTGCAGCTCCTGTCTGGAGAACAACTCAACAGGCATTGGAAGAAGCAGAAGAAATGGGTGCTGACCTGGTCTTAATAGATATGAATACCTATGGTGGAGAAGTTTCAGCAGCAGACTCAATTCGCACACGTATTCTAAACAGTAAAATTCCTGTGTATTGTTTTATCAACGACAACGCAGCTTCTGCCGGCGCATTGATCTCTATAGCCTGTGACAGTATTTATATGAAACCCAGTGCCAAAATAGGTGCTGCTACCGTTGTGAATCAGACAGGAGAACAGGTCCCTGACAAATACCAGTCATATATGCGGGCTACTATGCGGGCAACTGCAGAATCGCACGGAAGAGATACCATTATTGCCAATGGTGACACAACAATAAGCTGGAAACGAGATCCTCAAATTGCCGAATCAATGGTCGATCCGAGGATTGTAGTTTTCGGAGTAGTCGACTCCGGACGTGTATTGACATTTACTGCTTCAGAAGCCAAAGCCAATAACTATTGTGAAGCAATTATGGATAGCAGAAAAGAAATTTTCGAAAGATTAGAGATTGAAGAATATGAATTAAAACAGTACAGGGCATCAGGAATTGATAAAATTATTGGATTTTTAATCAATCCGATGATAAGCAGCGTGCTGATAATGGTCATCGTGGGAGGTATCTATTTTGAACTACAATCGCCGGGTATTGGATTTCCACTTGGCGCTGCAATTTTTGCTGCCATGCTCTATTTTGCTCCCCTATACATAGAAGGTATGGCAGAGTACTGGGAATTAATGATCTTCATCATTGGATTAATCTTAATAATTATAGAGCTGTTTGCCATCCCAGGCTTTGGGGTAGCCGGAATTGCCGGTATAATTGCAATTATTACAGGTTTGGCACTTAGCCTGATTGACAATGTCGTTTTCGAAGAGCGCGAATTCACCGGAGAAGGAATCAATTTGCTAATGAAATCATTTGGACTCGTATTTGTATCAACCTTCCTCGGAATTGCAGGATCATTATGGGCTGCAAATAAACTTCTTACATCTCATGCATTTTCTAATCTTGCATTGAACACAGAACAACCCATTTCTGAAGGTTATATTGGTGTTGACCTGGAACAATCAACGCTGATTGGAGAAGAAGGAACTGCGCACACGGTTCTGCGTCCATCCGGAAAAGTCTCGATAAAAGATAAAGTCTATGATGCCAAAGCTGAATATGGTTTTATTGACAAGGGAGAGACAATCAAGGTAATCAGGTATGAAACCGGTCAGATTTATGTAAGTAAAATTTGATCCCAATGATCATTAGAGATTATAAAGCTGTAGATTTTCCGGAACTCTCACTTCTTTGGGATGACTTGGGTCTGGGAGGGATTGAACGAGGTGATACTCCTGAGATAATCGATCAAACAATTTCCATGGGTGGAAAACTTTTAATCATGGAGGATTCTGAAAAAGGCATAATTATCGGTTCATCATGGATGACATTTGACGGGAGACGGATTTTTATTCACCACTTTGGAATCAGGAAATCATACCAGGGAACAGGACTTGGTACTTTGCTTACAAAAGAATCGTTGAAGTTCATAAAAAATAAAGGATACCAGGTAAAACTTGAAGTCCATAAGGACAACAATGTCGCAAAGTATTTGTATGAGAAAGCAGGTTTTTTTGCCTTCACCGATTATGATATCTATATGATTCGCAAAACAGATGAATTATAATACTAATCCTCGTCTGTATCCTTCATATAATCATTCAGAAAATCCTTCTGACTCCTGTAAGCAATAACTGATAATCCAATTATTCCTATCACAATTGAATAGGTATACCATGGAATAGCTATCGTCTCTCCTCCGGCATATGAATGCATTCCACCCAGAAAATAGTTCACCCCAAAATAGGTCATCATGATGGATGAAAAACTCAACAGTGATCCCAGGTTAAATGCAAATCCACCACGCAAACCCGGAAAATGATGCATGTGGGCTATAAATGCATAAACCAATACTGATATAAGTGCCCACGTCTCCTTTGGATCCCAACCCCAATATCTGCCCCATGATTCATTTGCCCAAACACCTCCCAAAAATGTACCGGCAGTGAGAAAATACAAACCAACAATTACTGAAAGATGATTTACTCTTGTGACCTGGTCAAGAACAGGCGATATCTTAGAGCTGTTAAGCTTATTTTGAATTGCAAATAAAATCAAATTAAACAATCCTGCCAATGCACTCAATCCAAGAAAACCATAACCGGCCATAATTACAGTAACGTGAATGGTCAGCCAGGGGGATTTTAATACTGGAACCAAATTTGTAATATCCGGATTCATCCAGCTCATATGGGCCACAAGCAATGACAAAGCTGCGAGAATTGCTGTAAGAGAAATAGCAAATCCACTTTTTCTGACAAATATTAATCCAGCCAATAAAGATATCCATGAAAGAAAAATCATCGACTCATAGCCATTGCTGAGGGGTGCCCGACCAGCGATATACCAGCGAAGACCTAATGCTATTGTGTGAAGTCCAAATGCTACTGCCAGATGTATAACTCCGACCTTAAACATCCATGTTACAACTCTACCCGGTCTGAATATTTTTAGGAACTGAACAATTATAAGTATCAAACCAAAAAGAGCGTAAAACGGAGCAAGTCTATTGAATATTTTTAATTTATTATATGAGATCTCTGCATTTTTCTTGCTCTCTCCAGGCAATATATCACAGTTCTTTTTCTGAAAACTATGTATAAAACTAATAATCTCAGAAGCAAGTGATACATCCCCTGTTCTAACTGCATCTGTATAAACAAGAAACACCTGTGCCAGAGAATCACTTACAGTATGGCCGGGTTCCAGCATATCACCTACAGATAACCACTTATTATTATGTGATCTCTCATCAGGGAATATCCGAAAATAATCTCCGTGCTGCACCATATAAAGAATGTTGACCCGCTCATCGAGCTTCATTATCTCCTTATCAAAAATAGTTCGATCAGGAACCCGTTTATTGTAGGCGTTGTTCACAAATTCAGAGAGCAAATACTGACCATTCGGAAGAAAATCATTGAAACAGACTTTCGTCCCCCTGAATCCTAAAAGCCTGTGGATTTCAGGATTATCAACTTCAAATAATGGCGTGGATTTCCATTCATCCGGATAGAGAATCATGCCCAGCATAATCTGATCAGCATTTAATCCTTCCATGTGTACGCCACCAGTAATCTTTCTCGCCACCTCATTCGACAATGTATTCATTGGCTTAAATCGACCACCTTTCCCTTGCACCCATAACTCTCCAAATTCTTTTGCCTGTTCCTTTGATGGTGCCGGAAGTGATTGGGCAAACACGGTGCTGCCTCCCAGAAGAAATAGAAGTGCCACAACCACAGTCTTCACTTTCGATCCGCTGCTTCCTCTTGCAAGCCGTGTAAATCTGGTCTTTCGTGCAAAAAGTGCAAGTAACATCCCCAACATCAGGAAGAAATATCCTATATAGGTTATTGATGTCCCTACACTATCCCTGTTTACCGATAGAATCGTCCCCAACTCATCTGTATCGTACGACGACTGATAAAACCTGTATCCTCTGTGTTTCAATACATTATTCATATATATCCTCTTCTCTTCCCTGATAGAAAGTTCATTATCAATAAGAATCACTTCACTTTCAAATGAAGATGGACTGTCTGAACCCGGATATCTTTCCATCTTAAAATCTTTTAACTGCAGCATAAATGGCAACTGTTTCCGATGCGAACCAAAAGTACAACTGATCTCCATCTCACCCATTTTCACTGATGCCGGTTCTCCGGTGACATTGCTTCTTCCGGGAACAAAAAGCTCTGATTTCATTCCGGCAACATCAACTTCAAGTTTAATAACATCCATTCCACTGCCACCCTGATTCTCAGCCTGAACATACTGAACACGAGCTGAAGGAAGAAAGTGTTGCAATACTAATCTTGCATTGCCAACAGTAATAAGCTTCCCCTGTTCAAGACTTATTGTATCACCAGGGTTATAGGAATGGACTTCTGAATCACCCATGGAACTCACCTGGATAGGGAAATCAGAAAATGCAGTAAGCTCCGTACCTGATGAGAAGACCCTGATATCTGCATGACTTTCATAATTATTCAGACTAACAGATATCCCCGGATAAGAAACTTCCTCTCCTGAAAAGAGCCCAATTCTGTACTGCTGTCCGGATAAAAGAACCAATTGCATATAAGGATCTCCTCCCTGCGAAGGAACATACTGTATTGCAGCATTCTGAATATATTCAACTGATTTAATCTTTACTGGCAAGCCATTAATACTTTTTCTCCACCTGAATTTCTTTGGAGTTAAACTCGATAATCTGACTTTCCTGCTCTCATTAATCACTTCCCCACCTGAGCTCAACTGGACATCAATAAACGTATCATTGCCAGTCATACTTCCTGAAACTGCTCCTTCCCTGATATGCATCATCCCTTCCTGACTTAAAAACCTTGTTATTCCTGCACCCAGTATAATGAGGATAAAAGCAACATGAAATGCAAATACAGTAAGCTTCGTTTTTTTATACAAACGGAAAAATATAATATTCCCAACCAAATTTATTCCTGTTAGTAAAAACAGTAATTCAAACCACCAGGTGTCATAGATTAAAGCCCAGGCAGTGTTGGTTCCATAACTACTTTCAACAAAAGTGGCAATTGACATTGCCAAAATTAGTATCACCAACAGAATGCCGGCAAAAGGCATGCGGACTAGAAAAAGGAGCTTTTTTAGCATCTCATAAATAATTTAAAATATGATTAATTGAATCCTACCAATTAGCTTGCTAAAATAGGGAACCAATTTGATATACGCAAAAACTAATTGTCCATGCCAATGCTGTTGTATAAAACAATACAAAGGCTGACCATTTCCAACTTCCAGATTCACGTCCAACGGTTACTATCACTGCAATACATGGTAAATATAGAAGCACAAATAATAGAAAACTGATCCCAGCCAGGGGTGTATAAACTTTTTGACCTATGCGATCTCCTTCAGTATAGACCTGATTTCTTATCTTTTCCTGGAGAGATACAGTTGCTTCTCCCTCTCTGTTGTCCTGGTATAAAACACCCATTGTACTAACAACAACCTCTTTTGCTGCAAATCCCGTAATAAGACTTATTCCCATCTTCCAGTCAAATCCCAGGGGTCTGATGACCGGTTCTATTCCACGGCCAATAATACCAATATAGGACAGAGATTGTTTCTCATTTGCCTTATGAACCCTCAGTTGTTCCAGGTTCATCTCCACAGCACTTATTTCATTACTCGTTTGAGATCTTTCATTGTCAAGCGAATTCAAGTTTTCTATTTTTACCAATTCCGATTGTATAAGAAGATCATAATCTTTCGAGAATTCTACATCTCTGGGGAAATAACCCAGTGCCCAGATTAGAATTGAAGCCAGAAGAATGATACCTCCCATTTTTTTCAAATAGTGCTCACCCTTTATCCACATATGTCTTAATACAACCTTAACACCTGGCGAGCGATAGAGTGGCAGCTCCATCACAAAAGGAGCTTCATTTTTCTTGAAAATCGTATGTTTAAACAACATGGCCATTAACATTGAGACCACAATTCCAATTAAGTACAGAAGGAAGATTATGTTTCCGGCCTGTCCGGGAAAAACGGCTCCGGCAACGAGAATATAAACCGGAAGTCTGGCGCTGCAGGACATAAATGGAATAATCAGCATCGTAAGCAGCCTGTCCTTTTTATTTTCAAGGGTTCTGGTCGCCATCATTGCCGGCACATTACAACCAAATCCCATAATCAGGGGAATAAATGATTTTCCATGAAGGCCAAATAAATGCATTACTTTATCCATAATAAATGCCGTTCTGGCCATGTATCCTGTATCTTCCATTATTGAGATAAATAGAAACAGAATTAATATGTTTGGAAGGAAAATAATAACACCCCCTACCCCTCCAATAACACCATCCACAAGCAGATCACGAAATATGCCCTGGGGAATGATACTGCTAAGCCCATTACTCAAGAGATCAATCCCGGCAGCAATCCATTCCATAGGATATTGTCCCAGACTAAATGTAGCATGAAACATTATGTAGAGAAAGAATAAAAATATGGGGAAGCCAAGATATTTATGTGTCATCAACTTGTCAATTCGCTGAGACCTGGAAAGAGCAGGATTCTTTTTACTTTTCTTGTATGTCTGTTTTAGTGCTCCTGAAATAAATGCATAACGGGCATTAGAAATAAGCGTTTCAACATCATCGCTGTAGAGATTCTCAAGTCTGAAAATTTCATCATTTACAATCTGCTGTACTTCTTCAAAACCTTCCAAAGTGGATAATTTATGCAAACTATAATCATCTCTTTCAAGTGTTTTTATCGCCAAATGCCGCAAATGATATTTTTCAGACAGGCCTTCATATTTTTCAAGCCGGTTTTCAACTTTTCTAATCGACTCTTCAATTTCAACACCATAATTGATATGTGTATGCCTTATTGCAGGTTCACGTTCCTCTACAACATTGATAATCCGATTGAGTAATCTAAAGATACCTTTCCCTCTTCTGCCAATCGTTGGTACAATAGGAATACCAATGAGCTTCCCCAGAAATGATATATCCAGCTTATCCCCCTTTTCCTCCAGATCATCATACATATTCAATGCCAGTACAACCTGGATTCCCATATCAATTAACTGGGTGGTAAGATATAAATGTCTCTCAAGATTTCCGGCATCAACAACATTTACAACAACATCAGGTCTCTCATTGTTGATATGATCCCGAACAATAATCTCCTCCTCCGAATAAGCTGAAAGAGAGTAGGTCCCGGGAAGATCTGTAAACTGTACATCATATCCCTTGTAGGCTATTGAAGCCATCTTGGAATCTATTGTAACACCAGAATAGTTCCCAACATTCTCATGAGACCGGGATACCCTGTTATAAATAGTAGTCTTTCCACAGTTTGGATTTCCTACAAGAGCAACATGAATGGTTTTATCAGTAGGACCATTTGATATTGTCTTTGGGCTGCTTAAATGGAGGGGCCGACTTAACTTCTCTGAAACTAAAGCTTCCTTATCATCAGGAGAGACCACCTCAATCAGACTGGCTTCTGCCCTGCGTAATGTGATATTTGCCGACATGATCCTATACTCAACAGGATCTTTGAGTGGTGCCGATTTAATCACTTCAACTAATTGGCCCTTTACAAAACCCATTTCAGTGATTCGTTTTCGGAATGCACCTTTGCCACCAATTTTTAAAATTATAGCAGAATCGCCGGTATGGAGATCATTGAGTGTCAATTTTTAAGATATACCTTTATATGAATAACCAAGTCCTTCCACAGTCCTTTGTACCAGATCATCCTGAATTTTCTTAGATGATATACGGAGTTCGTTGCTATCCGGATCTGCAAATACCTCAACATCCGGATCCAACTCCAAAATACCCTTCTCTACAGATGCCTTACAATGATTGCAAGTCATGCCTTCCACTTTATATGTTTTCATGCTTATTGTATTAATATGCTCCGACTCTTTTGAAATTCTTCTCCTGCTCAATATCTTCTGAATATATCCATTGATCATCATGGCTGAAAGAAGAATTGCTGAAACTATCTTAAACCAGCCTGAACCATGATGATGACTATCAGTATGTACAATTTGGGGAAGATGATCTGTAATCCAGTTGCGGGGAATCAATTCATTAATAAGCGTTCCAAAGAGCAAGGCTCCTCCTACAATGCTCAATAAGTAAATCCAAAAAGTTTTCCTTCCCATTGTATTACTGATCACTGCCATTGTGGCTGCATTGGTAGCCGGACCAGCCATCAGAAAAACAAGCGCTGCACCAGGAGAAAGTCCCTTCAGTAAAAGGACAGCTGCAATTGGAATTGATCCTGTTGCACAAACATATAATGGTATGGAAGCAACCAGGATCAATAACATAGCAAGATATTCATTGGAAACCATATCAGTGAAAAAGTCATCAGGAATCAAGACCGACAAAAATGCCGCAACAAGAAGTCCGATAAGCAGCCACTTGGTAATATCCTGCATCATCTCCACAAATCCATATCGAAACATTTCTCTAACAGATCTCTCCTCTTTTTCATCTCCATTTTTAACAACTGAGACAGGTTTAGAATTCTTCCCATTGGAAAGATTCGTCATTAAGCCACCAAACACACCTGAAAACAATGCTACAACAGGTCTGATTATTGCAAATGGGAAACCCAGCATTGCATAAGTTGCGATGATTGAATCAACACCGGTTTGAGGAGTTGAAACTAAAAATGAAACAGTAGATCCACGTGATGCTCCATTCTTATAGAAACTAATTCCGGTAGGTAAAACACCGCATGAACATAAAGGCAATGGAACTCCCAATAATGAGGCATTTAAAACTGACCTGAAATCATTCCCTCCAATATATCGCCTGACATACTTTTGAGGGAAATATACTTTTAAAATACCCGCAAACAGAAAGCCCAGTAAAAGATAGGGAGCCATCTCCTCCAGCAATACAATAAATTCCTTCAAAAAGGCCAATATATACTCTGAAACTATATCCATTTAACACTTATATTTGAATTGTGGACTTCAGGCATCATATTCGACACAAAAGTACCTGAAAATGAATGCATCTCCATACCCACAATTAGGTAAAAACTGCAATTAGCCAGTTGGGATACAATAATTCACTGTCTCTGCTTATAGAAGACTAATAAAACGATGCAAATGTAGAACAATTTTCGCCAATGATTTGTTTTGACAGGCAAGAACAATATATCCAGCGAAAAGTTATTTTTTTATGCTTCAATTGATAATATCTCAAACGTGATTTAAACTATTGTTCTCAAACAATGTCCGAAAACATCCACAATGCTTTTTAATTCAAAACTATTCAAACTACTTTTACACCAATGGAATATAGATTTGTTACATACAATCCCAAGCGCCTGTTCATCCACATTAAAAACAGAGACACTTACCACTTTATATCTGCTAGCTAATTCCCGGTTAGTTTCCTGACGTATCTTTCATCTATAATAAACTATCTGATTCTTTCTTAAAATTTAGTTTGTCATCCGTAAGCTGATGAAAGACAATATCACTTAACTCGTCACCACGATAATACCTAAACCCCTTAACCCGCAAACCTGATAACCCATTAACCTGTTTACCTGTTTACCCATTCAACACACAATCATGAAATTACCATACGCAGAACCATATAAAATTAAGATGGTAGAACCTATGCATTCATCTACTCGTCTGGAGCGGGAAAAATGGATGAAGGATGCCAAATTCAATCTTTTTAACCTGAAGAGTAGTCAGGTATATATCGATCTTCTCACCGATTCCGGTACAGGTGCCATGAGCCAGGAACAGTGGTCGGCCATCATGAGTGGAGATGAATCCTATGCAGGAAGTGCTTCATTCTATGACCTGAAAAATACAATCACCGATCTCACCGGTTTTGAATATGTATTACCAACTCACCAGGGAAGGGCTGCCGAAAATGTTCTCTTTTCCGTAATGGTTAAAAGCGGGGATATCGTTCCCGGAAATGCTCATTTTGATACGACGAAAGGGCATATTGAATTCAGAAAAGCGACTGCATTCGATTGTACAATTGATGAGGCTGCTGACACTTCAATTTATCATCCATTTAAGGGAAATCTTGATATCAGAAAACTTGAAAATATATTGGATGTGTACGGAAAAGACAGGGTGCCAATGCTCATTGTAACTGTTACATGCAATTCCACCGGTGGACAACCGGTAAGCATGCAAAACCTTAGAGAAGTGCGTGAGTTTGCAAATAAATATGAGCTTCCGATTATCTTTGACTCAGCCAGATTTGCCGAAAATGCATATTTCATAAAAGAGCGGGAAGAGGGTTATGCTGATAAAGATATACGTGAAATAGTAAGAGAAATGTTTTCTTACGCAGATGGAATGACCATGAGCGCTAAAAAAGATGGAATTGTAAATATAGGTGGCTTCATTGCATTGAAAGATGAAAAATTGTATAAGGAAGCCTCCACCTTTAATATCATGTTTGAGGGATACTTGTCTTACGGAGGAATGGCCGGCAGGGATATGGCTGCACTGGCCCAGGGTTTGCGCGAAAGTACCACGTTTAGCTTTCTCGAGAGTAGAATTACACAAGTACACTATCTGGGGAAACTACTAAAGGATTATGATATCCCTGTACAGGAACCCTTTGGGGGCCATGCTATTTTTATTGATGCCCTTAAGTTTATTCCAAAAGTGCCGAAAGAAGAGTATGTAGGACAAACACTGGCTATTGAACTATATCTTGAATCAGGAGTAAGAGCCGTTGAAATTGGTACACTATTGGCCGATCGGGATCCTGAAACCAGAGAGAACAGGTATCCAAAACTGGAACTTGTAAGACTGGCGATTCCACGAAGAGTATATACCAATCTGCACATCGAATATATCGCCGCTGCAATGAAAAATGTATATGATCGTCGCGACAAAATTACCAGGGGATACCTTATCATGGATGAGGCTCCAATTATGAGGCATTTTACAGTTGAGCTGGAGAAAGCAGGAGACAGTAGCCTGTAGCCAATTTTTTCCCTGGTCTTGTTATTCATCTTAATTATTAGACCTTTGTTCCCTTCTTCGAAACCATGCAAGATTTTACAACAGGGAAAATAGGAAGGCAGATCTTTAGATTTGCACTGCCAATGCTCATTGGTCAGATGTTTCAGCAGCTCTACACTTTTGTTGATCAGATTATTGTTGGAAACTTTCTTGGGAAAGAGGCCCTGGCTGCAGTTGGAGCTTCATTCCCAATTATATTTACCTTAATTGCACTGGTCATTGGACTGGCTTCAGGTGGAACCATCGTTATTTCACAATTCTTTGGTGCAAAAGACTTTTTCAGGGTCAAAAGAGCCATTGATACACTATTTATTATTCTCGCAGTTGCCTCTGTTATCCTCACAATTGTTGGATTACTATTTTCGGAAGATATTTTCCGACTGATGAAGCTACCTGATGAATTGATGAATGAGGCAAATAGTTATCTTAAAATTTATATTGCCGGTCTGTTTCTTTTCTTTGGCTTTAATGGCGTGGCAGCTGTCCTTCGAGGTTTGGGAGATTCTAAAACTCCTCTCTATTTTTTAATCCTGTCAACAATCCTGAATATTGGACTGGACCTTCTCTTTATTATTGTACTTGGATGGGGTATCGAGGGAGCTGCTTATGCTACATTAATTGCTCAGGGAATCTCTTTCTTTGTTGCAATCATCTATCTCAACAACAATCATGCGCTTATTAAATTCAATCTGAGAGAATTCTCTTTCGATCGAAAAATTTTCAAGCAAAGTCTGAGAATAGGTCTGCCTACCGGATTACAACACACCTTTGTTGCTCTGGGCATGATGGCTTTAATGGGAATTGTAAATACCTTTGGAACAGATGTTGTTGCTGCTTATACTGCCGCCGGAAGACTGGATATGCTGGCAGTAATTCCTGCCATGGTGTTCGCACAGGCTCTTTCCAGTTTTGTTGGACAAAATATGGGAGCAGGTAATATCACCCGCGTAAAACAAGGCCTGTGGAGAACCCTGATAATGACTCTGGCTGTATCAGCCTTCATGACTACTATTGTAATTCTGTTCAAGTATCCACTTATGGGAATGTTTACAGAAGATACCGAAGTAATCAGAATTGGAGGAGAATATCTCACCATTGTAACATCCTTTTATTTGATCTTCACTACCATGTTTATCTTCGGAGCTGTCATGAGAGGGGCCGGAGACACTATCGTGCCGATGTTCATCACCCTGTTTGCGTTATGGTTTATTCGTATCCCTGCTGCTATATTTTTTAGCAGGCATTTGGGTGAGACCGGCATCTGGTGGTCCATTCCCTGTGGATGGATAGTTGGCATGATTCTCTCGATCATCTACTATAAGATGGGACGATGGAAAACCAAGGTGGTGGTTCAAGCCAAGGCTTAGCTTAGCTTATTATCTGAACCGCTATTATGAATCTACTCCAACAATTCAACACAGTAAGAGCACAATCAATAGAAATGTGCAAACCACTTCTTACAGAAGATTATGTTTTGCAAGTGGCTTTCTTTGCCAGTCCCCCAAAATGGAATCTTGCGCATACATCCTGGTTTTTCGAAGAGTTTATTCTCCAGTCACATTATCCCAGTTATAAACATTTTCACCCTCAATATGCTTATCTCTTTAATAGCTATTATGAAGGTGCCGGAAAAAGAACATCAAGAGATGAACGGGGAACATTCAGCCGCCCAGCTGTATCAGAGATATACGAATACAGAAAACACGTTGATCACCATATGCAAGAATTATTACAGAAGGAGATGCAGGAAGAAATAGTTGAATTGGTAATTCTGGGATTAAACCATGAACAACAGCATCAGGAGCTCTTCTATACCGACCACAAATATAATTTCAGCAGAAACCCATTGAACCCTGCATACAGCGATATTCCATTTGCTGAAAAAGGAGAAATGCCCAAACAGGAATACATCAAATTTGGGACAGGTCTTTTTGAAGTTGGTTTCGGGGGAGACTCCTTCTCCTTTGACAATGAAAGTCCAGTCCATAAAATTTACCTGGAATCTTTTGAAATTAGTAATCGACTGGTAAACAATGGAGAATACCTGGAATTTATCGAGGACAAGGGATATCACAGGTATGAGTTCTGGCATGAGGAAGGCTGGAAATGGGTAAATGACAATGGCGCCGAGCACCCTCAATACTGGCAGATGAAAGATGGAACATGGTATCAGTTTACCCTGGCAGGTCTGAGAGAATTAAAAGATAATCACCCCGTCACACATGTCAACTATTACGAAGCATTTGCATTTGCCCAATGGAAGAAAATGAGATTGCCAACTGAGTTTGAATGGGAAGTGGCGTCAGAGAAATTTCAATGGGGAGACCGATGGGAATGGACAGAAAGCGCCTACCTTCCCTACCCCGGCTTCAAAAAACCTGAAGGTACAGTTGGTGAATACAATGAGAAATTTATGGTTAACCAAAAGGTGTTAAGAGGGGCGTCAGTAGTCACATCTGCCGGTCATGCCAGGAAAACCTACAGAAACTTTTTCCACCCGCATCTTGGCTGGCAATTCACAGGGATCAGATTAGCAAAATAAAACCATGGAAGCGATAAATATAATTGAATCAATTGCTGAGGAAGTAATCAAAGGTTTATTGGAAAAACCGAAACAAATCTCCTCAAAGTTTTTCTATGACAAGAAGGGCAGTGAAATCTTCAGACAGATTATGCGCATGCCCGAATACTATCCCACAGATAGCGAAGCGGAGATTTTCGAGATCCATAAAGCATCGCTTACTGACTTTTTCTGTAAATCCTGTGAGCACGTTGACCTGGTAGAATTAGGAGCCGGGGATGGAGCAAAGACAAGGATTCTGATTAAATATATGCTGGACAATAATATCAATTTCAGATATATACCTGTAGATATTTCTGCAGATTCAAACAGGAAACTTACCGAGGATCTGAATAAAAGATTTAATTATTTACGTATTATCGAAAAAACAGGTGACTATTTCGATATGATTGAGGAACTAAGTGAAGAGTATAAGAATCGTAAAATCATTATGTTTCTTGGATCTAATTTAGGGAATTACAACCGTGAGCAGAGCATCTATTTTTTAAATCGTTTGTCAGGGATGATGTCTAAAGACGACAAATTACTGATTGGCCTGGATCTGAAAAAAGATCCTGAAGTAATTCTAAAAGCATACAATGATCCGCATGGACATACAAGAAATTTCAACCTTAACCTGCTCGAGCGATTCAACCGTGAGTTAGGCGCAGATTTCGATATTGCAAATTTCAAGCATGTACCTGTATATGATCCATTAGGAGGTGCTGCAAAGAGTTACATTGTTAGTATGAAAAAGCAGGAAGTTCATTTTAAAACATTTGATAAACACATAAAATTTGAGAAGTGGGAACCCATATACACTGAAATGTCACAAAAATATGATATGGATATGATTTCTGATTTTGCTGAAAGCACCGGCTTCACCATAGAAGAAAACTTTTACGACAGCAGACACTATTTTGTGAATTCACTTTGGAAGAAAATATAAAGCCCCGGCAGAAATCAAAACCAAGTTGACTTCATAAGAGAAAGGCTCAGGTCCATGCCTGATCATTTGTAGGGAATTTATTGTCTTCCTTAATTCGCATTTTACTACATTTGTACAATACAATAAAATACTACATGTTAAAATCGATGACCGGATTTGGTAAGGCAGAGTGCATTCTACCAAGCAAGAAGCTAACTATTGAAATCAAATCATTAAACAGCAAGCAGATAGATACCAGTACCAGGTTGCCTGCGATATACAAGAGTAAGGATTTACAAATCCGGCAGATGCTTGCAAAACAACTGGAAAGAGGCAAAGTTGAATGCTCATTTTACTATGAGATCATTGAAGGCTCCTCTGCTCAAATAAACACTGACATAGTAAAAGGTTATTTCAAACAACTTAGTGAACTCTCTGATGATCTCGGTATTGATAACAAAGAACGGATCCTCTCTGCTGTACTAAAACTACCTGATACTATAAGTTCTGAAAAAGCTGAGCTCGATGATGATGAATGGGAAACTGTAATCGAAACCATGCATAAATGTCTGAAAGAGCTAGATAGTTTTCGAATCCAGGAAGGAAAATCACTCGAAAATGATCTTCGTAGCAGATCCAATTCTATTTTGGAAAAACTAAAGGCTGTTGAACCTTTTGAAAAAGAAAGAATTGATAAATTAAAGAAGAGGATTTATAATAATCTGGAAGAAATTAAACTAAAAGAAGAGGTAGATAAAAACAGATTTGAGCAGGAGATGATCTATTATATGGAGAAACTTGACATATCTGAAGAGAAGGTTCGATTGCTTAACCACTGCGATTATTTTCTTGAAGTGTTGGAAAAAGGGAGCCCAAACGGGAAAAAATTAGGATTCATTAGTCAGGAAATGGGTAGAGAGATCAATACACTTGGATCAAAAGCCAACCACATTGAAATTCAAAAAATTGTTGTGGAAATGAAAGACGATCTTGAAAAAATAAAAGAGCAGGTTCTTAATGTATTATAATATAATCAGACAGCATAAATAAACTGCAAACTGAAATTAATGAAGGGAAAACTCATAATATTTTCTGCCCCCTCCGGATCAGGGAAAACGACTATAGTTAAACACCTGCTCAGTTTGAACATAGGCCTCGCCTTCAGCATATCCGCAACGTCAAGACTCCCCCGCTCAATTGAAACTGATGGACAAGACTATTATTTTCTTTCACCTGAAGAATTCAAACAAAAAATTGGCAAAGGAGAATTTCTTGAATGGGAAGAGGTTTATGCTGATCAATTCTACGGTACATTAAGGAGTGAAGTAGAGAGATTGCGAAACAAAGGAATACATGTGTTATTTGATATTGATGTGGTAGGCGGAGTTAACTTAAAAAAAGAATTTGGGGATGATGCCCTCTCTGTTTTTGTAAAACCTCCATCCGTCGAAGAACTTGAAAACAGGCTTCGCAATCGTGATTCCGATTCTGAAGAGCAACTTCAAAAACGAATAGACAAATCCGAACGGGAGATATCTTACGCATCGCAGTTCGATTATATCCTTATTAATGACAAATTAGATATAGCGCTGAAAGAAGCTGAAGAGCGCGTTTTAGTTTTTCTTAACTTGGCAAAATGATAAAGACAGGTCTCTTTTTTGGCTCCTTCAACCCCATTCATATTGGCCATATGGCCATTGCTAATTATATGCTGGAATTTTCTGACATAGATCAACTTTGGTTTGTCATCAGTCCACAGAATCCATTGAAAGCAAAACTTACACTGCTGGCTGACTATCATCGACTTGAGCTTGCCCGTAAGGCAGTAGATGATGATGATCGATTCAGAATTTCAGATATCGAATTCAGCATGCCCAAACCATCATACACGATAGATACACTGGCATATTTAAGCGAAAAATATCCTGACAATGAGTTTTATCTGATCATGGGTGCTGATGGTTTAAAAACTTTTCATCACTGGAAAAACAGTCAGTTGATAAAGGAAAAATATCACCGTTTGGTCTATCCCAGACCAGGTATTTCAAGTGAAGAGATATCTGCCCATGTAAATATTACACTGATGGAAGCACCAAAGATTGAAATTTCGTCAAGCTTTATAAGAAAATCTATAAGAGAGGAAAAAGACATCAGGTATTTCTTGCCTGAAAGAACCTATCAATATATAAAGGAGATGCATTTCTACGAAAAATAAACCCTGACTAAACGATCCTACGATGCTTTGGTGACTATCTCCATCCCTCTGGTAATAGCCTTTTCATTGGCAGGAATCAGATGATGGTGTCGCTCAGGCAAGGAGCTTTTTAATCCTTTAATAACATTCTCTAATTCAACTATCGGATTCAACTGTAAATAAGCCCCCAATACGATCATGTTAAAAGTTTTATTGGCTGACATTCTTGCGGCTTCTGCTGCTGCATCAACTTTAAATACACGAATATCATCTCGTTCAGGAGGACGGCTTATACCATTGGGATCATACAAAAGTAAACCACCCGGTTTTACTGTAGACTCAAATTTATCAAGCGATTGTTGATTAAGAATGATTGCTGTATCAAAGCTCTGAAGAACAGGAGAACTAACCCTTTCATCACTTACTATCACAATAACATTGGCTGTCCCACCTCGCATTTCAGGACCATAAGAGGGCATCCAACTCACTTCCTGCTCTTGCATCATCCCTGCATATGCAAGAATTTTACCCATTGATAAAACTCCCTGTCCACCAAAACCTGCTATAATAATTTCCTCCGTCATAATTATAATACTTTTACTGCTTACTTAAAATAATGCTTGTAAAGGCCCTTATTTTTCAAGGGCCAGAATAACGCAAAAATTTGCATTTTCTATTTAAGACAAGCTACATTAAATCGCTCATAAGATCCTTCACGATCTTCCCATCAACCTTGATATCTCCCAGGGGATAAAATGGAAACATATTCTCCTCCATCCAGATGTTTGAATCAACGGGAGTCATCTTCCATCCTGAGTTACAATTGGATACTATTTCAACAAAAGCCAGACCCTTCTTCTCCTTCGCCACCTCAAATGCCTTGTGAATCGCTTTCTTGGTCTTCCTGACATTTGCCGCTTTGTGAACTGCCTGTCGTGTTACATATACTGTTCCCGGTAATTGAGCTATCAATTCCGTCATTTTTATCGGATGACCCATGCTTGCTAAATCTCTTCCATAGGGAGAAGTGGATGATCGCATTCCCTCGAGGGTAGTAGGAGCCATTTGTCCGCCGGTCATTCCGTAAATGCCATTATTTACAAAGAAAATTATAATATTTTCTCCCCTGTTACAGGCATGAATAGTCTCCGCAGTACCTATTGCAGCCAGGTCACCATCACCCTGATAAGTAAAGACATACTTATCGGGCCATAATCTTTTAATTCCTGTTGCTACTGCCGGAGCCCTTCCGTGTGCAGCCTGTGTCATATCAATATCCATAAATTCATATGCCAGCACAGAACAGCCTACCGGTGCCACACCAATGGTATCCGCCTGGATTCCCAGCTCTTCAACTACCTCCATGATAAGATGATGTGCTGTACCATGTCCACATCCGGGACAATACGACAAGGTCTTATCGGTCATAAGCTCAGTGCGCTTAAATACCAGGTTTTCCGGTTTTATAATTTCATTTATATCCATCTAAAATCCTCCTAATAATTTTTCGTCAATCGCTTTAAGTACATCATCCGGGGAATGAATTTTACCTCCCGGAGTACCGAAATGGTGAACAGGTATTCTGCCATTTACAGCCAATTTCACATCATCAACCATCTGCCCTGCACTCAATTCAACAGCAAGAATTCCTTTGACTCTTTTGGAAAGCTTTGCAATTGCCTCCTCAGGGAATGGGAAGAGCGTCTGCGGACGTAAAAGTCCCAATTTCTGTCCTCTGCTTCGCGCAACATCCACTGCCTTCTGACAGATTCGGGCACTGGATCCATATGCTACCAAAAGAAATTCAGCATCTTCGGTATTGAATGTCTCGAACATGACATCCTCTTTCATTCGCTTATACTTTTCCTGAAGCTTTAAATTATGTTCATATTGTAACTCAGGATCAAGATTGAGAGAAGTAATAATATTTCTTTCGCGGTCTTTGGTTTTCCCTGTAGTAGCCCAGCTCTGATCGAAATCTTTTGTTCGCTCCTTCTGCTCGTGAAACTCAACCTTTTCCATCATCTGTCCAATCAAACCATCGGAAAGGATCATACAAGGATTCCTGTACTTAAATGCGAGTTCAAATCCAAGTTCTACAAAATCAGCCATCTCCTGTACAGAGGCAGGTGCAAGTACAATCAGGTTATAATCACCATGACCACCACCCTTTGTAGCCTGAAAATAGTCTGCTTGTGAGGGTTGAATTGTTCCCAATCCCGGACCTCCGCGAACAACATTCACGATTAAGCACGGTAGCTCAGCCCCGGCGATATAACTAATTCCCTCCAGCTTCAGACTTATACCAGGACTTGATGAGGAGGTCATTACTTTTTTACCGGTTCCTGCAGCACCATAAACCATATTTATTGCAGCAATCTCACTCTCAGCCTGAAGAACAACCATACCAGTCCGCTCCTCAGGACGCTCCATCATGAGGTATTCCAGAATCTCTGATTGAGGTGTGATAGGGTATCCGAAATAACCATCCACCCCAGCCCTTATAGCGGCCTCAGCAATAGCCTCATTGCCTTTCATTAATCGTATTTCACTCATAGAAAAGTTCTTATTTATTCAACTTTAAGCCTATAAACAGTAATAACCCCATCTGGGCAAACAATCGCACAATTTGTGCATCCTGTACAATTCTCAGGATATTCCATGTAAGAATAATGGTATCCCTTCCCATTCACCTCCTTTGACAGTCCAATAGTGTCAGTCGGACAATTAACCACGCATACTCCACAGCCTTTGCATCTCTCAATATCAACTACTATTGCGCCACGCATTTTTGCCATAACTAAAAGTTTTATTCTAAATTATTTCATCCGGCAACAAACCGAAAACTTAAAATTTAACAGGGGACAAAGTAAAAAAAAACAACACAATAATAAAAAAAAGTCATCCCCATAACAATAGTTTCATCCCTTTTTTATCTTTTTATTAAAAGAGTTCTTACAGGGGATGATCCTCATTAAAACATTTCAATCGATACTCCAAATCACTAAACTGGTCCCTGCTAACAAGAGAAACACAAGCCCTCAATCCTTCACTATATGCACTACCCGTAATTTTCAAAGAGATAGCACTGATCCCATAGTAGAGAAGTTTCTCAACCAATTCCACCCCATCGAAACCAGGGTATGATATAGTGAAATAAAATCCGTCAGCTATAGGTTCATCCAGATCCTTCTCGTACACAATTTTAAAACCATATTTCGTAAAAAGCGGCTTCATTATTTTTGCCTTTTTACCATATTCTCTCACCACTTCAACAAAATTATACTCTCCATCATTCACTGCTTTTAGCATAGCTGCAAGAGCAAATTGAGGAGTATGGGCAGCACCCGCTGAAAGTGCATAAAGCGCGCCAAATATCATTGCATGACCAAACTTATCAGAAGAGTAATATCTTTTTAAATCCGGGAATTTCCTGTTGAACAATGTTGGAGAAACCACCATCATACCGATCCTCTGACCTGCATAGCTGAATGCTTTTGAACTGGAAATAAGCAACAACCAGTTATCAGTATATCTCGCCACAGTGGGCTGATAAGGAGGTAAGCCGGGTTGTGACATGTCCTTCCTGAAATCCATGGCAAAATATGCCAGATCTTCAATAACAGTCACGTCATATTTTCTGGAAATCTTTCCAATGATCTTAAGCTCTTCTTCAGTTAAACATATCCAGGATGGATTGTTCGGATTTGAATAGAGTATTGAGGAGTACCTTCCCATATTGATCTCCTCTTCAAGCTTCGCTTCAAGTTTATCCCCTCTGAAATCATAAAAATCAAAAGAACCAAACTCATGTCCCAATACAAGGCATTGCTGCTTCTGTACCGGAAACCCGGGATCGAGAAAGAGTGTTCCGGTCCGGTAGTGGTCTGAGCGATTTACCACCATGAAAGAAGCCATCCCTCCCATCATAGAACCAACAGTAGGAATGCAACACTCCTCCGGAACATCAATATCCATAAAAAGCTTAATAAATCTGGAAATCTCCTTTTTTAAGGTAGGAATACCCTCAATATTGGGATATTTAGATGCCACTCCGCTTTTCAGAGCCTTGATCTCAGCCTCAACACCCACTGCAGCAGGATCGAGTCCGGGAACGCCCATCTCCATTCTGATAAATTTTTCACCTGTGATCCCTTCAATATCATTTACAATCTTTACGATCTCGCGGATAGTTCCTTTTCCAACAGGATGAATTCCAAAATTATTTATGACTTCAGTGACGACTTTTGCGTCGATGGGTGTCTTTACCATAGATGATATTTTGCGATTCGAAATTAGGAATACTATAGCAAATAATTAGTGTCGAATAGCATATATTGGATGTGTTCTTCAGCGATATTTGGGATAGATCTTTATATTAAGTCAACCTCATCCCCAACTGCTTCTATTTCTGCAATCGAATCCTTGCATCTACAACCACAACACTTTTCTCAGTTGCCATCAAAGGATTCAGATCAAGCTCCTTAATTTCTGTGGCATAGCGCAGTACCGTTGACAAACGAACAATGACCTCAGCATATTTCTGTATATCGATTCCCTTTTCTCCCCTTACCCCTTCCAGCAGTTTGTAGCTTCGCAAAGACCCAATCATAGTTTTCGCCTCAGCAATTGAAAGTGGAGCAAGACCGGTGGATATATCCTTTAGTGCTTCAATATATATCCCACCCAAACCACACATCACAACATGACCATAATCCTGCTCATAAGTTGCTCCGACAAATAACTCAAGCCCCTGTAACATCGGTTGGATCATCACAGCCTGGTAGCCTTCAATCTTCTTCATCTTCTCAAACTCAAGCACTAGCTTCTCCTCATTTTGTATATTTAAGCTAACGCCACCAACATCAGTTTTATGAATCGGTCCCACTACTTTCATGACGAGTGGGTATCCGGCTGATTGTGCCTCTTCACAAAGAACTTTTTCATCAGAACATACGATCTCATGCACCCTCGAAATACCTGCAGCATCCAGGATCTCCTGTACTTGTTCAGGCTCCATGTACCCGTCCTTCGATTTCTCAATTACAGACCTGATTTTTTTAAGATCAATTCCATCGAGAAAAACCTCTTCGCTTGATGGTACTGAGGTATTCTGAATTTTAACCAGTGCTTTGCCCAGCAGCACCTCATCCGGAAAATTAACCCTTCCATAGGAGAGGAAATGCTCTACTTCTTTTTTTGCAGTGGTTACTGATGGTAAGACCGGGAAAACAGGTTTTGCGGCTGTAAGCATATGCTGATGAAGCACATCATAAACATCAAAAACAGGTGCAAGACCGGGAGTCCCAAAAATGAGAACTACGCCATCAATTTCATCAAACTTATTTTCACAATACTCAAGACATTGTTTCACATGTTCCGCTGTACCGGTTGCCAGAATATCAATAGGATTTGCCGCTGAAGAACCGGGATAAAGCAAGGATAATAACTCATCTGCAGCATCGCCCTCAAGATGCGGGACGTCCATTCCCCCCTCAGCAAGCACATCTGTAAGCATCACAGCCGGACCACCTGCATGGGTAATTATTGCCAGGTTCTTTTTCGGCAGCTTAGGGTAGAGTAATACCGCTGCCACATTGGTAAGCTCCTCTCTTCCATAGCACCTTATAATTCCGGCTTTTCTAAAGAGCGCGTCCACGGCACTATCCGAACTTGCCAGGGCTCCCGTATGAGATGATGCTGCCCTGGATCCCGCATCAGATGTCCCTGCCTTTATTGCTGCAATTTTACACCCTTTTCGAATCAGACTGCTTGCATGGATAAGAAGTTTATCAGGATTATTAATAGCCTCAAAATAGAGAATTTTTGCCTTTGAACTTACCCCCTCCTCGTAGGTAAGATCCATGTATTCCAACACATCCTCTACCCCATTCTGTGCAGAATTTCCTACTGAAAAAACTGTGTTAAATTTCAATCCCTTTTGCAAGCCGGCTTCCATAATAAAAACGGCCGTTGCTCCACTTCCTGAAATAAAATCGCAACCAGCAGGATCAAGTTTAGGAATGGGCATTGTAAAAACCCCCTGATATCCCGGTGTCATCACACCAATACAATTAGGACCAATAAGTGAAGCCTTGTGAGCATTACAAATTTCCGTGATCCTCTTCTCAATCAACGCTCCCTCTTCATTCTCTTCACTAAAACCGGCAGAGATAATAATAAATGCCCTGGTCTTTTTATTGCCAGCCAGATATTCAACAGTATCTGTGCATAATTTTGCAGGGATCGCAAGGATGGCAAGATCTGTATCAGGAAGTGCTTCAAGATTCCTGAAGGAATGTTGCCCCTGTATCTCATTCTCTTTCGGATTCATGGCATATAGCTCTCCGGAAAACGATCCATTGAGAATACTATAAAACATTTTTCCGCCTGGCTTTTGGATATTATTCGATGCTCCGATTACCACAATACTCTGTGGTTCAATAAGTTGTTTTGTAATCATTTATGCTGATTTTCGAATTTAAAGATAGAAAAGAGGAAGGAAGGGAAGGTGTTATCGGAAGTGTCATTAAACATAGGGGGAGGATGCAATTGACCAGACCTTAAGTTAAAACAATGAAGTCCATTGGCATTTTATTTCTCGCACAACAATAAGAGAATTCTTAAATTCATTTTTTAAATCTACGTTCTGAATATTGTCCAAGATAATAAAATGCTAAAATAGGTATTAGCAAAAATCTCGCTGATTTTTCAAGTAAGTCAAATTGATTAAGAATTATCAATACAATTGCGATTAACAATATTACTATAATGTCGAATACTCTTTTTTTCATTCTTCTATCTATTTATAAAAATATATCAACGTTCGACGGTATAATTTGTACCTGTGAAACATTGAGAATATTTTTTGGTTTTGAATATGCTTCTAGCAAAAAAAAATCCGAAACTCAATCAATGATGTATTATTGCTTAATAACTATAAATGTTTGTATCCTTTGTCCTCCTGCCTGACAAAAATATGTACCTGCCTTTAACTGACTAATATCCACCTTTGTGGTTTGCTGGTCCAGTTCACCGCGTAACAACTGTCTGCCCGACTGATCTGTTATGACATAAGCAAGACCAGGAGTATTGTTATTGACTCTAATTGATATTTGGTCAGTTGCAGGATTGGGATAAACAGAAATGCTTTTCTCAATAAAAGCGTTTTTAGCTAAGCCTACAATCTCTATTTCTGAGATATCCATTGTTGAGGTGTAGACTGTATCACCACTCGTGCTAAGATCTGCATTTGAAACAATAAATGCACCATAAAAAGTAACTTCCCCAGTTTCTTCAGCCGGAGAGGTCCATTCAAAAGTCCAGGTTTTAGAACTGAGACCACCGGTTCCATCCGAAGTATGTGTAATATAATTATTGCCACTGCCTGTTAATTGCAATACAGGACTAGTAGTGGATATGGTTCCGACAAAGTTTCCAATTGAATCCTGAGCTGAAACCTCAAATCCAAATTTACTGTGCCCATTACCTGTAATTGTAGCACTTATACTATATTCTGTATTAGGAGTATAGCCCTCAGCGGGAATATCTGAAGTAATCAGTTCACTGATAAATGTTGCATCTGGTCCAGAATGACAACTTGTGCAAGTTTTATTTCCACCCGCAGGATCACCACAATATCCAGGGGCCGCCCCACCACCACTTAAAAAGGAGGAATTATTAAAAAAATCAAAAGAAAGGAGAGCAATGGCTGCAATTAAAATGGAAGAAATTAGTATTGGCTTTTTCATGACACCTTGAATTATATGTTAGATATAGCTTTTGTGGGAAAGCCTGTGTTGGGAAAAAGCTTTGTTCACCACTATTACTATGCAAGATATAAATATATTTCCCAATCGATAATTGTAAGAAATATAATTGGACTCAAAGAAATTTTCTATTGTATTCGTTCCGGGAATCCGGATCACTCTGAAGAGGGAAATAAAATAAGGCAGACTACTACACTCCCTAAAACCCTCAAAAAGATTCGCAGTCTGCCTTGCACCCCAACAATTACTTTCATAGATAATAACCCGTGAGCATTAAAAAAGTTGTAAAAAAGACCATTTTTAACATAAAACTATCCAATTTTAACAAATCATCAGCTTGCAAGGACTGATTTTATACGAATTCCGGGAATTTTCCCAATCTTTCCGGTCAGAGAACCCAACTCATCGGTTGTTCCTTCCAGCACAAGCGAAATTATATTGAACCCCCTTTCATGTAACGGCAATCCCTGTCTCCCCAGGATCATTTTAGAGTGATCGGAAATAATCCTGTTCAATTGATCAGCTTTCTCCTGATCCTCTAATATTATAATGGCTGTGCCTATTCTTTTTTCCATGGCTCGTTTCTAAAGATCAATCTGCATATCTTTTGGGTATTTGATTGTGTATTTCAACGGAACCTTTAAGGTTTCTCCCGGCTTGATATTCAATCGCCAGGTAACTTTCCCCGTTGATTCATCCACCACACCTTTTCCTCTATCCTCACGCTCAATTGAAATTTCACTATTCGCAGAAACAGGGTACTGGTCTTCCAGAACAAGATTTACGGCAATTGATTTAGTATTTCGAATAATTATTTCATAGCCAAAACTCTTTTTTACATTTTGTCCGATAAGCTTGGTTTTGGTAAAATCTTTTACTGATTTACGTTCCACAACAAGACCTTTATCCTTTCCAAGTGACAACTGCATTGAGTCAAGGGTCATTGATGTACTCAAATAGGTCTCACCGACAAATGTCTTCTCATAATAAATATTGGCAACACCATCCACAAGCTCAAATGTTTCCCAATCTTTAATTGTTGCCATAAGGTATGCAGCTTTATTAAGTTTAGGGACAGACTGATAGTGATAGGACGCATCCATCTCTTCAGTTCCTATTGAAAACATATACTCCTTTTTATCGGAGGGAATATTGCTTTTTGAAGCCAGTGTAAATTCCAAAATAGAGTTCCTGGATGAAACAGCAGCATTTGAGATTGCCCCTCCCATGTCATATTCATCATACATCACCACTTCAGCCATTGCCATCGCTTCAGGTGCAGCCTCGGCCTTTTTGGCGCCACGACTTAAGCTTATGCCGGAGACACTACCCTGCAGAGCATGTACCGGTCCTGGAGTATATATATCAATATACCATGGATTCAGAAAAGGAACCAGCTGATTCTCCTGAGGATTACCGGTTGAAAAGGTAAGCTTAACTCCCTTCCAGTCAGTACCACTCGATTGCACTACTGAAGCTTTTCGAATCAGTTGTACAGGCTTTCCAATCTCCTCTACCCTTAAATCATAAAGTGGTCTCCAGCTTGCCTTGGGAATATAATAATTAAGTAATAGACTACATGGCCCGGCTTTCTCCATATCAATAGTCACTTCCAGTGTACTTGTTGGCTTGTTCTTGATATAATTCATCTCCGAAAGCTGTCTGCTAATCTTTGACCGTTCCTCATTCAAGACCTTAATTTTTCTGTTTCCGCTTAGAATAAGCGTTTCAATATCAGTCAACCGCGACCTGAAATAAGCGGCTCCTTCCTTAATTTGAGTAACATTGACACCATTATTTACTCCTCCCAGCTTCATATTTACGGTAAGGAAATTACGCTCCTGATCATAGACTTTCAGTTTCATTCTCTCATCCTCGATCTCTCCTTCCAGTTTCTTAAGCTTATTATTCAGTTCAAGAATTTTCTCATTGCTTTTTTGAAGGTTCAGGTAATCCGTACGCTTCACAATTGTCTGAATAACACCATTTCCCTTTATCCCTGTCCTAACACTGTTCTCCGACAATGACTCTTCAAGTCCTTTAATAGCAAGTACTGTTTGTCCGGCAGGAAGATTCACGGATGCAGTAGTCCTTTCAATTTGTGCTCCCTGAAAAAATACTGTCACACTTTGAATTTTTGAATCTGCCTCTTTCTCTTGCGTAAATGCATCATTGCTGAAGCTGCTTATTATAAATATTGCAAGAATAGCTTGAATAAATTTCATATTTATGTTTTTTAATGACAGAAGAAAGTTACGAATTAGACGGTATTGAATCAAACAAATTTACTTCTAATTCAAAAACTGCTTATGAGGAATACGAATATAATATGAAATCTTAACTATACATTGTAAATCCCCAAAGGATATAACAAGCTTAGGCATATCCCAAGGGATATAACAACCTCAACTTAATCCCGAAGGGATATAATAGACATAGCCATGGGTGTCAACCCATGGTTCAGAAACAAGAGCTAACATCAACCCCGAAGGGTGTTGCATTTCAAATTCTATATAGTTTCAGTTAACTTCAAAAAGAAAATCTAAGAAACAGACATTTCATTATGTTTCTTCACAAAATAGGCTACTTTTTCAAGCGAAGTGATCATATCGTACTCATCAATATATACTTCAGGAGATACATTCAGGGGTACTGTTGTGAAATTAAGCAAGCCCTTAATTCCGGCCACATAAAGATCTTCAGCCACTTCTCTGGCCTTGTCAGCAGGAGCCGTAATTATTCCAATAGAGATATTGTGCTCCTTTATCACTTCCTGCAAGCTATTCAATGAATAGCACTTGACGCCGGAAATTACCCTGTCTATTTTATTAGGATCAACATCAAAGGCCGCGATAATATTTAATTTAGACCGCTTCCCCATAAAATAAGTTGTAACAGCCCTGCCCAGGTTGCCAATGCCTATTACGGCCACGTTTATTCCCTCTTCTGAATCCAGTATATCTCCTATAACATCAATGAGATCACTAACATCATATCCTTTGCGCTGCATGCTGCTATATCCAATAAACATGATGTCACGCCGTACCTGAACTGCAGTATTATGGTGCAGCTGGGCAAGCTCATGAGAATAAATATGGGTCTTTCCATTCGAAAGACAATTCAATAATGTTCGCCTGTATGCGCTTATTCTTTCTACTGTTCTTTCAGGTAATTTCATCTCTAAAAATCTATTTTAACCTTGGGGTAAACTACAATTTTATCGTCTTGTAAATCAAAAATCCTATTCAATATGTTAACACAATAATTGGCATATTTCTGTATTACAATAGTACAAAAATAAGTCTATATAGGGTCTTGTTTTCTAAACAATTCATAAAATACAAAAATTAACAAGCATCATTTTAATACTTTTATCTCCTCATGCTCTGTATGTAACAAAAGTTTACTCTCTTTCGACCATGGAGCTCGTGCAAGCTCTTCATACATTTTTCGAACTGCGCTGTTTTTATGTGCTGCATTCAGTGTCTCATTTTTATCTATTTCATATACATGCCTAATTCTTGCACGTATATCGCTCTCTAAAAGAGGAATTGGCTGACCACCACCACCAACACATCCATCAGGACAAACCATTATTTCAATGAAATCATATTCTCGTTTTCCACTTTTGATTTCCTCTAGTATTTTCATGGCTTTTTTCAGTCCGCTTACTGAGGCAATTCGGATCTCCCCTTGTTTCGTTTCCACCGAAACTTCCCTGACATCCCTGCTTCCTCTGAATTTATTCATGCGAGGTTCAGGCATCTCCTTCTGCTCAATCAAATAGTAGATGGATCTTACTGTGGCCTCAGCTTCTCCACCGGAAACTGCAAAAAGTTTTCCTGCTGAAGTTGTAGCATGAAATGGTCCATCTGAAGGTTCCGTCTCCAGTTTATTCACATCTATCCCATTCAATTTGATCAAACGAATCAATTCTCTGGTACTAAGCACAGCATCTATATCTCTATCTCCACTTTTCAATGATTCATCAGAATGAACTTCATATTTCGAAGCAGTACAGGTAGTTATTAATACAGAAAAAACCTTTTCCGGTGCTATATGATTCAGTTTTGTAAACCATGTTTTTATTAAACTTGCCATTGCCTGATGAGGCGACTTCACTGTTGTCAGATTTGAAATAAGATCCGGACTAAACTCCTCAATGTATTTTACAAATGAAGGACAGGAAGCGGTAATCATAGGCAAATTTGATTTCTTCCCAAATCTCTCAACAAATTCTGATGCCTGTTCCATGACAACTACATCACCTCCGAATGAACTATCAAAAATATAATCAAACCCAATCTTTCGCAGGGCCGCATTCATCACGCCTTTGATATCTGCATTACCCTTCAGATCAAACTCATCTGCCAGTGAAACAGCCACAGCAGGTGTATATTGAACAACTGTTATCTTCTCCTTATCGTCTAATATATGATCCAGATTCTGAAATTCGGTCTTTTCAATGAGGGCTCCGGTTGGACAATTGATCAGACACTGGCCACAATCGATACAATTCGAAAACCCGATTGGTTTTGACATAGCAGTTTCGATTTTCAAATTGCTTCCCCGGTTAACAAAATCAAGGGTTGAAACTCCTATAATTTCCTCACAAACCCTGACACAACGACTACAGAGAATACATTTTTCAGGATCTCTGATAATTCCATATCCTGAATGATCACTCTTCAATTTACTCTTCCGTCCACGCATTCTGCGATCTCTGACATTTAAATCCTCTGCAAGTTTTTGTAATTCACAGTTTCCGTTGCGTTCACAGTAAAGACAATCATCAGGGTGATTTGACAAGAGCAGTTCCACATTCGTTTTTCTTGCACGAAGTACTCTAGGTGAATGGGTTCTTATTTTCATCCATTCGCTCACCGGAAAAGAACATGCCGGTACAAGTTTCTCCTGCCCTTCAACCTCAACAACGCACATCCTGCAAGCTCCTGTTGGAGACAACTCTGCCATACTGCATATCGTTGGTACATGTATGCCACAGTTTCCCAGTGCCGATAGAATGGTCTCCCCTTTTCTTGCCTGTACAGTCCTGTTGTTTACCTCTATTTTTATCATCATAAGGCTCCTCTCAATTATAAAATACCGCACTGAATTTGCATACATCCTTACATATACCGCATCCGGTACATTTCTCTGATACAATAAAATACGGATGCTTTTCGGTCCCAATTATCGCATCTTCAGGACATTTCTTTGCACAAATTGTACAACCGGTACACAACTCAACATCAATATAATAGGTCCTCAATTCCTTACAAACATTTGAAGGACAATTTCTATCAAATATATGATCTTCGAATTCCTTTCTGAAATAAGTCAATGAACTTATCAGTGGATTTGGAGCCATCTGCCCCAGACCACAAAGCGATGTATCACGCATCACATCTGCCAGTTTCTCAAGACTCATTAAACTCTTGAATCTGTCGAGCGAACTGTGACTTTCATCATCCAGTGGTTTTCGAATAATATCATTTAAAATCTCTGACATCCTAAGCGTTCCTTCCCTGCAGGGAATGCATTTTCCACAACTCTGTTGTTGCATGAAATCCATGAAGTAAGTTACCAGGTCAACAATACAAACCTTTTCATCCAGCACCAGAATTCCTCCTGCTCCAAGCACGGCTCCTGCATCTTTAAGTGCATCGAAACAGACTGGGATATCCAATTTATCTGCCGGTAAGAGACAACCGGATGGTCCGCCAATATGGATCCCCTTCAACTTTTTTCCTTCCCTGGCTCCACCTGCAATATCCACAACAACAGATTCCAGACTTGTGCCCATTGGAACTTCAATAAGTCCTGTGTGCTTTGCCCTGCCCGATACTGAGAATATCTTTGTGCCTGTACAATGACCAGAGCCCAAAGTATCAAACCATTCCGGTCCGTTCACCACTATATGAGGCACATTTGAAAGTGTTTCAACATTATTAATTACGGTAGGTTTTCGATGAAATCCCCGTTCAGCAGGATATGGAGGTTTTGAGCGAGGCATCCCCCGTCTGCCCTCCATGCTGGCCAGCAGCGCAGTTTCCTCTCCACATACAAATGCTCCGGGTCCTTTTCTTATCGAAATACTCAGGTTAAAACCACTGCTAAAAATATTGTGTCCAAGGAATCCATATTCCCTTGCACTTTCAATTGCTATCTCCAGCTTCCGAATAGATTCAAGATATTCTGTACGAATATAGATGTAAGCCTTTGTAGCTCCTATTGCGTATGAAGCCAGACAAATACCCTCAATTAACTGATGAGGATTTCCCTCCATAAGAGCCCTGTCCATAAAAGCACCCGGATCACTCTCCTCTGCATTGCATACCAGGTATTTCTGATCGGAAGATGTATTGTACGCCAGTTTCCATTTTTCACCTGTTAAAAAGCCATTACCGGAACGCCCCTTTAAGCCACTCATAAGTACTATGGAGCAAATTTCTTCATAAGTGTAATTCCGGATAGCCTTAAGGAATCCCCTGTAGCCACCACGAGCGATATATTCATCAATAGAAAGAGGATCTATTATGCCACAATCTCTCAGTAAGAGACGGTTCTGAAGTGCAAAGAAAGGTATCTCATCAAGAAAAGGGACATCCATCCATGGATCCAGCTTATCATGCCTGATCTGTCCCAGAAATTTCTCTTTGGGCACAATCTGGTGAAAGATATCATCCAGTATTAGCGGAACTTCCTCCTCCACTATTTCCGCAAATAAAATTCGCGTTCTACCAGGCAATTGAACTCCTAAAATTGGTTCCCTGGATGCCAAACCAATTGCCCCGGTCTCTGAGACATCAACATCCAGTTTTCGATCAGAAACATACTCTTCAACCGCCATTTTTATCCTGTCTCCACCAGCTATCTTTCCTGAAGTATTCAGACCAATCATTATCAAAGGCTTTTCAACTCTAACCCTGCTCAATAATTCAATTTTACGGATGAGTCCGGTACTGTATTCCGATGGCTGCTTTATAGCAACCTCCAGAACCACATCTTTCAATCCTGTAGTATATGGTGATTTTGACATATCAGCTGGATTTCAATTTTGTGATTTCCAAAATATCTTTTATCATGCCAGCCTTGACTTTTGGATAATAAACACCATTGATTGCAATCACAGGCGACTGACCACAAGCTCCAATGCATGCCAGGACTTCAAGACTAAACATACCATCTCTTGTTGTTTCACCATCTCGAATCCCTAAATGCTTAAAAAGCTCTTTCAATATAGATATAGAATGGTCGAGATGACAAGCTGAACCATTACACACCTGGATGTGAAATTTACCGGTTGGAGCAAAGCGAAATTGATTGTAGAATGTTGCCAATCCATATATTTTACTGGCAGGTAAACTTAGATGACTGCCTATCTTCTCGATTGCCTCCTCCGAAAGATACCCACACTCATCCTGAACAGCTTGCAACATAGGAATAAGTACATCTCTGGATACTTGGTGAAACTGATTTAGAATCTCTTCTGTTTTTCCCATTATTCAATTAATAAACAATCCGGCAACCGATTTCTTGTAAGCGGTTTCCAACTACTGATTATTGCTATTAGTGTTATTTTACAAACAATGTTATAAATATAACATATTTACCAATAAGAGAAATATTAAATTCATATATTTATCGCTATAAATACTGATTCTAAAGTATTTACACGCGTTTAAAAATCGTTTACTTCAGCTTCATTCTGCCCTTCAATATCAAATAATATAATCTATTGTGAATTTATTAACTTTGAATCATTATCCTGATCTGGCTATGCAAAACAGAATTATAATAGAAATCTGTCTGGGGAGTTCCTGTTTCAGCAGAGGAAATGGAAAAACACTGGAATCTATTCAAAATTATTTGAGACAGTATCATTTGGAGAATCAGGTGGTACTGAAAGGGAACCACTGTTTTAGCGACTGCAGCAAAGGTCCTGTTGTAAAGATCGGAGATAAATTACATGAAGAGGTGAATTCCGAAAATATTCTGAATATACTTGACGACATATTCAATCAAAACAAGAATGATTCCTTTATTAAAGATTGATCAGGAAAAATGCACTGCATGTTATGCATGCGTGAGGGCTTGTCCGGTGAATGCCATCAGGGTTCAGCCTGAACAGCCAAAACCAAGTATCATGCCTGAAAGGTGCATTGGTTGCGGCAATTGTCATGCTGCATGTAGTGATAATGCCATTGAAATTCGGGATTCTAAATCGGAACTAAAAAAACTATTAAAGAGCAATCAGCAAATTGCTGCAATAGTTGACCCTTCTATTGCAGGGGAGTTTCCTGATATTACAGATTATAGAAAATTTGTAAGTATGCTCCGGAAACTTGGCTTTGGTATCATTCAGGAGGTTGCTTTTGGAGTTGAATTGGTGGCTAATCAATACAAAGATCTTATTCAAAATAGCAAGGGCAAATACTATATTTTTTCCAATTGTCCGGTATCAGTAATGTACATTGAGAAATACAAGCCCGGTCTGATAAAAAACCTTGCTCCCATCATGCCTCCAAGCATATCTACTGCCAGAGTTGTAAGAAAAAAACATGGCAAAGATGTCAAGCTGGCATATATTTCGCCTCTCATTGCAAGCAAAGAGGAGGCTGTTCGTCTTGAATCTGAAGAGAAAATTGATGTAGTCCTTACTTTTTTAGAACTTAGAGAGTTGTTCAAAGAGTATAAACTGGACGAAAAAAACCTTGAATACAGCGAATTTGATGATCCTTTGGGATATCGGGGATCTCTGTTCCCACTTTCAAATGGAATACTTGAAGCGGCTGATATTGATGAACGGGTAATGAGTTCTAAAGTGATAACAGTGGAAAGTGACCCAATATTTGAAGCTATCGAAGAGTTTGAGGAGAACATTACACATATTAAATCCCACTTCAATATTTTTTATAAAGAATTTATAATGGGAAGAGGCACCTCTCCGGGAGGTAAGAAGTTCTTGAGGAGAAGTCAACTGATAAAATATGTAAGCAAAAGAAAATCATCTTTCAATGCAACAAAGCATGAAGAAGCAATTCAGGAATACTCGGATATTAATCTGAAAAGAACATTCCTGAACGATGATCAACGACTTCCTGCACCGCCCGAGGAGCTAGTGCAAAAAATTCTTGATGAACTGGATCAGAGTGAAGGTCGTGAAAGGGGATGCGGGGCATGTGGCTATCCTTCATGCTATGACTTTTCTGTTGCCATCGCCCAGGACCTTGCTGTCCCCGAGATGTGCACCTCATATGCTGCACGAAGCAAGAAAGACCATATACAGTCGTTGAAAATAAGCAATGAAAAACTTGCGCAAACTCAGGAAGCCCTGAAAGAATCGGAACAAATTGCACAAGGTGAAAAACAGGCTGCAAGGGAGGCCTCTGAGATTACAAGGACAATGTTGCAAAAGCTTCCTTCTGGCGTTGTTATACTTGATAGCACACTTAAGATTCTGCAAGCCAATCAGAGTTTTATTGAACTCCTGGGTGAAGATGCTGTAGAAATCAACGAAGTGATTCCCGGACTTACAGGAGCTGACTTGAAAAAGCTCCTTCCCTATAATTTCTACAACCTATTCTCCTATGTACTTGCAAACAATGAGAATATCACTAACCGTGATGTAAATTATAATGAAAGACAATTTAGCTTGTCAGTATTTGTAATCCGAAAAAATAAAATCGTTGGCGCGGTAATCAGAGACCTCTCCTCTCCAGAGGTTCAAAAGGAGGAGATAGTAAAACGACTGACAGACGTTGTTGACAAGAATCTAAGCCTGGTACAACAGATTGGCTTTGTACTTGGAGAAGGCGCTTCAGAGACAGAGAGAATGCTGAATGCCATAATTGAATCATACAAACCCAAGCATTAAGATTCCATGCCTGATGAATGAAACTTTCTATATAGAGGTAGTTTGTGAGCAGAGAAATTACGGAAATGAAAGAATCTGTGGTGATGTATTTTTAAGCAGAAAAATTATCGAGGAGAATCGAACAATTGCTGTCCTTTCAGATGGCATGGGACACGGAGTAAAAGCAAATATTCTTGCAACTCTTACCTCAACCATGGCTATCAATTTCACGATTGAACATAAAGATCCTGAAAAGATTGCAGACATCATCATGAATACTCTCCCCGTCTGCAGTGAACGCCACATGAGCTACTCTACTTTCTCTGTAGTTGATATTGAAGCCGATGGAATGACCACGATTCTTGAATATGATAACCCAAAAGCTATCATCATCAGAAATAATAAACTGTTCGACCCCGATTGGCAATATACAATCCTTCACACTGCCAAAAATGAGGGAAAAGAGATTCGCACCTGCAGATTTAAACCAAAAAAGGAAGACCGTATCATATTCTGTACCGATGGAATTACACAATCCGGATTGGGAACAGAAAAATATCCCCTGGGCTTTGGGCTGGATAATCTTGAAGAATATACAGAAAATTTTCTAAAAAATGCCCCACATATCTCTGCTGCCAAATTAGCTGAAAAAATAGTTAATGTTGCCTATAGAAATGACGATTACTTCTCCAAGGATGATACAACCTGTGCCTCTATTTACTTCAGAGAACCAAGAAAACTACTGATTTCAACCGGACCACCTTATGAAAAGGAGAATGATACACAACTAGGTAAGGCAGTGAAAGAGTTTAAGGGGAAAAAAATTGTTTGTGGCGCCACAACAGCTGACATCATAGCCCGGGAGTTAGGTGCTACAATCGAAGACAGCATTGACTTTATTGATCCTGAATTGCCTCCAATTTCAACTATGACAGGAATTGACCTTGTAACAGAAGGAATACTCACCATTACTAAAGTGACCAGAATATTGAAAGATTACTCTCCCTCCTACTCCCTTGGAAACGGTCCTGCCGATAGAATTGTGAAGATGGTAAAAGAAAGTGATGAGATTCAAATTATCATTGGAACACGTATCAACATTGCGCACCAGGACCCAAACCTTCCGGTTGAATTAGAAATCCGAAGAACGGTAGTAAAAAGAATGGCCAGACTCCTTGAAGAAAAATTTCTCAAAGAAGTTTCAATCTTATATATTTAAAAGATAAACTGTCTGATTTGATAATATTGATCTCTTTTATGCAGACCTTATTCAGAACAAATTCTTATCTTAAACGTATTAATCTTTGGCATACTTATTGTCATATATGAAAAACCTTTTTTCAAAAAAGGATACTGCCATTTTGGCTACATAATATAATGAGTGAAGAATGAATAGTGAATTTGAAAAGAGTTTAGGCGAGTTGTTGTTGCCTGTTGATGATGATACAGATTATATTCCTTTGTTATCAGAAGAAGAGGAAGATGATTTAAGTAAAATGAATGTCCCTGATGTTCTTCCTCTGCTCCCTCTGCGCAATACAGTACTGTTTCCCGGAGTAGTTATTCCCATCACTGTTGGCAGGAACAGATCGCTGAAACTGGTACAGGATGTATATAAGAAAAATAAAATTCTTGGAGCTATATCACAACTTGACGCAACAGTTGAAGACCCACAAATAGATGATCTCTACAAGGTAGGCACAGTTGCTCAGATCCTGAAAATTCTTGAAATGCCTGATGGATCAACATCTGTAATTATTCAGGGAAGAAAGAGGTTTCAGTTGGAGGATATTCTTACTGATAAGCCTTATCATGTAGCTAAAATAAAAACGCTGGAGGACAAAAAGGAAGATCCAAAGGAAGAAGCAAAAGCGGTAGCTGCAGCACTGAAAGACCTGGCAATCAAAATTATAAAGCTTTCATCAAATATTCCTACAGAAGCAACATTTGCAGTTAGAAATATCGAAAGCCCCTCTTTTCTGATAAATTTCCTGGCCTCCAATAGCGAACTTAAACTGATAGAAAAACAAAAGTTACTCGAGATGGATAGTGTCTCTGAACGTGGACTCTATCTCTTAGAGCACCTATCCAAAGAGGTTCAGATGCTGGAACTGAAAAATGATATACAGTCAAAAGTAAAAACAGACCTTGATCAGCAACAGAGAGAATTTCTATTGCATCAACAGATGAAGACCATTCAGGATGAATTGGGAGGAAACCCTTTGGATCAGGAGATATCTGAATACCGAAAAAAATCCAAAACTAAACTTTGGTCCAAAGAGATCAAAGAAGGATTTCTAAAAGAACTTGATAAGCTTCAGCGCTTAAATCCTGCTACAGGTGAGTATTCTGTCCAGGTAAACTATATACAGACTATGCTTGAACTTCCCTGGAATGAGTACACCAAGGATAACTTTAATTTAAAACGTGCAAGTAAAATACTTGAGAAGGACCATTTTGGACTGGATAAAGTTAAAGAACGGATTCTCGAACATCTGGCTGTACTGAAACTTAAGGGCGACATGAAATCGCCAATATTGTGCCTTGTAGGACCTCCGGGAGTTGGTAAAACATCATTGGGAAAATCAATTGGAGAGGCTCTTGGTCGAAAATATGTCCGTATGTCATTGGGAGGTCTGCATGACGAAGCAGAAATCCGTGGCCACAGAAAAACCTATATTGGTGCCATGCCTGGCAGAATAATACAAAATCTCAAAAAGGCAAAATCTTCAAACCCTGTATTCGTTCTGGATGAAATTGATAAAGTAGGGAAAGACGCACAAGGAGATCCCTCATCCGCACTTTTAGAAGTACTTGACCCTGAGCAAAATGGAACGTTCCATGACAACTTCCTTGAATTTGATTATGATCTCTCTAAGGTGATGTTCATTGCAACCGCCAATACTACTTCCGGTATCCATCCGGCACTTATTGACAGGATGGAGATCATTTATGTATCTGGTTATCTGGTTGAAGAGAAAGTTGAGATCGGCAGAAAACACCTTATTCCCAAGCAGCTTTTTAATCATGGAATTAAAAAAGAATTAATCTTCTTTCCTAAGAAAGTACTTGAAAGAATGGTGGAGAATTATACCAGGGAATCAGGTGTAAGGCAGCTGGATAAAGTAATATCTAAAATATTGAGAGTTGTAGCAAAACAACTTGCTTTTGATGAGACTGTTGAGAAGAAGCTTACACTCGAAAGAATCCATGAGATACTTGGTCCTCCAAGATTTCTGAAAGATAAATTTCTTGATAATAATTTTGCCGGAGTAGTTACCGGGCTGGCGTGGACAGCAACAGGTGGCGAGATTTTATTTGTTGAAACTTCACTTAGTAAAGGAGAAGGAAAATTAACACTCACAGGAAACCTGGGAGAGGTAATGAAGGAGTCTGCCATTATTGCACTGGAATTTCTTAAGTCGCACTCTGCAACACTGGATATGGAAAGTAAAATATTCTCGAATTGGAATGTTCATATTCACGTCCCCGAAGGTGCCATTCCAAAAGATGGCCCTTCTGCAGGTGTTACCATGATTACTTCAATAGCTTCAGCATTTACACAACAAAAGGTAAAAAAGTATATGGCAATGACAGGCGAGATAACGCTAAGAGGAAAAGTTTTACCGGTAGGGGGAATCAAGGAGAAGATACTTGCAGCTAAACGTGCAGGAATTAAGAACCTGATAATATCAAAAGAGAATCAAAAAGATGTTGAGGAGATTAAAGATATCTATAGGGAAGGATTGTCTTTTCAGTATGTAGAAGATATTACAGAAGTTTTAAAATATGCACTGACCGATGAAAAAGTAAGAAACCCTCTGAACATTACATAAAAAAAGGGCCACAAAGTAGCCCTTACCTCATTTCTGAATATCAGGGTTAGCAAATAAGTAATTTAGCTGTTTCAATTCCTTTGGAAGTTTTAATCTTCACGAAATAGACCCCACATGGTAATCCCTTTGATTCTAGTTCTGAAACTTCAAATGCCCTATTGCTTTCTGATCGGTATTTGTATACCGGCATGCCATCTAGATTGTATACTTCGATCATAGGCTTAAGTTTTAATTAGAGATGTGAACAATCAGAAGTAAAAATAGAGTTCATAACTCCGAAATAAAAGCAATTTCATACTTATTGTATAAAGCATAGCTATTTCAGTATGAACCCCACAAATACGCTTATGAAGCAAATTCTCATTGAAAGAAAAAGAGGGGATATCAGATTAAAAAAAGAGAAATTAAAGCTTATCAGGAATTTTCTCAGGGTGAGTCATAGACACCATATCTAAAAATAACCCTCCAGCAATTTGATTTTCTGTGATGACACTTTGATCTGATATGTTAAGCCATTGTACTCCATCTCACACATATTTAATCGTCTGTCAACCCTGGCCAGGTATTTCAAATTGATGATGAAAGACCTGCTGATACGAAAGAACCTGTACTGCTCAAAAATCTTCTCAAGATTTCCTAAGTTCATGGTACTTATCTCATTTTTTCTGCTCATCATCGTGATATGACTATAATTACCATCAGCTTTGCAGTATATAACCTCATCGGGATCAACGAAGAAGTATCCTACCCTGGTGTTTAACCTAATTCTACCCGGTTTTGAATTTGATATTATTTCAATCAATTCAGAATAATCTGTTTGACTTTTCCGCTCCTTGTACTCCTTGAACCTGTCGAGAGCATCAAATAATTCCTGCTTACTTACCGGTTTCAACAGATAATCAAAAGCTGCATTTCTAATCGCCTTAATAGCATAGTTTTCAAAAGCAGTAATAAAAATAATCCCGGGAAATAACTTAAGATTCTTTATTTCAGAAATATAACCAAAGCCATCCTTCCCCGGCATAGAAATATCCAGGAGAACAACATCAGGTTTTTCTTTTAGGGTCAGTGTTATTGCTTCTGCAACATTTGAGGCCGCTCCAATAACCTGAATATCATGGCGATTCCGCAATAGAATATGTAACAATTCTCTTACTTCCTCTTCATCATCTACAATGAGTAGCTTAACCATCTGTTTTGAATAATAAATTATTAAGCCATTACAAAAAATACAATAGAACTACAATCGCATTCTATAATCGTGATGGATTCAATTTTTCCGACCATTCATTTTTCTAATAAGTGCAAACTTATCATATTTTTCTATAAAATAGTATATTCAAGTGGTGTATTAAACAGATATTTAGAATGATTCAAGAAGATCTGCTAATATTTTCAGCAGCAGGATTTAAAAGGCAATGTTAAAAAAAACAGCAATACTGAGTTCTGATAAGATTTTTTTTTGTATAATTCCTAAGTTAAAATAAAGAAAAAGAAATCAAATAGGTCTATTTCTAAAAAACCCTTAATTTTATCATTTCGTTTTCAACTTACATATACCAAAAGTATTGAAAAGAGAATCTTGAAATAATTGGATACAGAAAGATTAATACCAGTTTAAATAAAAAAGTATGAAGAGTAAAATTGCAATATTTCCGGGATCCTTTGACCCTTTCACTATCGGTCATGAATCAATTGTACTGCGTGCCAGTTCTCTCTTTGATTCTATCATTATCGGCATTGGTGTTAACTCAGGGAAAAAAGCCTTACTATCTGTGGAATCCCGTGTTGCTATGATCAATGAGATTTTTAAAGATGTTCCAACTGTTTCGGTTGATTCGTTTGAAGGCCTTACCGTCGATTTCTGTAAACGGGTAAAAGCAAATTATATGCTTCGTGGAATTCGAACATCATCTGATTTTGAATATGAGAGGGCAATTGCCCAAATCAATAAAAAGATGCTACCTGATGTTGAATCTGTATTTCTCCTCACCAGTCCGGAACATACTCCCGTAAACTCCACAATTATCCGTGATATTATTCGCAATCAGGGAGATGCATCTCAATTTCTTCCTGCAGGTATAGATATTAATAATTACCTCTAAGATGAGACTGCGAAGCGGGCTATTTTCCATCCTTCTCTTATTTTCCACTTTTTCATTCGGACAAAGCACTATAATTCATGGCGTATCTGAGGATTACGCCAATGAAAAGATATCGGTTGACTATGTTTTTAATCCAATTACTAACAACACGATATCCCTGGATACTATATCTATCGACAGCTCTGGTAAATTTTCTACTGAGTTAACCTTGGAGGGTTTAACGTGGATTCAGCTGGAACTTGGAGTGTATAAATGTCTGCTGCTCATAATGCCCGGACATAAATATGAGATTTCTCTTCCTCCCAGAAGAGATAAAACTGAAGCCGAAATCAGAAGTCTCTTTTTTGAATCCATAGCTATTTATATAAGAGTAAAGGAAGATGTTTTGCAAAATGAAAATTTAACATTTGCAAAACATTGCGATTTGAATAGCAATATTTTCAAGTTTGACACACTCCTGTTTAGCATAAACGATGACCAGTTAATTGCCAGAAACCGCAAAGAATCATTCCCGATTGATTCCCTTATTGAGTCAGTAGAAAGAAACTATAAAAATGACACCTCAACTTATTTTTCAAAATATAGAAAATACAGATACGGGCTTATTCAAATGAATAGTGGAATTAGATCACTTAAAATTATATACGACAATTATCTGTCAGTAGAATCTCCGGAATTACACAATCCGGCTTATCTTGATCTGTTCAGTAAAATGTATGAGAGATTCTTCTATTACTTTTCACGCACAAAAGATGGGGCAGATCTGAACCATGCAATTAATGCAGAACATAGTTTAAGTGCCCTCCGCAGAGAGCTCAAAAAGCACAATTCGATTCCAAACGACACCATCGCTGACCTGGTAATCATGAAGGAGGTAAATGATTCTTTCTACCGGGATTATTATTACAAAGAAGCCCTGCTTATACTACTTGATTCGATAATTGTGAACCCCAGTATACCAGCCTACTCATTGTTTGCCTCTGATATACATGACAAGCTTACCAATTTGATGATCGGAACCTTACCGCCTGATTTTGAACTCCTTAACCAATCGGAAAAAAGAATCAGTCTGGAAGATTTAAAAGGTAAATATGTATTTCTTGTCTTTTGTACACCAGATGATTATTCATGTTTAAAAGAGTATCCATTTTTGAGATTATTGCACGAAAAGCATCATGATTATCTTGAGGTTACAAGCGTCATGGTAACGGAAACCCTGACAGACATGCAAGAATTTATGAAGAGAAACAAATATTCCTGGTTAAGCCTTTTTTATGGGAATAACGAGGAGCTGCTACAATCATATAGTGTAAACTCTTTCCCAACATGTTTTCTTATAGGTCCGGATGGATTGCTGATCCAATCACCTGCCACCCTGCCAACAGAAGGGTTTGAACAACAATTATTTAGAATAATGCGATCTAGAGGAGATCTCTAAGGTAAAGAACATCCAAAACGCTTGGATATGTATTTTTTCTAATGAAGTCTGTGTTCCCGGGAGTAACCCACCTGACCTCTGTAATTTTTTCTTTGATCTCAGGAACAGGCTCTTTACTTCCATTGTAGCTCATCTCATACCACTTTGTCTTTTTCAGCACCATATCATCTGATAGCTGATAGGTATGATACGTAGACAATATGGGTCGTATAATCTTCAGTTTGTCCAAACCTGTTTCTTCTTCAACTTCACGCAAAGCTGCAGTTTCAAAATTCTCTTTCTTTTCAAGCTTTCCTTTTGGTAAATCCCAAATTCCATCTCTCAGTATAACCAGGAATTCACCCTTTTTATTAATCACAACTCCCCCTCCTGCTTCAACATAGTTAAAGCAAGCTTTGAATTCATCGAAAAGTGATATAATATCATCGTGGAAAATGAAAAGTTTGTCAATTCTTTTCAGAAAATAGAAAGCATGAACCAACTCAGTTAATTCATGAATATTATTGAATCTGTAGAATAGTCCACTATTCCTTTCAAAGATCTTTGAAAAATCATCACCAAAATATACAGCTCTGTCCTTAAAAAAAACTTTATACATTTGTTGAATGAATAAGAGAAAAATAGCTGAGTTCCTATTACAAAGTAAAGCAATAAAAATAGAAACTGCAAGTCCGTTTTTATGGGCTTCAGGATGGAAATCACCAATCTATTGCGACAACAGAAAAACACTTTCCTACCCGGATACCCGTTCCTATATCAGAAATCAATATGCAGAAGCAATTCAACAAAATTTTAGTGATGTTGATTTGATTGCCGGAGTTGCTACCGGAGCTATTGCACAAGGAGCACTGGTTGCAGATATCATGGGGCTTCCATTTATATATGTTAGAAGTAGTGCAAAAAAACATGGAATGGAAAATCTGATTGAGGGCTATTATGAATCCGGACAAAGAGTAGTTGTGATTGAAGACCTCATTTCGACAGGTGGCAGTTCATTAAAAGCAGTACAAGCGCTAAAAAAAGCAGGATGTGATGTTTTGGGTATGGTAGCAACGTTTACATATGGGTTCAACGAAGCAGATCAGAATTTTAAACAGCATAATGTTAAGCTAATCACCTTGAGTGATTATGACACCATGCTGGAACAGGCACTGGAGAGTGGATATATACAATCCAGTCAAATAGAATTACTAAAAAAATGGAGGCTGGACCCATCAAACTGGACCGGTCAATAAACCTTCAAAACCGAAATTATAATGAAAATAGAAAGTAGAATCGGGAAGGCTGATTCAGGTGCAGAGCTAATCTATAATTTTATTATAGATTTCAGAAACTTCAAAAACATAATCCCACAGGAAAAAGTAAGTGACTGGGAAGCGGATGAAGAGAGTTGTAGTTTTAAGATAGATACCATTGGTACAATGGGCATGAAGATTTTTGAAAAAGAGCCTTTCAAACTCATCAAAATAAAAAGTGACCCATCAATTTCTCAGTATAACTTTACCATGTGGATTCAGATCAAAGAAGTAGACGCTACAGGCTCCCGAATAAAAATCACCATCGAACCGGATATAAATAAAATGTTGATCCCTATGGTAAAATCACCGCTGAAACAATTTGTCAATTCATTGGTGGAAAAGATTGAAACTTTTGATTTTATGCAAAAAAAATGATTCAGGAGCAGGGAAGCAATAGCCAATAGTTGACAAAGTATTCTAAAGACCCTTAATTAATCATCTTTATAGAATGAAAGCCATAACTCCGTATCTTGCCTGAAACCTCAATCTCCAACTCTCCAATTTCATTTACTCCAACAATTTTTCCTCTAAAACTTTCCGAAGCTGTTTCAAATGTAGCAGGACTGTTTTTTCTATAGAGCTTTTCCAGATATTGTCTGTTTATCTGCTTCACCTCTCCTTCTTGCAATTGATTATATCTGATCTTCAGATGATGCATTACCCTTTTCATCAGCTCCTGTAAATCAAAAACCTTTCCGGATTGTTCAGACAAGGATGTAGCAGGAAAAGAGAAAGCTGGAAACGTCAGCTGATTCACATTAATTCCAACTCCTATCACTGAATTTTTAAGAACATCTCCCTGTATTGTATGTTCAATTAAGATACCTCCTAACTTCTTATCATTACAAATAATATCATTTGGCCACTTAATTTGAGAATTCAATCCAAACTCATCAATCGCATCCACAATTCCCAGTGATACCGTTTTTGACAGGACAAACTGATCAGAGACTGCCAAAAATGCAGAAAACACTACCCAGCTAAAGAGTAAATTTTCATTTCTCTTACTCACCCAAATATTTTCACCCTGACCTTTCCCAGTATCCTGATAATCAGCAATAACAACTGTGTCATCTTGCACCTTATTATACTGAAGAAGCTTTCTCATATAACTATTTGTTGAGTTTACTGTTGTTAAATGAATAAGAGTGTATTCCATGGTATAATATTTGATATCTGGAAGAAGGATATATGCGCTTTCTTATTTCCTTAATGTAAAAATAGCGGTTAAATTTGTCACAAAGAGAAGAAGAAGCGAAATAATTAAAAAACAGTACATTTGATAGAATATTAAATGACAGATAAAAAGGAAACAAATATAGAGACCAGACTCAACTTTATACTCGACGCTATAAAGGAAAAGAAGGGTAAACAAATTGTATCAATAAACCTAATCGGGATACACAATTCAATCAGCGACTATTTTGTAATTTGTCATGGTGAATCAACAACACAGGTTGATGCCATAGCTGATGCAATTCAGGGCAAGCTTAAAAAGGAAGCTGATGTCAGAGCCCATCATATTGAGGGAAGTGAGAATAGCCAGTGGGTGCTAATAGACTATTTTGATATACTGGTTCATATATTTCTTGAGGAGAAGAGATCATTTTTCAATTTAGAGGAGTTGTGGGCAGATGGAGAAATTGAACACATTGAGGATGAAAAGTAAACATTAAAACTATGTCAGAAAAAGATAAAAAACCATTAAATCCCTTTGGCAAGTTAGGCCAGAATAAGGAAGGGAAACCAAAGTTTAATACATACTGGATTGTAGGAGTCATCTTACTTGCACTCCTTGGGGTACAGTTTTTAACCAACACCGGAGGAATTGCGGAAACAGATTCAAATTCCTTCTTTGAGATGTTAAAAGACGGAGATGTTGAAAAAATCGTCATTGTAAATAAAGAGAAAGTTGAGATTTATATCAAAGCAGAAAAATTGGCTGATGCCAAATACAGTGAACTGAAAGAAACCCGAAGCAACTCAGTTCTGGGACAAAGTGTTCCACAATACTATTTTACAATTGTATTTCCGGAAGTTTTTGGCCGGGAATTGAATACAGTCATGAATGAGCTCCCTCCTGATTATAAGCCATCCTACACCACTGCCGTTCGAAAAAATGTTATGGGTGAGATGTTGGTTTGGATCTTCCCTTTTCTGATAATTTTGGGAATCTGGGTATTCATGCTTCGAAAAATGGGGGGAGGCGCAGGAGGTGGTGGAGGTGCCGGTAACATTTTCAGCGTTGGTAAATCCAAAGCCAAAATCTTTGATAAAGAAACCAGTGTAAAAACTGATTTTACAGATGTTGCAGGACTTGAAGAAGCCAAAGTTGAAATCAGGGAAATCGTAGATTTTCTTAAGAATCCTAAAAAATATACAGAACTTGGGGGAAAGATTCCAAAAGGTGCTCTGTTGGTAGGCCCTCCGGGAACAGGAAAAACACTATTGGCCAAAGCAGTAGCAGGTGAGGCGAATGTTCCATTCTTCTCCATGTCAGGTTCAGACTTTGTTGAGATGTTTGTTGGTGTCGGAGCTTCGAGAGTCAGAGACTTGTTTAAACAAGCCAAAGAGAAATCTCCATGTATAGTATTTATTGACGAAATAGATGCAGTTGGACGGGCCAGGGGAAGAAACCCGAACTATGGAGCAAATGATGAACGTGAAAATACCCTTAACCAACTCTTAACTGAGATGGATGGTTTTAGCTCAAACAGTGGAGTAATTATCCTGGCTGCAACCAACCGTGCAGATGTGTTGGATTCTGCACTGCTCAGGGCTGGAAGATTCGATCGACAGATTCATGTCGAACTGCCTGATCTGAATGAAAGGAAAGCGATATTTGAAGTACATGTAAAACCACTAAAGGTTGACGATTCTGTTGATCTTGATTTCCTCTCCAAGCAAACTCCTGGATTTTCCGGAGCTGATATTGCCAATCTTTGCAACGAATCTGCTCTTATTGCTGCACGACAAAACAAGAAATCCATTGGTAGTCAGAATTTTCTTGATGCGGTAGACAGGATCATTGGTGGTCTGGAAAAGAAAAATAAAATTATCAAGAAAGAGGAGAAACGTACCATAGCATTCCACGAAGGAGGACATGCTACTGTAAGCTGGCTACTTGAACATGCCAATCCACTTATTAAAGTAACCATCATCCCGCGTGGACGAGCATTGGGTGCTGCATGGTATCTGCCTGAAGAGAGGCAAATCACCACCACGGAACAGATGTTGGATGAAATGTGTGCTACATTGGGAGGACGGGCTTCGGAAGCGCTTATTTTTGGTAAGATATCAACAGGAGCGCTGAATGACCTTGAGAGAGTAACCAAACAAGCTTATGCGATGATTTCCTATTTTGGAATGGGAAAAACAATTGGAAACAGAAGCTATTTTGACTCGTCCGGACAAAGTGAATTCTCTTTTAATAAACCATATAGCGAGAAGACCGCCGAATTAATTGATGATGAAGTCGCATTGTTGATTGATCAGGAGTATAAAAGGGCATTGGCAATTCTAAAGAAGAACAAAGCAGGATTGACAAAACTGGCAGAGACACTACTCGAAAAAGAAGTAATCTTCAGTGAGGACCTCGAAAAAGTATTTGGCAAGCGCCCATGGAAGACTGAGGAAGAGGCTGAAAAAAAGAAGACTGTAGACAAAGCAAGGAAAAAATCCGTAAAAAGTAAAGAAAACAAGAGCGAACCGGACCCTGACAAATCCAAAAGCGAAAGTGAAGAGAAGAATACAGAGAATAGCGAAGCTCGGAAAAGCCAAAGTCAGGAGTCAAAAGTCGAAAGTGAAGAGAAGAAAGTGAAAAACAAGACTGTTAATAAAAAAGAATCCGTAAAAAAAGATCATGACGACAAATGACAGGATTATCGTATACTCCACGAATAAAATGTATGAAGCTGAAATTGTCAGACAAATTCTTGGAGACCATAGCATCAATTCATTTTTAATTAATAAAATGGACTCTGCATACCAATTTGGTGATATTGAAATCTATGTCTTAAGAGATGATGTTATGCGCTCCAAACTATTAATTCAAGAGTTTGAAAATCAATGATCACATTGGTAAAACGATCTATTTCAGGGATACTCATAATTGCAATTGTTTCAGGGGCGATGATTATCGGGCAACAAACTGCCCTGGGATTAATGCTGCTAATATTTTCAATCAGCTTCCTGGAATTCAAGAGAATGTTCAAAATTGAAGACCGTAGCTTGTTTTCATTACTCTTATTTTTGGGATTGCTTTTATTAGTATTGTTTTACTTGCTATTCTCTCAAAAAATTGAATCTGTTTGGATCATAGGATATGTGATTGTAGCATTTTCTCTGATAATTCTCTATTCCCTTACAAATAGCTTATCTTCATTCAGGGATATTAGCATGATGACGCTTGCCATGTTCTGGATTTCCGGATCACTGGCTTTTTTTCTTGCATCTGGCTGGAAAATGGAAGTAGGAAAATATAGTGCAGTACTACCCATTATTCTCTTATCATTGATCTGGATTAATGATGCAGGTGCATACCTTTTAGGATCACTGTTTGGGAAACATCAGCTATTTCCCTCGATTTCTCCCCGAAAGACCTGGGAGGGTTTTATCAGTGGATTAATCCTTACGGGCATAGCCGGTTGGGGAGTTTCCCTGCTAATTGATAAATATTCGAGTCTGTTATGGATTACTTTAGCAGTTCTCATGAGTCTGACTTCAGTTATAGGAGACCTGTTTGAAAGTAAATTAAAACGTGAAGCAGGGGTAAAAGATTCAGGCGATGTGATTCCTGGTCATGGTGGAATCCTGGATCGCTTTGACTCCTTGCTTTTTAGTGCCCCGATTTTTATTGGAATACTAATTCTCGCTGAACTAATATGAGTTTACTTCATCGTGAAGGATATAAGATTATTACAATTTTCACGACACTCGTTCTTGCGTTGTCGCTGATCTCTTACTTTGTGTTATCTCTACAATTCTACCTAGTGATTCAAGTATTATTGTTGGTCTTTATAGCTCTCGTTTTTAGATTTTTCAGAATACCCAATCGAACTTTTGCTCACAATACAGACTCAATTTTAGCTCCGGCTGATGGAACCATTGTTGCAATTGAGACTGTAGAAGAAAATGAATACTTCAAAGACAAACGAATACAGGTCTCCATCTTTATGAGTATTCATAACATACACATCAACTGGTATCCAATTTCAGGTACTATTAAATACTATAAATATCACAAAGGAGCCTACCTTGTGGCCCGCTACCCCAAGTCATCCTGCCTCAATGAGCATAGTTCCATTGTTATTATTAATGATAAACGTGAAATTCTGGTAAAGCAAATTGCAGGTTTTGTAGCCCGAAGAATCGTCAGCTATGCAGCTATGGGTAGCAGCGTACGATCCAGTCAGGAATTGGGATTTATCAAATTTGGCTCCAGACTGGATGTGTTTATACCACTTGATTCAAATATTTGTGTTGAATTAGGTGAAAAAACCAAAGGTGGAGTAACAGAAATTGCCACCTGACTTAAATAAAAGACCTTCTACTCTTTTTTAACACTTCATTAACATTTTAACACATGTAATTCAGTAAATTGCATTCACAAATTAATGTAATAATCTTAAGATCATGAAAAAAGTATTAGCTATTCTGGTGATTGCAATATTCCTTGGAGGAATAACTGCACCTGTATTTGCATCAAATAATTCATCACTATCAACAATTTCACTTGCCGATCAAGATCCGAAAAAAGAGAAAAAAACGAAAAAAACGAAAAAAAGCGAGAAGAAATCAAGTGATTGCAATGCTGAAGCAAAAAAAGATTGTGGAAAGAGTTGTGGTTCTTCAAAGTAAAGAATTCCAACTAAAAGATTTTAGTTAGATCCGTTACAGTCAGATTGTGAGTTTTGAAAGCTGTTTCATTTCGATGAAACAGCTTTTTTTATGACGATTTGTCAATGATTCATGAGCATTACTTTCTATATTTGCAGCAAATTAGGTTAAATTATGAAAGATAATAAAACACAGAAGGTAAATGATCGTGTTGAATGGATTGGTGTATTGGATCATGAGATCATTACTTTTGATATTGTCATGGAAACAAAACATGGCACAAGCTACAATTCATACTTTATTAATGCTGAAAAAAAGACGATTATAGATACTGTAAAATCTACTTTTTGGGACACATACCTTGAAAAATTAAAAACCTTGGTTAAGCCCAAAGAGATTGAGTATATAATATGCACGCACACAGAACCCGACCACTCCGGCTCCCTTAAATATTTACTTGAACTTGCCCCAAATGCGACAGTTGTTGGCAGCGGCCAAGCCTTAAATTATCTCGCTGAGATGATTGAAAAACCTTTCAAATGGATGAAGGTAAAGAATGGTGATATTGTTGACCTTGGTGATACACAATTACGTATTATCGGAGCCCCAAATCTACATTGGCCTGATACGATATATGCATACCTGGAAAAAGAGAAGGTTCTTTTTACCTGTGATTCGTTTGGCGCACATTATGCCAATGAACTTATGTTTGATGATTTGGTTGGTGACTATGAAGAATCTTTTGATTACTACTTTGACGTGATCCTAAAGCCATATAGTAAATTTATGCTAAAGGCCATCGACAAGCTGGAAGGTCTGGATATTGATTGTGTTTGTCCGGGACATGGCCCAATATTGCGTTCTACCTGGAAGAACATTATTGATAAAACCAGAAAACTGTCAGCTGAATACATGAAGAATACTGAGAAAAGAAACAGGATTCTTGTGGCATATATATCAGCTTATGGCTACACCAAAGAAATGGCCAACAGAATTTCAGACGGATTAAAGAAGTCAGGTGATTTCGATATCGATTTGGTTGACATTGAGAATATTTTGCTGGGAGATCTGGAGGAGAAGCTGGTGAGGGCTGATGCATTGATTGTCGGCTCCCCTACCATTAATCAAAACACCTTACTACCCATCTATAAACTATTTAGTGTCATTAATCCAGTTAGAGACAAGGATAAGCCGGCAGCTGTTTTTGGATCATACGGGTGGAGCGGAGAGGCTGTGAAGATTATTGAAGATCACCTGAGTAACCTGAAACTAAAAGTAAAAAATACCCTTGCAGCCAAATTCTATCCAAATGGTGAAAAGGCCGAAGAACTCATTGAATTCGGAGTAGAATTTGGAGAGATGCTCAAAAGTGAATCCTGAGCTATCTCACCTTTATAAAGTTTGCCCGGCTAACTACTTTCCCGTTTACCTTACTCTGAAGGATGTAAGATCCCTCATAGAGATTCGAGATATCCAGTTGTATTCTCTGCTCTCCGTAATAGATACCTGAACTATAGACTACACGACCGGTCATGTCTGTTATCTCAATTAATCCATCACTAAGCAGAGGCTGTTCAAGTTCCACATTGATCTTATCATAAGCCGGATTAGGATAAACTTTTATTGACTTGTATTGATATATTACTTCCCCTAGGCCAAACTTTGAAACATCCTCAGAAGCAACCTGAAGCACCTTTCCACTTGTACGATCCTGCATAAAAGCAACGATCATTAGTTCATCGTAATCCTCAACATTTTCATAGGTCCAGCTAAAGAGTTCACTGGTATTCTCATTTATGGTCCATGATTTAGAATAAAGCTTTCCTGCAGGACTGGGCAACATAGTCAGGACAACATTGTGAAATATAGAATCTTCATTAAATTCTTCATATTTTACTGTTTTCTCAACGACGGCAACATTCAATACTATATCAGCGTCATCAATAGCCTGCAAAGCATTTATCCTTATAGATGTACTTAATCTGCTACTATGTAACTGAAAGCTTACTTCCAATTCAAATAAAGGATCCTCAAGAGTTAACTCTTTCAGATAAGTACCAGATGGTTTCGATGAAGAAAAGTCATATACATATTTACTCTGCACTCCACCATCCATTATAGCGTAAGGAACTTGGTTAACACCATAATAGAACGATCTGGCAGAACCCGGTGAAGAGTTGTTTTCATTCATTGGATCCTCTCCCGGATAGTGCATATGATACTGCAGATTGGTAACATCAAGGCTATTGTTAGAGGCAAAAATATCTACCACATTATCTGCACTTATTGCTGAACCGGATGCAGAATTTGTAAAATGCTCAAGAAGAGCATGTTTGGTCCGTTTTCCAATATAAATATTATCAATAGCAATACCCTCATTCTCCGCAACATGTCCATCATCTGTAGCGTAAAAAATTCCAAAAATAACCGTCTTTTCTCCAATTAACATATCCAGATCATGTGCAGCAGAGACCCATTCTTTATCAGGATCGAAAGCATCACTAACTGACCAGCCAATGCTACTACCAATATTACCACTTCCATCATCACCTCCCGGCTTTTCATTTATGTCAAAAGAATTGTACCAGTTGATCCCTTCATTGATATTCCCAACCGTAATCCACTCTGCTCCGTCATTTAAAGTATACTGAAGTACAGCTCCGTCACCGGTTAAGTCAAAACTTTTTGCTATATCCATTCGGATCATTGGACGATCGGTATCTGAAAAATCAAAACACGGACTTTGTATCCACGACCTTTCTGCAAGGCGAAGTGAAAGATCTGTGTACCATCCGATATCATCAGAAGAAGCAAAACTATGAGCCACATAATCCCGTTTCCAGATATCATTGCCGTAACCACTTTCGGCTTCCGGAGACCATTGACTTGGATTGTCTACCACAAGGTCATCAAAATTCTCAAAATGGAAGCCAGCTTCGGCAATAGAGATAGTTGGCTTCAATGACAAAATCCTAACTGTATCATCAGAACACAGGAGCTCATTAACTGCTGTCAATCTAATCCTATACTTACCGTCCTCTTCAAATTCATAAATAGCATCTGGAGGAAGAACTGCATCTGTCACAGTATCAATAGTTTCAATTAAGGCACCTCCCGGAAAATCATAAATCTCCCAATGAAAGGACTCCCAGGCCTTCTCAGAGAATGACTCATTTATCAAAATCAGATCTGTATTGTCTACCCAACAATCACTCACCCATGTGAAATCAGCAACTGGTTTATCACCAAAATCCACAATAGTATCAAATCTGGCTAAACAACCTGAAACTGTAATTACCTCCAGGCTAATCTGCCGGGAACCTGGAGCAGTAAAATCATGAACTTCATTTGTTTTAGTATTTCTGGTGACTTCGTTAAATTCTCCACTATTTACATCACCAAATTCCCATCTCCACTCATCTACAAGTATTTCCTTATCGGTAAGATTTGTAAAACCAATTGGCCCTCCGCTGGTTGGTATGCAAATAGCTTGTGGTGTAAAATCAACTGTAGGCACATCGAAATTAGTAACAACAAATGATGAATCACGGATGCATCCATCCTGAGATATAAACTCGTAAAAAATAATATTTCCACCCAGATTTGCCTTAGCAGGATCGAAGTAATAGCCCTGAGGTTTCAGGGATACACCAGGTCCGGTGTAGGAATATGTTTCATTCGGATCATCCAATGATGTTTCAAGAAAGAATGCATCATCATCATTGCAAAAAGTTGCAGGAAGAGGATCAATAAACTTTATTTCTGCTATTTCATCAATATCAAAATCCTTTGTAGTAATATTTCCGGGTTTACCATTCCAATCATACACAAATTCAACTATGTAATTCCCTCCTCTTAAACCATCAGCATATATAGTTGCTTCATTAAATCCTGAGTTTACCAATGAACCAAGAATTAAATTCCCCTTTCTATCCTTAAGGTAAAATACCCCTGTTCCGCCCCCGGTAATTGTTCCTGTAATTATTGTTGGGGGAGCATTGTAACAAATGACTTCAGGCAAATTAAAATCCGCCTGCTCAACCAGCACACTAAATTCTATGCTTGTCTGACCGATACATCCTGTAACAGGATCCTCATATGAATAATAAATAGTATGTGGGGAATTGGTAGTATCAGCTACATTCGGATAAAACAAATTTTCTGATGAGACAACACCAATACCGGTAAATAGCCCTCCTGAAGGATTTGCTGTTAAGGCAACAGGCGACTCAGTGACCTGGAATGAGGTTCTTGAGTTGGTAATACTTACCGTAGGATTCGAATTCAAAATAACTTCTGCTGATCCCGAACCTATTCCGGGAACAGACAAAGCATCTACCACAGAGCTAATTGTATAAGAGTAAGTATGTGGAATGGATGGGCTTGCCATGAAACTATATTCAGACGGAATACTTGAGTAAACCTGTGAAGAACCATGACCATCTGCAACTTCAATAGTAAATGGTGCATGCCCGGTTAAACTTACAAACACCTCCATTGAACCACCCGGACAAATCTGACCACCTCCAAAAATATATGCAGATGGAGCATCGGTAACAATTGTAACATCGTTACTTAATAGTCCGTCAACCTGGGTCGTTTCATTGCCTGCATCATCTCCAAGTACAATCGTTGCTTTTAAATCACCAACAGATTCTACCGGATCATCGTCTGAGGAAACAGTATAAATAATAGCATACGTGTTGTTATTATTATCAACAAATGACAATCTGGGTGAGGTAGAGGGGATATTATTCACGTGAGTACCACTTCTTAAGTTAAGCCCTGTTTCAGTAGAAACAATAGTGAGTACTACAGTTTGTCCCGGCACCTTAACTCCGGAGGATGTAACTGTTATGGAACTGATAAGTGGACTGTTGGCATCAATTACAGGGCTTGGTCCTGAAACAGTATTGAAAAGAATACTGGGGTTGCCAACAGCATCCTTCATCACAACATCAACAAGAATTGCACCACTAAGGTCAGGATTCCCATCTTCGACAGTATAGTTTAACTGGTAAATTCCTGAACCCGATTCATTTGACTGTACATTGGAAGCACTAAGGGCTATGGTATTGATCTTTGTCAAGGCATCATCAAATGTCAGGCCACTTTCAGTGGCATGGATCACCGCAGTAATCTGGTCTCCAATTTTATAGCTGCCATTATTGAAATCAATAAGGTCAACTATTGGTCTCCTGGAGTCAATAGCATCATGTGAACCGATAATGCTTGAACTGAAGATATTTCCCGGCGTTGATCCATTAAACAATTGTAAATTTACTACCGGAATACTCTCAATTGCCAGATATTCCGGAGTTGAATTCTCAATTATTTGAAAATCTCCCTCATAAGTATTTTTGTCTATCCTTCTGAAGACTGAAATACTTCTCCCGGCAATTGTTCCGGAACCATAAGTAAAAATATTGTCATCATCATCATCCACATAAATGGTTGCTGTCACAACATCGCCAATCCCCATCGCAACATCAGGAATAGAAACTGATAAAATAACAGGTTCAATTACAGCATATACTGTAACACTTTGTGCAGATGTCAAATCTTCACTACCACTTAACTCCTCTTGTCCAATTGTAATTCCAAGCAGCTGATCAACACTAAAACTTGATCCGTTAAATTTAAGATCGATTGTGGCTGAATCATCCGTAAAATAATCTACGTCACTATCACCATTAATATATAAGCCCGGAATTCCTGCCAGATTACAATTTATAGTAATGTAATTATTCTGTAGCGTAGAGTTTAAAAATGTCTCCTCATATAGCTTAACAGTCAATTTCCCGTCATTTAAATTTGCTTCAGTTAAAGGATCGGGAATTGCAGTAATGACAATTGTGGGCGTTATTCTATTAATACCTGCAAAATCAGCATCTGATAAAACACTGGCTGAATTAGTAAACAAACTAGCCGGTGCATCAATACTCAGGGAGATATCCTGTGTGATATTGAAATCGCTTTTTACAGGAACAGTGATTGTAACTATACCACCGGAAGGAGCTGAAACATTGCTAACTCCCTGGTCACCACCTAAAATATCAATAATCAGATCATCCCATCCGCCATCTGAAGGAATACAGGTAATACTGTTCACCAGACTCTCTGTAGTTGCACCAACAGTGCCAACACCAGCGACCCAGGTATCCTCAAAAAGAGTCAGTACTATTTCATAACTGCTTCCCCTGATATCACCTTCGTCGGAAACCGTGGTAATTGATCCACTTGCAACAATAGTTGGAGGGATTGGAGATATTGTTTTTGTACCGGAAACTGAATATGGTCCAGCGGTGGAATAATCCAGGTCGGCTGCAATAATAGAAATAGTAACATCCTCATCCACTGATATATCAAAGGAACCTGTTTGGGGGATTGTCACGTGAACAACTGAAGCACTTAAACGGGTGATCGTCAAATTTGGTCTGATATCTGCATCCCATGCGCTCCCATCACCATCAATTCTATCTTTAAAATCAGCGCTTAATGAACTGGCCCAGACATCGCCGTCAAGGGTAATGTCAAATGATATTGAACTTGTGCGTATGTCTGCTTCCGTATAGGTTTGATTTGTAATAGATATCAGTGGCAAGAGATTCGAAATTCTAACACTATCGGTAAGAACAATGGAAGCCTCGGATTTCAGTGCGCCTGCAGGTATGGTAAGACCAATGGCATCATCAGCAGCAATAAAATAGGAGGTAAACTGACTGATAGTAATAGTTGCAACGGTATCATCATTCGTAAATACTACATCTGTCAATGCTACTGCATCAATTACAGCATCAAATTCAGTGCTTGAACCTTTCAATCCATTCAAAAGAGCTGTTTTTGCAAGATCTACAGTAAGAAAAGTATCATTGGAAACAGTTATTTCAATGGTATAATCTGATGCATCCCTGACATCACCTTCATCAACAATGTTTTCAACTATTACTGCACTTTGACTAAACGACAAAGCGGTGATTCCCAGTAATGCAAGGAACAGGAAACTTTTTAACCTGGTTCTCATGGGTATATATTTTATCATTTGATACTAAAACTTTCCCTGGGCATTTGTCTTGATCAGGGATATCACACTATTACCTTCTAGTCCGTTTGACCCCACCAGGATCAAACCTCCGTCGAGTGTTCGTTTAATGGCGTTTCCAGACTGACTTCCAAGTTGTCCGAATATTTCAGCTTCACCCACATCACCGCCTTCACCAATAAACTGCAGAAGAATATCTTTGTTTTCATTTACCTCCCGGCTACCCACCACAGCAATATTTCCATCGGAACCAATCGCACAACCTTCTCCTGTTAAGTCTATTCCTATTTCAAAAATGGTTGCAAGCTCCTGTTGGTTTTTGATTAAATTACCTTCAAGCGTAAATGTATAAAGTGCAATCTCACTGTTCCCTCTTGTGGTGTTATTTGAATTTCCCATTAACAAATATGCTCCATCATATACAATAATGCTTCTTGCAAAATCATCATAATTTGTTCCCATGGCACGGGTGTCGAACAAATTACTATTCTCATCTACGTATACCACCATAAAATCTTTGCCGGCAAAAGCACCATCATCATAAGTACAAGCCACCAGGTAGCCATTCCCGGTATTATGAATATATCGTGCTTCATCATCCGATATTCCATTACTTCCAATAAAATCTGAAATCTTATTTCCTTCTTCATCCACCATGACAATCCATAAATCATCCTGATTATTTACTTCTCGTTTCCCTGCCAGAACATAGCCACCTTCTGATCTTGTGGTAACATGATATACAGTCTCATTTTCATCACCACCAAGCCGACTGGACCATAATTCTTCACCAGCTAAATCAGTACGTACCATGTAAATATCTGACTGCAGCGTTCCATCTACAAGAGTATCAACAATCTGTCCAACCAGAAGAAAACCATCATCCAGGGCCAATAAGCTACTGCCTGATGTTTGTAAAAGACCTCCGTAGTACTTTGGGGAATTTTCAGTTTGATTTCCATATTCATCGGTAATAATCAGAAACATACTAGAGATTGAGTCCGGTATCATACTCCCTGTAATTGCATAGCCTCCAGATGCCAGCACCTGCACATCCCTCCCGATATCCAGCTGGTAACTCCCATAGAATTTCATGAAAGATTTTTTCTGAAAATCTGACAAGCCGTCTGAGCATGAATAGAGAAGAACAATAGCCAGACTTACCAGAATATATTTTACTAATCGCTTCATAATTATTGTTCTTTCTTTTTAGGTCGATAAAGCGGGAACATGTAGCCGGCTGTGGCAGTAAGGTTATTAAGGAGAAACTTGTCGTTGACAAAATAAATCACGTTAACAAGGTCCTGGAACATATAAGGATCACTATCCGGTTTTACCTGGTTGAGTAGATTGGCATGGTATCTTAAGTCAAGAAAGAAATTGCCTGCTCCTAATTTGTAAGTGAATCCGGCACCGGCAAAGGCCCATACGTTAAACATTCTTCTCCCGGGAAGAACATCCACATTGGCGACATCAAGATCATCATACTTGATATTACCTGTGTTAATATATACTCTTTTTGCTTCAGCTTTTGCTGATAGTAAAACTCCCGGAACAATGCCCATTCTTATGTAAGGCTTGAAATCAGAATCTCCAAAATAATATGCTGCGCTTACCGGTAATCTCAGTTGAGTCTGGGTTTCATAATACTCTACAATCGAATAATCTGTAATTTCAGCTGAAAGGGTAATATTATCAGTTTCATCGTCAAGGTAGTTGTCAAACACAACATTGGCAATGGACAATTCTCCCAACAAATGAAAATTGGGGTTAATCTGACGCTCAACCATAAAATTTCCGTGAAATCCTGCTCTGCCCGGTACAAAATTACCTTCATGAAACAACACATTATGGACTCCCAATCCCTCTGTTGCAATAGGAAATGAGAAATTCGCTCCAACACCACCACCCAGCATAAGAACCGGATCAGTATCATAAGTCTCCATCAACAGAACAAATTCCCTTGGGTCTGTTGCAACAGGCTCATAGGCAGGAAACTCCGATAAGAACTGTAACATAAATTCATCTGCCTCTTCAATGTTATCGTCAAAGAGATAAGAGAGGATAATCAGTTTATATGCCTGAAGCTGCTCTTCATTGGTAAACCCGGTTTTCAAACATGAAGATAGTTTATCGGGAATAGTTTCGATTAATCCGGCAGCAAACATTTCCTGGGCCTCCTCTAAAACAAAGGCACACTCCTGCTGAGCCATCATGTTAACCGAAAAAGCAGCAATTGCCAGAATAAGTATTAGTTTTCTCATATGCGCCTAATTTTCTGTTTCCAGGAGAAGACAGGTTTTCTGATATTTGAGATTCTCTCCAACCCCAACATAAACTTCCCATTCTACCTGTGTTAAATTTCGCTTAATCATAGAGCAAAAACCTTCAATAAGAAGATCTGAACGAACTGGTCTTACAATAAGTTCATTGGCCTCGTCCCCACTTATAAGAAACTTCTCATCCTGACTGAAACCTATAGTAAAAACAAATCCCTTATTGTCTTCCATTACCAGCGGTGAATTATTCAGATTCTTCATTTCCCACATCAACACTTTGCTATCGTTACCAGCTGAAGCAAGGTAATTACTTTTAGGGCTGAATTTCACATCATTGATCCTGGCAGTACTACCTCTCAGACTAATTGTCGCTTGCCATGTTTCTGTACTATACAATCTTACAATACCACTTCCATCACCCACAGCGAAATACTTTCCGTCACCGCTAAAATCAAGAGAGAAAGATGGATTTTTGACAGAACCGGGAAGTATGATTGGATCTTCCGGATCATAAATTGAATAGATAAAAATATTACCTGACCGGTCAGCAGCTCCCACGGTCTGTCCATCAGGTGCTATGGCTATATCGTTAAAACGGTATTTAGAACTTGCAAAAACCTGAGCCGCTTTTCCTGTTACATTCCACTTCAATATCCGTTTGTCCAATCCTATTGTATAAAAGTCTCCTCCATTTGCGAACTCAATTTTCCGAATCCTCCCCTCATGTCCATTTAAATGAATAGGTTCTTTTCCTGGCTTTCCCGTTTCATATATATAGATCCCACCTTTATCTGTTCCCGCTACAAGCCATTTTCCATCTTTACTTATTGCCAGAGATTTAAACAATAAATCTGTTTGCGAGACAAGGGCAAATGATTTTCTCGAATCTGACAATGACCACTTAAGAATCCGGCCATCAGCTCCTGCGGTATACCAATCATCCGTGCCGGGGTGAAATACCAGGGAATTAATAGACTGTGTATGTCCCTTGTACATATTATATTCATTTCCCAAAAGTGTTTTTCGGGCGCTGTATAATCCAGCATAGATATCAGCATCGTGAGACCACCCTTCAAATTTCAGATTGAATTTGTAAGCCTGGAATGCCAACAATGCCTGAAGGTCCGGATCATCATCAATTTGAAGGGATTTAACAGCCATTGATTTTGCAATAGATAAGATCTGACTCTTAGTAGCTTCATCTTTTGCAATATTTGCTGCAAGAGTCTGATCATTTGCTAACTGCTCATTAGCTTTTGCCAGTCTCTCTTGCTTTTTTGCCTCTTGCGCACTTCTCAATGCCCGCTCGGCTTCACTATCAGCACGACCAAGTTGTACTAAGGCCTCTTCTTTACTGACCTCTGCTGCAGCAGTTGCATCTTCAGCAATGAGCTTTTGTTGTGTGGCTATATCAGCCGACTCCTGTGCTGCAACCTTCTGTTTATCTGCTTCTTTACGTTGTTCAATTGCAATTTCAGTCTGAACTTTAGCATCTTTTGCCGATGCCTCAGCTTCTTTTTTCAAAACCTGGGAATAGAGAAACAATCCCATGGCAAAAACAGCAATGGCTCCCAATACCAATGCAAATGATCTGGTAATTTTTAGCCTGCGTTTCTGCAAGCGGATTTTATTCTCCTCCTCCTTCTTAAACTCGGTATCACTTGTACTGAGATAGACCATTGATCGCTCAAAAGCCGGATTATACTGCACTCCCCAGGTAGCTGAAGGTTTTTGCTTCTCACGCCAGTTCAACGCAAGTTGCAAGTCCGGCGGACGCCAAAGTCCTGTTCTGCCCTCCTGGTAAAGTTCGGATGCCTCAGACAGACGATTGTACATTTGAACAGATGAAGCCTCCTCATCCACCCAGAGCCTGAGTCGGTCCCATATCCTCATTAGTGATTCATGGGAGATATCAATCACTGTCTCTTCGGTAATCTCAACCGGTTGATAGGGCGTTAAGAATGTCCTGCCCCTGGTTCTGAATAGCTCAGCAATTTCAATAATATCTTTCACTGAACACTTCGCAATTTCAGCTACTTTTTGTACTCTGTTCGGGCGTCTCAGCCCCCGGTTATCCCCTCCTTTTTCCGTAAGTATCTTAAATAGATTCTGACAAATAACACGCTGACTTTCATTTAATTCATCAAATGCCTCATTGGCGTGATCCGACAAAGCCTTTTCCATCCTTCCTATCGCCTCATAGTCCCCAATTGAAATCGGCTTATCCGGATCATTCTGAAGTTTCCAGTGCTCCCATGTCCGCATAAGAGCATGCTGAAGAACTGGTAGCTGGTCTGTATCAATTCCTACCTCATCCAATAATTGATCAACAAGATCTTCATCAATTGTTGCCCCTCCGATTCCAACAGGTCCCTTAATAGCCTTCTTGAAATCGTCTCTGGTCATTTGAGGAATCAGGTAATTACTCTTATTTATTAATTCCGTTAAATTTTGAAAAATAGAACACTCTCCAATGAAATCTGAACGCATTGTAAGCACCACATATACAGGGATGATTTCAGAACTTGATCCACTATAGATCAAATCTACAAACCTTTTGATCTGATTCAATTGTTCATCTGCTGCACCTGTACCGGTAAATCTGAAGATTTCCTCAAACTGGTCCACAATGATCAAAATAGGCTGATCTCCCAACTTCTTTCCCTTGATCCACTCCTGCAGACCAATATCCTGATCTCTTAAAATCTCAGTATCAGCATCCTTAAATTTTCCGGTAAAAGAAGCGGAAAATGAATCCACCAGATTCCGAAGAGGATCAGATCCAGGTCTGGTTGTGACAATGGTCCATTTCTTTGAAGCTTGCTTTTGAAGTTCAGGAACTACTCCGCAATAAATCAACGAGGATTTACCCGATCCGGAAGCTCCGATAACAGCAACAAACCTATTCTTTTCCAAAGAATCAAGTACAGACCTGCTCTGTCCTTCTCTTCCGAAAAACAGCTTTGACTCCTCCGGAGTAAAAGGGCGCAATCCCGGAAATGGGCTAAATGTTACCCCTTCTTTTCCGACAGATGACGGTATATCGCTCATATTATGTAGATTATTCTATAATACTTTAGCTTATAATTTTATTCCAATAACAAGTATGTCGTCTACCTGATCTTCATCTCCCCTCCATCTGATTAATTCCTGATCAAGTTTCTCATACTGTTCCTCCAGCGATAGATGGTGTATACTTAATAAGAATTTCACAAACTTTCCGGACATATACTTTCCTCCCTTTTCACCTCCAAACTGATCGGCATATCCATCTGAAAACATATATACCATATCTCCATCCTTATACTCAAATTCATTGTTTGTAAAGCTTTTTTTCTCCTCCTGCAGGATATGTCCGCCAATGGCTGAGCGATCTGCTTTAATTTTCTCCATTTCGCCGTCACGAATCATTATCAGGGGATTAAATGCTCCGGAATATTGCAATATCTTGTTCTTCTTATCTATGGTAACCATTGCCAGGTCCATACCATCATGAACAGAATCACTATGTGTCTGCCGCAATGTATCACACACGCCCTGGTCAAGAATCCTCAGAATTTCAGAAGGTTTGGTTTCATTCTGAACATTCAGCGCATAGTTTAACTGGTTATTCCCAACAATTGACATAAATGCACCGGGTACGCCATGTCCCGTACAATCCACCGCGGCAACGACCACCTTGCCATCTTTTGCTGCCACCCAATAGAAATCTCCACTAACAATATCCCTTGGCTTGTAAAAGAAAAAGGCGTTTGGAATAACCCTTTTAAGGTAATCATCCGGAGGAAGAATGGCATTTTGAATTCTGCTGGCATAATGAATACTGTCCTCTATCTCGGTATATGCTTTCTGCAGAGATTCATTCACTTTTGCAAGCATATTTCTCTGCTCCTGAAGTGTATCTCTTTGTGCCTCAATTTCCTCTTTCTGAGCCACAACCTCTGCTGTTCTCACACGAACCTTCTCCTCAAGCTCATTATAATAGCTCTCCAGCTGGGCTATCATCTCATTAAACTGCTCGGATAGAGAAGTAATTTCATTGTTGCCTATGACATCTGCCCGCTCACTAAAATGTCCTGCAGTAATCCTGTTCACATTAGAAACCAGGTTCTTTATGGGATCAGTTATTACCTTGGTTTTTCTGTAGAGAAGAATAATAACAATTGCCACCATTATAAAAAAGACAACAAAGAATTTAAATAACTCCCTGCGTACGACAGAGATCTCCTCACTCCTGTCGGATATGATCCTGATGACAGATTCTTTATAGAGACTGGTATTCTCCCTTTCCATAAATATATAATCCCTTCTGACAGCCGTATCTGATTGCCATCCATCCAGGGTTTGTCTCCCCTTCGTCTCCATCACTTCCTTGTAAATTTCTAAAAACTCATCACTAATCTGTCCATCTCCATTTAAAGAAATCGGATTCTCCTTTCCAATAAAAAGGTGAACTGATAAAATATTCTTCTGTCCTGAAGACATCGTATTCATCCTCTCTTTAACAAAGTCTATAATGCTATCTGCCTTGGCAGAATAGATTCCCAGTTCTATAAGATATTTTCCATCCAGCGTTGGTATATAGGTAAATTTTTTCAGTCGCCTGGTAGAATTTTCAATAGTAAATTTCTCACTCATAAACCTATTGCCATGCCAAACTGATTCCAGCATCTCCTTGTGCTCTGCACCAAAATCAAACAAGTTCAAACCAAGGTCTTGCTCAAAGGTTGAATTTACAATCACCCCTTCCCTGTTTATAATATAGATATCCTCATTTTCAGGAATCATCCCCAAATCTGCTCTGATCGCATCTAAATCTGCGGTCTCTATATCGTCAGTATTACTAAATACATCATTAATGAGAATATTGCTGTTTTCCGCAAGGATAGGGTCAATCTGCTGCTCAAGAATTCGCATCGCCATATCCTGAAGCAAATGCATTTGGCGAATTTCCTCACTAATAATTGTACTTTTATTCTCGCTGGATTCAGTTAAAATACTCCAGGTTTGCCGAACATTAATTATACCCAAAACCATCATTGCCATGACAGCCGGGATGACAATATTCAGTATAAGCTGCTTAAATATGGTAGTTCTTTTATCCAATGTAATAATATATTAATCTGTTTGTTTAATCTCTAATTCTATATTGCGCTCAATAAAACACATCCTTGTAAATGCTTCCAGCAAATCATGATGATCAAATAACAACTCTTTCAAAACTCGTCTGTCAATCTGATATATTGTTGTCTCCTGTTGCGATTCAACGGCTTTCAACTGATCTGTCAACTCAGGATGATCACTTGTAATAAGTCCCAGTCCATGAACCAATGATTCCCCTGCATCCAACAAATCAGAGTGAATAAAAGAAACCAGCTGCTTATCTGAGAAGTCCTTCTCCTTTGAAAGGACAAATTCTTTGGAGAGGGAGAATAGATTTTCCAGGGATACTGTGGAAAAGGCCGGCCATTTTTTCATTGTTTCAACAATGATCATCAACAAATGCATCCCCTTCCGACTACTTTCAATAGGTGCTGTTTCAATCCGTTCTTCAGGAAAACGTGTAACAATATCCTTGTATAATTCATTGTCTTTCAGAGAAAGTATTGTGTAAGCTGAATCACTAATTACCTGGTTGGGATGAAATACCTGGGCAGCCAACTCCAAACTTGCATCAAGCTCATTGTGCATTCCAATAGTATTTATTGCACAAAGCCGGACATAATTCCCAAGGTGAATGCCATCTCTGCTAATGAGATCAATCAGCAATGTATCATAGCTAAGAATCTCTACAGGCATCTCATTCTGAAGATTTCTTACCTTATCAGGAATAGCCATCTGCTCAAAATAAGGTTCAAGATAGGCGATGACTTGCTCATCAACAATTAGATTCAATAACTCCAGGGCAAAACCGGTATCATCATTTTCAGGATCCATTAAGCTGCTCTTCACATGGTCAATTGCATGCCTGTCATAAGCAATTGCCAACAGTGTAAATAATATCTCATTCGAATGTATCAGTTCTTCTTCAATTGCTTCCAGCAATCCATTTTCCGGATTATTCTCCCGGATAATAAACGCTGCAGTCATGTTCCATGCACCTGCAAGTGTTGTCTCGTAAATTGCCCTTATAATAAGAAGTTTTTGTTGCTCATCTGCCTTAAAACCATTCTTATACAATCCTGTTATGGCCCCTTCACGAATGGCTCTCTGATGGTAATTAATCTTGTTAAACAGATAATCATCTGACTTTTCACCACCAATAGCGATCATGGCCGAGATAATCCTCTGTTGAACTTTCGTTGATGCCCCGGTCTTATGAAATGCATTTTCCAAATTCTCCAGAATTCCTTCTCCCATCTTCACCAATGAGGACCATGTTACAGCATACAAATCAGGATTTCCAAGATAATCTACCAGGTAAGAACCCAATTCACCGACATTTAAAATTCCTGCAGTCTCAATTGCTGCAGAACGGAATACAACATCCCTGTCTTTCAATAGCGTAATGATATGAGGCACATGACTAACATCATTCTTTCGGGCGGTTTGAACAAGAGCTGCAAAAACTTCATCCCTATTGGATGAGCGATAAGCCATATCAATACTTTTGCCCGACAGATGATTTCTCTGAAGATAGCGATCTATCAATGCAGTTAGCTCTTTGTTCTTTACTTTGCTCTTTATATTTTCTACCTCTTTTTCGCTAAGTGAATAAAGTGTGTCAGATACTATTTCCCAACCCAGCATTTGAATATTTCTATCCGAATGCTCCAGCATTCCATCCATCCCCCTTTCAGATACAATGTGATAGAAGTATGGATTCAATTTAATCATCTCATTATAAGCAGGTATTTCAGAAATATCTGGCAATTCCTGTTCTTTATCCTGGTCAGAACTTTTAGCAGAGGAGCTGGCTGAAGCCAAAGAATCATTCAATGTCTTTCGGTATGACTTATATAACCATGTACCTAAAAATACCCATAAGATAAGAATGACGATAAGGATGTAAGAAAAATGAATCACCTTTACAAAGCTAATCATGAGCAGACCTGTCATTAAAAGTCCGGCGGTAAAAGCAGTCAGTTCATTTATCACACCATCAATACGGGCCTGAATATCATATCTCTCTCCCGAATCCAGCGATTGATACAGAATTTTCATCGAGGGACTTTCGATAGCATCTTTCAAAGATTTATTAAATAATTTTGAGAGTGAGATTACTAAAAAAAACAGCGTAAAGCTTCCGGCTTCAGCAGAATAACCAAATATACCTCCAATCAGTGCTGCTGCCACAGTTAGTATCAGAACAAAAGCAGGTGATATCAACAATGCCACCCGCAATCCGTAGTTTTTCATCAACCAACCATAGAGCGTACTCTTAATAATAACAGTAAAAATCATCATCGTTCCAAAAAATGCGCCGATAAATCCTGTCAGCTCCTTACTGTCTGTATATTTTGCCTCTGTGGCCCACATAAAGGAATAGTGTACAAAAAATGCAGTAATTACACTCATAACAACAAAAAGGGCCATCATGGTAGTATACTTTCTGCGGAACAGGCCGAAGAATCCTGTGTGTTTCTTTTTCTCAGCTGCTTCCTTTGAAACAACAGCAATGAATTTATGCTTTCTGATAAGTATCAATTGAAAAAACAATGCAATAATCAGACTCACAAAGCCAATCAATAAGGTATTGTAGATCACAAAATTGAATTGCATCAATACAGGAACAGCATAAAATGCCAGGATCATACCTACAATAGCACCCATATCAATGATGCCAAATAAGCGTTTCCCGTCCCTTAAGGTAAAATACCTGCCAGCTGTACCCCAAAACCCCAAAAGACTAATGATAATAAGGGGTCCCATCATTACAAATACAGCAAATGCAAGCCAGTCAGCTTCAATGTAGGTAAATCCAAAGCGCAGGGCTCCGGTACTCACAATTGCTATAATTAAATTTATTACGGTAAAAACTTTGAATGGAATCCGCTTTTGAAGGAAAGCATAAACGGATGTGAATACTATACCAACAATTCCGGACAGCATAAAAGCCTGAGGAATCAGGTCTGCACTGTACTTGTCAAGAAACAAGGCATTTGCTCCCACATCAAGTGCACCAGCAAAAATACCCAAAAATACCGACTGGGTCAATAACAAAAATACTACACCCCGCTCCTTTTTTTCAATATTAAGAGCCTTGGCGATATTAATAGCCATACAACAGATTTAGGCATTATAAAGGAACAAAATACAAAATTTATTCCTCGGGTTGAACCTACCTGATAAAATATCGGTCAATTCAACGCAGTAATTTAAGAAAAATCACCTAAAAAATTGTTCTACAGGGAAATAATTTGGTGAACGTAGAATAAAAAAAAATACTAAAATCATTGTTTTTGACGAATGGACTATTTCATTTTTAAAATATTTTAATAATTTTAAGGACTGTAAACCTAAAACACCAATTCATGTTTGGACTAGACGAAGGTGTTGACAAGAAGATTGCACTGAGACGAGAAGTTGTCTTTGTTATTCTCTCCGGAGTTTTTCTGGGGACGCTTGCTGTGCTGAATATTCTGGGAATATCCAGGCAGATCGATCTTTCATTTAATCTTGGAAATCTTCATGTTCCTTTCGTTGTATTTGTTGGTGTTTTGCCCTATCCAATCACTTTCCTTTGTACTGACTTTATCAGTGAGCTATACGGTAAACGACGTGCCAATATGGTAGTGTGGGTAGGCTTATTGTTAAACATTTGGGTATTGTTTATACTTTGGCTGGGTGGTGTGCTGCCTCCTCATCCTGAAATTTTAGAAAATGGATTACCGGCTTTGGATAATCCGAATTACACTTTCTTTAATATCCGGAGATTAACCTCATTGGCTACTGCAGCTTCCATGATTGCATATTTAACAGCCCAATTTGTTGATGTACAGATTTTTCATTTGTTGAAACGAATGACGAAAGGAAAAATGCTCTGGTTAAGAAACAATGGATCTACGCTAACAAGTCAAATGGTAGATTCTATTGCCGTACTTACTATAACTTTCTTCTGGGCCCCTGATGCAATTCATATCTCTCCGGGAGGAACTGTAATGCATGGATTAATCATTCTAATACTTTCAAATTATATGTTTAAGATGGTATCAGCGCTGCTTGACACCATCCCATTCATCTTAGGTGTGAAGTTCTTTTCAAAGTATCTTCAACTAGATCCTAATGAGGGTTACCAGGAAAAATAATTAAAAAAAGCCACCCGCCGCTGCGGATGACCCTTCATTTGATTACCAGTGTGAATGAACAAGCTGTTCAGACTTTCCTAGTTAAAAGATATCTCAAGATTTGCTATTGTTTTTGGATTGTATGGTGAGAGACCTTCAAGTCTTCCGGCAACACCATTGTACTCATCACCCGGTGCAGTTCCACCCTGGACAAAACCATTTCCATCGAAGAACCCCGGTGCCTCTGTATTTGTCAACCATGCTTCAATCAAATCATCACTTGCATTTGGCCATACTGCTTTTACTTCTCCGGTAAATACATTCTTGATAGAATATTCTTCCAGCAATACAGTACGTCCTGTTGCATCCAATGTACTCAGTGGAAGACCAACTTCAGCAGCTGCCACATCCCTGTTGTCTTCACCTGAAGCCACAAATGCCCAGTTATATCCTGTTGTAGCGGTCAGAAGTTTTGCATTTGGATGACTTGAGTTTCCATAGACATCAACAAAATCTCCCTTTTTTCCTACAAACATTTTCATGGCGTTCATGGCAAATGGCTCCAACAAAGGATCAATCGATGGCAAGTCAGTGATTGAAACAATCATATGTGCATCATAACCCATCTCACCTGCTTCGCTATAATCGATACGGAACATTGCATCTAATATGTCACCATCACTCCTTCTGTCGATATTGTATGGCTTCAACAGCGAAATACCTTCCCGCGGATTCTCATTCCAGAATATCTGAATAGCTTTTCCACCATCATCATTTCCTTCTGATTCTGCATCTGTAATGGTCAAGCCATAGTCCCACAAACGATCTTCAAACTCTGGAGCTGCTTCAACAACCAGGTTCTTAATTCTACCGTCATCATCACTTTCATAAGTAAGGGTCTTGATACGATCAATGTCGTAAACCTTGATAGACCAGATAATACTCTCTACAATCTCAGCAGCCTCCTCACCAACATGAATAAAAAAGGTCAGGTGTTCATAGATATTATTTCCTTTCATAGTGTCAATGGCCACACTTTTCTTGGAAGATATGTCCTGTGATATTGCATCCGGAATATCTACAGAAAATCTATCGGGAAGAATACTGTTCTCATTACCTGTTCCGATGGGATCAGTTTCACAAGAGGTGAAAAACATCGCTCCTGCTAAAAAAACTACAAACGAAATTAAACTTAACTTTTTCATGATCTTAAATTTTAATTATTAATTAATTTTTGTTTTGATTTCAAACTTTTTTCGCGTCTTCATCAATATCACACACATACCCCGGCCTTACCCCTATGCCTGAGATGGAAAAAGTGAAAATAAAATTGTATTAAACTGATTTAATGATGGTTGCAATTGGCGTTTTTTGAAAAATTCTTAGAATATGAGGCTCTGAATTACTCCTGAGGAGCGACATCTCTATATAAGGAAGGAAATATTACCGGCTTGTTTTAGGTTCTGTTGAATCCTGAAATCTATCGAATTTCCAGGTCAGGATAAAAAGCTGCCCAGGCGAACCAAAAACCAATATAAGAATCAGTCGGAATTAGTCTCTGCCCCTTAAGCGGACCATTGATTGCCTCCCCGAAAATATCGTAACTATTACCATTGTTGTCTTCAAAGACAGTCGGGAACTGATTTTGTACTCCCCTGTAAATTACAGATGCACTTTCATCGCTATAAAATGATACGATAAAGTTTTTTTGCTCGCTTCCCACAACAACAATACGCCGATCGCCAAGCACATCAGAAACCACCCTGATTTCATCCGGGAAATGTCCGAATCTGTATATAGCCGTCACATTTTTACCAATGACTCCATGTACTCTTTCCTTGTTCGGGACTCTGCTATCGCTGTTTGATACCGGAAATAATATATAGTCATTGTTTGTTTTATAATCACCATAAGGATATTTTCCATACGGTCTCTCATAGCCGGTTCTCGTGGATACTACATCCGAATCCGGATACAATTCCATCCACGTTTGCCATGTCGTTTCTACTACTGGAAACAGCACTGCCTTTGTTGTAATTAATTTTCCACCTACACAATCTAATCGCATTTGCGACCAATTACTATCTGTGGCCCTGTCGTAGGGAATAATGTTTGAATTGTAGAGTAAACCAGACACTCCAAAAGTGGTCAAGCCACCTTTTAGTTCCCTGTTCCATGCCATTCCGGTTCCTGTCAAGGGACAATAAATAATTGAGAAATAAGCATCATCAATATTATCATTAGCGATTTCGTGCCAATCAAGAATTGAATGTGGATAGGCCCTTGCCTTATCCCCGATACGTATTCCTACAACAAGGTCAGCATCAGTCAGGAAATTCAATGTTTCGGATGAAACAAGATGTGGATCCAGCAGTGCCGGAATGCCATCCTTGCCCGGACCCCCATCAAATACATCACCTTTCGGAATAAGCCACTGAGCTGAGCTCTGGTCATCAGAATTATCAACACGGTTATCCGTAGTGTCATTATCGGCAACATTATCGTTATTCTGAACATTGCCATTATTATCAATATCATCCGTTATGGGATCACATCCTGTAATTGTTAGCAATGCGATTGCCATTGCAATAAGTATTATCTCCTTTTTCATAATCATATGTATTAATTCAACAAACTATCAAAACAGAGATTCATTCTCTATTTTCATTTTTGGTTTTATTGTTACATAAAAACCAGCTCTTAATCGAAAAGTAGTTGTCAGTTGAGTTCCTTCAACAAAGCTAAACAGAGGTATCTCCGGTACAATTGAAAACAGAGTATTTTGAGTGATGCCAATCCCTATTGCAGGAACAATGTAAAGCCAGCTTCCACCTGTATTATCAAGTCCTCTTCCATTTAATTTATCAGGAAATGCTCTTCTGTGTCTTGCAGATAAACCAAAGCTCACGGGTCTGTCAGCCAGAAGGATTTGATCGCCAAAGCCAAGTATTAGTTGGTAGCTATTCCCAAACTGGTATTCACTAAAACCAAGATAATCTCTGTTTTTACCATTTAGCCTGTATGTGAAACTCAGATTAAAATTTCTTTGTGGTCTCTTAAAAGACTGTCTGGAGAGATGCATCCATGAAAACATATCCCATGAGCCACTACCGGGTTGAAGATCTGCGCTGTACTGAAATCCCAGGTCATTGGTTCTATCTGTGGCAGCCAGAGGCAACTTCGGGCCAAAGCCAAGCTGCCCGTTTATACCTGTATATCTATTATCCTGAAATAAATATTTAAAAAGCAGCACCGCATCCCCAATACCTGAAGTGAGGTCGGTAGTTACATTTCCAAATTGCTCGATTACCCTTTGCTGAAAAACATAAGTGAAAAGTATGTCTGTTGCAAAGTGTTTTGAGATTGTATATCCTGACTTAAAAAGTATCGATTGAGTGGTTCTTACTCTTGATCCGTCATCTAAAACTTCCGATTCATTATAAAGAGAATTCAGGTAATTCAGATCATAACTAAGGTCAAATTGAAAAAGTTGTGGCTCAAAAGAAGAAAATCCAACATTCCCCGAAAGAGGGACTCCTCCAGAGCAGCAGGTTTGAGAGTAAGCACTGGGAAAAGAGACAGCACATGCCAGTATGATGATCCAACTTCGCATTTATATATCTGTTTTGATACTTTGACGGAGGGGAGAAGCTATTCCTTACATTGTGAAGTCAGAAATCGGGATAGAAAGTTCGGAATTCGGGGTTCAAAGATGGTGTTCGGTCTTCAGAGTTTGGAGTTCAAAAATCGGCTCCCGGAATTCATAGCCAAGATTTCGGAGTTGAGATTTCAGAGTTAAAAGATCAGAGTTTGGAGTTGGAAGTCATTATTTACGGAATAAAAACAATTGTATCCCGAAGTACTGAGCTTACTGCAAAATAGCCTATTGCTCCGGTACTTAGGTTTGTAAACGGATCACCTGGTTTAACATCAAACAGACCACCATTCCAGGTAGTTTCAGACAACATTCCCCTGAGAAATTCCTGGTAACCATCCGACAATGATTCCTTTGTGATGGTAACGATTGTTCCCGGTGGAAATCTGACATGATCGTGGTTGGAAGCAAATAATTCATTGGCATCCACTGTAAGCGCACTGAAATAATATCCAAAAATGATTGCATGATTATGCTCATCCGGTAATTCTTTATAGCCGGCCACAGCAGACCAATCCAACTCCAGTTTCATAAGGGAAGGAGCATCACTTCCGCCAAAGTAAAGTTCGTACAGGTCAGGATTCTCTGATACTCTGTAGTACCTGGGATACTGAATTGGCGTGAGCCCTTCCATCCTGGCCAATCCCCAGAATTCATACTCATCAATCTGTATAAGCAGAGCGTAAGTTTTACCCTCAACTCCCTGTACATCAGGATCTGTGAGATATACTCCAGGCCGGATCGGGTCCTCTGCAAGGTAGATGTACTGATCTCCATCATGAAATGCTACTTCAGCACCACTAACAGGACGTGAGATACCATTGATCTCGTAAACAGGCAGTGAAAGTTTTACCTCATGCGCCCTCTTTTCATTCGTGAGTTTTGCATCAACCACCAGGCGTAATTCGTTCTCCGTCTCAAGTTCCCAGTCAACTTTTTCCTGACAGGCAGAGAGAATAAAAAATATGGCGAACAACAAAGGTCTTGCTCCGGTTATCCACTGCTGAATATTCAGCTTGTATATTGATTTTCCTTCCATATTAAAAACTAAAATGGTAGCTAAGAGAAGGTACCATCTGGTATATATAAAACTGTGTTGGCGTTAGCTCTGGGGTTTCATAATAATTATAAGGCACGACCAATTGTCCCGACTGATTCTCAATCTTGTTAAAGTGCACTGCCACCGGGTTCTTGCGACCATATAAATTATAAATTGAAAAGATCAGTTCATGATCAAACCTGCCCTCTTTCTTTCTCAAATCCCAATTCAGTGCAATATCTAACCTGTGATAATCAGGTAATCTGTCGTTATTTCGCTTAAAATATATGGGTACCTGGTAGTTTTCATAGTAGTAGAATGCTGTGGGAGTTGTTATTGGTGCTCCGGTCATGTAAATGAAATTTCCCGACAGCTCTAAACTGGGACTTATCTGATATGACAGAAAGAGGGAGAGATCATGAGGCCGATCTCCGTATGATGGATATGGATTGCCGCTATTGATATCCTCAATAGTCAGAAGCGACCTGGAAAATGTATATGAGATCCATCCATTCAATTTACCAAACTTCTTTGATAGCATAGTTTCCAGACCGTATGCATTTCCATCTCCAAACCTTAATTCATATTCCAGCAAAGGATTCATAAGTAGCCTGGCATGATCACGATAATCGATCTGATTCCTCATATATTTATAGTAAAGCTCCGCATCAGCTTTCAATCCGGATTCTGCAAATCGGTGTGAATAGCCAAATGTAAACTGGTCAGCCCGTTGTGGTTTTATCAGCGGTCCGCTGGGCAACCATACTTCCAATGTTGTAAAAGGACTGATAGAGTTTGTAATCAGATGTTCGAACTGACTGGTCCTGCTATAACTTAGCTTCAGCAGATCGTTTTTACCGGTTTTATAAACCATACCAAACCTCGGGTCAACACTGATATATGTATTGTAAAGTTGTCCGCTCCCATACTCATGCGCATCTAACTGCTTGTCAGTAAACAAATATTCTATAGCAGGTCCAACACTGTTCCATGTTGTTAACCTGACTCCCGTCCTTAGTGATAATCTATTTGAAATGATTAACTGGTCACTCAGATAAAGGTTACTCTCATTAGATCTTTTGGTAGATATTACATTTGGAAGTGTAAATAAATTATAGTTCTCATAATAGTTTCCCGGATTGATAAAATGCTCTGCCATCTTTACTCCAAAACGAAGTGTATTGACAGGATTGATAAACCATGTAAAATCTGTCTTCAGACTAAAATTATCGATATGTGAGTTCCAGTAATCTCCCTGAAGCAGATTCATGTTTAGATAGTAGTCATACTGGCTTGCATAGAGTGTTGTATTCGAAAAAAGTTTGTCACTGAACAAGTGGTTCCACCGTAACGTAGCCGTCCTGTTTTGCCAGTTGATCCCTGAAATCCTCTCAGGATTTTCATACACTTCAAAATTATCTACGCTATTATAAAGAGAGAAGAATATTCGATTCTTATCATTGATCCTATAATTCAATTTGAAATGAAGATCGGCAAAATGAAGATCATTCAGCTCTTCATTATACTTTTGAACTGGCTTAAGAATATAGGATCTCCTTCCTGAAACGAAATATGAAATATGATCCTTCCAGATCGGCCCCTCCATTGACAATCTTGATGAGAGCAATCCCATGCTGCCATCCATTCCAAATTGCTGCATATTGCCATCTTTTGTTCGAATATCAACGAGGGATGACAATCGCCCACCGTAGGTTGCAGGAAAATCACCTTTATATACCTGTATCTCCTTGACAGCATCCGGCACAACTGTTGAGAAAAAACCCAGCAGATGTGTAGGATTATAAACGGGAGCTTCATCTATGGTGATCAGATTTTGATCGCGACTTCCGCCTCTCACATAAAAAATAGTTGAGCCATCGCCAAAAAATTTAATTCCAGGGATCGCCGCCAGGGATTTTATTACATCCTTCTCACCAAATAATGCAGGCATCTTTCTAACCGATTCAGGTCTTATTTTTTGCTCAGAGCTTCTGCTTGTTTTAATGATATTCTCTGAATCTTCAGAATAAATAACGACCTCTAGAATGGAAGTAAGTTGTTCATCCAGCTGAAAAGAAACTTGCATATCCTTTGAATCTATTGCTTTGAACCGGGATAAATATCCGATGTATGAACATGTGAGTGAATCTTTTGGCTCACTAAGTGTTAGCGAGTAAAATCCATAATTGTTGGAAATCGTTCCAATACTGCCACCATTAACAGATATTGTAGCTCCTATGAGTAATTCACCTGTTGAGAGATCTTTAACATAACCACTAATGGTATAGCTAAGATCAGCCTTCTGAACTTCCGGCTCCTCTATGACAGCTGCTTTCTCTCTTTTTCTTCTTCTTTTTAAAACGATCTGCTCCTCCACAAATAGAAACCTCACTCTTCGCTCCTCGAAAAGCATCTTCAATACTTCTTCTAAGTTCTTATCATCAATATGAATAGAAACTTGTTCATCATCATCAATTATCCTGCTGCCATAAGAAAAACTAAGTTTTGATTTCTTTTCAATCTCATCAAAAACATCCCTTATGCTTACATTCTCAAGGTGCAGAGAATAACGTTCCTCTTCAGGCTGTCCCTGTGATAAAGTTGAAACAGACAATAAAACCAGAAGGTAATATATGATATATCCTTTTTTAAAAGACATCATTCAGAATCAATCCTTATTTGATTTCCATTCTTCTCAATTTTTAAATCGAGCGTACTTTCAAGAACGTTTAAAACGGCCTCTAATTCCTGGTTTGTGAAGGATACTGTAATCGTAAATTCAGACAGTCCCGGATCCACCAGGACAATATCAACATTATAGGTATGAGCTATAACTCTGATCACCTCTTCAATTGGAGTATCTGTAAATACCAATTCCCGCGTTTTCCATGCAATCGCATTTGCGTTTCCGGATTTTATCAGGTTCAATTCCTTTTTCTCCCTCGTGTATATTCCCGTATTCCCTTTGGCCAGAAGGATCTGATGATCTGACTCTCTTTTTGAAGCCATGGCAACAAGTCCTGAGCTAACTGTTACTTCAACTACCTTGCTTTCGGGATAGGCTCTGACATTGAATTTTGTCCCCAGAACCTCAACTCTTGCAAGACCTGCATCTATTATAAATGGTCTTGTTGTATCTCTGGCAACCTCAAAATATGCCTCACCATTTAACTTGATCATCCTGTAAGAGAGTGATTCCCTCTTTGTGTATTTGATTGTTGAACCACTGTTTAATGTAAGCAAAGTTCCGTCCGGCAATACAATCTCTTTAATTCCACTCTCCACAGCTACTCTTTCATACATCAGCATTTGCCTGCCTCCATACCATCCGGCTACTCCTAACACTCCGATCACTAAGGCTGCAGCCACACGCAACACGATCATTCTAAGGGATCGTCCACTGGTATTTATACGCTCGTCAGGTTCAAAATCTATCTTGTCTGCCAGCATATTCCACTCGCCATCCATATCATATTTTGATCTGGCAGCCAGGTGATCCACTCCATCCCAAATCTTTTTATATGCAGAAAACTGAGCCAGTTTTTCACTGTCAACATTGATCAAATGCTCAAACTGCTCCTTTTCAGAAACAGTCATCTCATCAGATAAATACCTGACAATCTGATCATTAAATTCGATATGTAGCTCCTCTTTTTCCATAACGTTCATCTATAACACACATGAACCTCGTTTTACCCCTACTGTGCCCACCGAAGCTTCAGCAAAGGAGGGTTGTGCCCACCGAAGCTTCAGCAAAGGGGGATTGCGACCACCCTCTAATTCAGCCCATTCCACAATAACCACACCACCAATACCAGATAATCTGCCAGTTTTTCCCGCAATATCTTCAAGGCCTTTGACATTTGGTTTTCAACTGTTTTTAAAGAAATATTTAATTTTTCTGCGATCTCTGTATATTTCAATCCTTCGAAACGACTCATCTCAAACACCTCTCTGCACTTCTCCGGCAAACCTTCAATCACCTTGTTTATACGGTCTTCCAGCTCCATAGCATCCATCTGTGATTCTACATCTATCTCTGAAGCGATATCCGGAACCTCCTCGCTTGAAAACTTCTTCCTGTCCCTTATCACATTAAGGCTCCTGTTATGTACCGATTTAAAAAGATAGGATTTTAATGAAGTTGATGTATCCATCGACTCTCGCTTCTCCCACAAATTTATGAATACATTATGAACCACTTCGCGTGCATCATCCTCATCCGGTAGGAATTTTTTCGCAAAGGCCATCAATGCAGGAAAAAATTTCCTGAACAGCAGCTCGAACGAACCCTTGTCAATCGGGCCAGCGATATGTAGCTCCTTTTCGGTGGTCATGTGGGTAAAGATATGTTTTAAAGGTAAAAGGTAAAAGTAAAAAGGTAAAAATGAAAAGGGAGAATACGAAGGGGAAAGGGAAAAGAATGCGAAAGACGAAAGGCAAAAGAAGCAAATGCGAAGGGAGAAGAGGAGAAAGGGTCCCGATAGCTATGAGTAGGGAGATTAAACTCATCAAAAAAAATAGTAATTTGCAGCAAAATAATAAAAAGAAATCTTTCAGAATCTGATGCGATTATTTCTACTAAAGCTATACTCTATTCTTGCATGGATAACCATGGTTATTACATCTACAATCATCACTCCATTTTTTCTGCTTGTATGGCTATGTACGTTCTGGTGGGATAAACGCAGATTGTGGACTCACATGATAGGTGTCTTTTGGGCCTGGCATTATCAATCACTGATTATATTCTGGAAAATAGAGCTAAAAGGGAGAAAGAAGATACCATGGAATCGTCCGGTTGTACTTGTTGCAAACCACCGGTCACTTGTAGATACTGTTTCTCTCTTCAGTATACGCCGGCCATTTAAATGGGTCTCAAAAGCAGAGAATTTTAAAATCCCTTTCATCGGAATGGTGCTCTCACTTACAAACTCAATAAAGATAGAACGTGATAGTTCTCGTGCTGGTTTTCAATTCATTAATCAGGCAGAAACTGAAATGAAAAAGGGTTCTTCCATATTGGTTTTCCCTGAAGGTACCAGGTCGAAAACCGGAAAGATGAGGAATTTCCAGGATGGCGCATTTGTACTGGCGAAAAGGATGAATTGTGGTATTATTCCCATCGTTCATATTGGGACTGAAAAGGCACTTTATTCCGGTAAAAAATCGTGGGTATTACGAGGGAAGACAAAAATCAGGATAAATGTACTCGACGAGGTAAGCGCTAAAGAGGTTTCAAAAATGGAGGTAAGCGAGCTGAAGGAGCATTTGTATAAGATCATGGAAAAAGGGATAGAGGAGTTGGAGGGGATTGCATGATACCTGCCGCGTAGTTCCAAGGTAATTCCGAGGCAGTTCCAAGGTAGTTCCGAGGCAGTTCCAAGGTAGTTCCGAGGCAGTTCCAAGGTAGTTCCGAGGCAGTTCCAAGGCATACCTAACACACATTACGCAATAATATTTTAGCAAATAAATGAATTCCGGAAATCACAGAAGGATGATAAAGAAAATGCTATTCTTTTCCGATCAGGAGGGAATCATGAATCGCTATCTCCGGGAGAAAGAGAACTGGGATCCACATTTGCAAAACACAAAGGAATTTATTATTAATTCCTTTCAAAATCCGGCTACTAAAACCATTGCTATACTTGGAAGCGGCTGGCTGCTGGATGTCCCATTGGAAAAACTTGCTGAACGATTTGAGAAAATATTGCTGGTGGATATACATCATCCTCCCCAAATAAGAAAAAAAGTGGAGCAATACAGCAATGTTGAAGTACAGGAAATTGACATCACAGGTGGAGGGATCAAATTTGTCTGGAAACTCGGAACAGTCGGAGAAAAAAAGATTGATGCTTCATATCTCTTGTCATTCAAACCTTCAGAACCACAACTTAGCTTTGAACCCGACGCTTTTATTTCACTCAATATCCTCAATCAACTTGACATTCTGCTGCTTGATTATCTGAAAGAGAAAACCTCTTGTTTCACAGATGATGATTATCAACATTTTAGAAAATCCATTCAGCAGTTTCATCTCAAATGGATTTCCGGCAAACCGGGGTGTCTGATTTCTGATGTGGAAGAGGAGAATATTGACAAGCATGGAACAAGTACAAAACAGAGACTGATCCATACTGAATTACCAAAACATTTCCGATCCAAGCAATGGATATGGAACTTCGATTTATCCGGAAAATACCACCGTCACCTTCAGACAAAAATGCAGGTTCAGGCCATTGAATGGTAAGCCTGTTATTCACAGTGTCACTACATTATTGTTGATTTCATTGTTGATAACTGGATAGTATTTCTCATGCGCTTTTAACTATATTTGTGGTGTTTTGGGAAAGTCTCACTTTTAAAGAAGTTGTAGGAGAAATTTATGACGGCGAACTATTCAGAAGATACAATACGTACACTTGATTGGAAAGAGCATATCCGCAAAAGACCGGGTATGTATATTGGAAAATTGGGAGATGGTTCATCGCCTGATGATGGTATATATGTTCTGCTGAAAGAAGTGCTGGATAATTCCATCGATGAGTATATGATGGGCTTTGGGAAAACCATTGAGATTGACATTAACGAAGATCAAGTTTCTATCAGAGATTTTGGCAGAGGGATTCCACTCGGTAAGGTATTGGACGTAGCCGCAAAGATGAACACCGGTGCCAAATACGATTCAAAAGTTTTTAAGAAATCTGTTGGATTGAATGGCGTAGGTATCAAAGCAGTAAATGCACTTTCCTCCAGTTTTATCATACAATCGCATCGTGAAGGGAAAGCAAAACTGGTTGATTTCTGCCGGGGCGATCTATTGTCCGACGATCCCGAGACAAATTCTGATCAGAAGAATGGTACCGTGATTACCTTTGTTCCTGATGAGACCATGTTCGGAAAATTCAGGTTCAATGATGAGTATGTGGAAGCGATGCTCCGGAACTATACCTACCTGAATACCGGCTTGACAATCGTCTACAAGGATCAAAAATTCATTTCTAAAAATGGATTGGTGGATCTGCTCCAGGAGAATATGAGTGGTGAGGGCCTCTACCCTATTATGCACCTGAAAAATGGAGATATTGAAGTAGCTATAACACACGGAAGTCAGTATGGGGAAGCATATTACAGTTTTGTAAATGGCCAGTATACCACACAAGGCGGGACCCACCTGATTGCTTTCAGGGAAGCATTGGTTAAGACAATCCGTGATTTTTATAAAAAAGATTATGATCCGTCTGATATACGGACATCCATCATCGCAGCCGTTAGTATCAAGGTTGAAGAACCTGTCTTTGAATCACAGACGAAGACCAAGCTCGGGTCAAAAGATATTGGTCCGAATGGCCCAAGTGTGAGAAACTTCATCATGAACTTCCTCACCACAAAGCTGGATGACCACTTACACAAGAATCATGAAACTGCCAACCTCCTCCTGAAGAAAATTCAGGACAATGAGAAAGAACGGAAAGCTATTTCAGGAATTAAAAAACTGGCTAGGGAACGGGCCAAGAAATCCAATCTTCACAATAAAAAACTCAGGGATTGTAAGGTGCATTACAACACCAATAATGAGAAGAAGGATGATACATGTATATTTATCACGGAGGGTGATTCTGCCTCAGGGTCGATTACAACATCCAGAGATGTTAGCACCCAGGCCGTTTTTAGTCTGAGAGGAAAACCGCTCAACTCATACGGGCTTACCAAAAAAGTGGTGTATGAAAACGAAGAGTTTAACCTGCTTCAGGCAGCACTGAACATTGAAGAAGATCTGGACGGATTGCGATACAAGAAAGTAGTGATCGCTACAGATGCGGATGTTGATGGCATGCACATCAGACTACTTCTGCTCACGTTCTTTCTGCAATTCTTTCCCAACCTGGTAAGAAATAAACATCTCTTCATACTCCAGACACCCCTTTTCAGAGTTAGAAACAAAAAAGAGGCTATCTATTGCTATTCTGAGGAAGAAAAGAATAAAGCTGTTGGTAAACTAGGTCAGAATCCGGAGATAACCAGGTTTAAGGGATTAGGTGAGATATCCCCGGGAGAATTTAAACATTTCATTGGTCCGGAAATCAGACTTGAACCGGTAAAATTAAAAAGAGACGATGATCTGCAGGAAATACTGACATTTTATATGGGGAAAAATACACCCGACAGACAGGATTTTATCATCGAAAGATTGAGAGTAGAGGATGATGTTATTGCAAGTTAAAGATTGGAGAGGAATTATTGATTTATGAGTGACGATTTAAACAAAAATAATAATATTCCGGACGACCATGCTGGTTTCGACGGCAACTTTGAGGATGGACAAAGCAATGAGAAAGTAAAGATATCCCACCTTTCAGGGATGTATGAGGAGTACTTCATTGACTATGCTTCCTATGTAATTCTGGAAAGAGCCGTTCCACATATTACAGACGGACTGAAACCTGTTCAGCGCCGTATTATGCATGCCATGAAGCGTTTAGATGATGGCAGGTATAACAAGGTGGCCAACATCATTGGTCACTCCATGCAATTCCACCCCCATGGTGACGCCTCCATAGGTGATGCTCTGGTACAACTTGGTCAGAAAAATTTACTGGTTGATATGCAGGGTAACTGGGGAAATATTTTCACAGGCGACGGCGCTGCTGCATCCAGGTATATTGAAGCGCGTCTTTCTGTATTCGCCAATGACGTGGTCTTCAATCCGAAAACCACTACATGGAAACTCTCCTATGACGGTAGAAACAAGGAACCTCTTACCTTGCCTGTTAAGTTTCCACTATTGCTGGCACAGGGTGCGGAAGGTATTGCAGTTGGACTCTCATCAAAGATTCTGCCGCATAATTTCAATGAGCTGATTGATGCTTCAATTAAAATCCTGCAAGACAAAGATTTTCAAATTTTTCCTGATTTTCCCACTGGAGGATATGCAGATTTCAGTCGCTACAACGATGGCAAACGAGGTGGTGCAGTACGTGTGAGGGCCAAAATAGAAAAACTGGATAAGAAGACGCTTATTATCCGTGATCTTCCTTTTGGAAAAACAACAGGAACTTTGATTGAGTCGATCATAAAAGCCAATGAAAAGGGAAAAATCAAGATCAAAAAGATCGATGATAACACAGCTGAATTTGTTGAGATACAGGTGCATCTTGCCCCAAATATCTCATCTGATAAGACCATTGACGCACTATATGCTTTTACAGATTGTGAAGTCTCCATCTCACCAAACTGTTGCGTAGTTGAAGACAATAAGCCAAGATTCATAACTGTAAGTGAAGTACTCCTGGTTAATACCGGGAATACCAAGAATCTCTTGCAACAGGAGTTGGAGATCAGGTTGAGGGAATTGCTGGAGAATTGGCACATGTCATCGCTGGAGAGAATCTTCATTGAAGAGCGTATCTACCGTGACATTGAGGAGGCTGAAACATGGGAGGCGGTAATTGAAGCCATTGACAAAGGTCTGGAACCATTTAAAAAGTTATTGCAAAGGGAAGTTACGCGCGAAGATATCATCAAGCTGACGGAAATTAAGATCAAGAGAATTTCGAAGTTTGATGTAAAGAAAGCGGATGAACAGATCAGGGGTATTGAAGATGAGATTTCTGAAGTTAAGAATCACCTGGCTCATCTGATAGATTATACGATCAACTATTATAAGCAGATCAAAAAGAAACACGGAAAAGGCAGAGAACGCAAAACAGAGATCCGTAATTTTGAAAATATCGTTGCCACAAAAGTAGTAGTGGCCAATGAAAAACTGTATGTGAATAAGGTAGACGGATTTGTGGGTACGGGGCTGAAGAAAGATGAATATGTCGCTGACTGTTCAGATATTGATGACGTCATCGTCTTCCTGAAAGATGGAACCTATGTGGCAAACAAGGTGAGCGATAAGTTCTTTGTTGGAAAGAATATCATACATGTCGCCGTCTTTAAAAAGCAGGATAAACGCACCATCTATAACGTGGTTTACTACGATGGTAATTCTGGAAATACGATGATGAAACGTTGCTCCATTACCGGATTAACCCGAGAGAAATTTTACAATATCGGCCGGGCTCACAAGTACACGAAAGTCTTGTACATGACTGTGAATCCGAATGGAGAGGCAGAAACGGTGAAGGTTACACTGAAGCCAAAAGCACGACTAAAGAAGCTTATTTTTGATCAGGATTTCAGTGACTTGGTGATCAAGGGACGAAATTCCATGGGAAATATACTCTCCAAGAATGCCGTACATAAGATTACCATGAAGGAACGGGGCGTTTCCACTTTAGGCGGAAGGAAGATATGGTTTGATGAGGATGTGAACAGGCTAAACGCAGATGCAAGAGGAACATTCCTGGGTGAGTTTTCGGGGGAAAATAAAATCCTTGTAGTCACTAAATCAGGTAATTTCAGAACGACCAATTTTGACCTGTCAAATCATTTTGAAGATGATGTTCAGATCGTTGAAAAATACCGTTCGAAGAAAATTTGGTCAGCAGCCTATTTCGATGCAGACCAGGAGTACTACTACATCAAACGCTTCATCATAGAACCTTCAGAAAAGCCATATAGCTTTATCGGAGACAATTCTGAGTCGAGGTTGATACAGATCATGGAAGTGGAATTCCCAAGACTTGAGCTCAAATTCGGGGGCAAGAATAAAGACAGGGAAGCAGAAATCATAGAAGTTGCAGACTTCATTGGCATAAAGAGTTATAAGGCCAGGGGAAAGAGGTTGTCAATTTATGAGGTGAAGATCATTGAGCAACTGGACCCCTTGATAGCAGATACGCCAGTAGCTGAGGAAGCTGAAGAGCAGAAGACAGATGGCGGTAAAAAGTCTCCACCAGACAGTAATCAGAAATCTAAGGATAGTAAGGAAGAAAAGAAGCCTGTGAAGAAGAAAGCAGCTCAGAAGAATCTGGATAAAAAAGTAGCAAAAGAGGCTGGCAAAAAAGAAAAGATTACAGAGAAGAAGACCACAGTAAAAAAGTCTACTAAGAAGAAAGCCAAAGAAAAAAAGAATCCTGAGAGTAAATCTGAAGAAAAAAAGGACGATAAAGACGATAAGGAAGAATCAAACGGCCAGATGACCATGTTTTAAGTGAAAAGTAAAAAGGTAATATGCAAAAGCGCATCTTCCTCATAGGTTTCATGGGATCCGGAAAAACCACCCACGGAAAAATCCTGGCGCGAAAGCTGGGATATCGTTTTGTGGATATGGACCATTGGATTGAAGAGCATACCGGAAAAACTGTCCCTGAAATTTTCGAACAAGAAGGAGAGTCATTCTTTCGGGCAAAAGAAACCGAAGCGATAGAGGCGCTCAGTCACGAAAATGACATTGTAATCTCCACTGGCGGAGGAGCTCCGTGCCATGCAGACAATATGGAGTTGCTTAATTCATCAGGGCTCACAATCTATTTACAACTTCCCCCGGGAGCATTACTAAATCGACTTAAAAGCTCACGTACAAAAAGACCCTTGCTGACAGGAAAGAGTGAGAATGAGATGAGAGAGACGATTACAGATCTGCTTACCCTGCGAGAACCATATTACAAAAAAGCTGCGGTGATTGTTGATGGCATGGGTGGAGTGGATGAAAGACTATTACGAATAACTCACTAAGCCAAATCCTTATACCCTGAAAGGGCTAAATACTAATAACCATGGGTGCTAAATCCTTATGCCCTGAAAGGGCTAAATACTAATAACCATGGGTGCTAACCCATGGCTACAATACTCACACACACCGGCCCTGAAAGGGTCGAATATATTTAACCTTTCTCACAAAAAAAGACTTTCCAACTCTTCCCCCGAAATTCCAATATTGCTCAATTGATGCTTTTCATTCTGAATTTCTAATTTAATAAATTCAGGATCGTGCCTCACCCCCATCAACATCTTCTCCAATATCGTAGTATCAGATCTACCCACGAAATCGCTCTGCAAAAATATCTCCTCAATCACTCCACCCACTACTTTCATCTCTACTGAAAGCCTTCCTCTTTCAAGTGTGATCTCTTTTTTAAACTGATATTTTGGTGAGTAGCCGAAGTTCCACTTCCATGTTGAGAATTTTTCGTCTCTCAGGCGTGTGATTTCCAGAATATCGGCATCAGAATAGCTATACATCTCATTCCCTGATTCTGAATCAATAATATGTTCCACTATTTTATCACGAAAAGTAAGAATATCCATCTCTTGCTTCAGATGATCACAAATATTGGTGACTTTTGAACGAACAGATTTCACTGCCTTATCACTAAATCTTTCGGGCGTTACTTTCAGTGCCTTTGAAAGATCACTCAGGTCTGAGGAAAACAGCAATGTACCATGGTGCAGCACTCTTTTCTTGAATACATGACTGGCATTACCTGAAATTTTCATTTCATTTATAAGAAGGTCATCCCGTTTACTGAAGGTGGCTTCAACCCCCATACTACCCAAAACCTCAACAATGGGAGTGGCATATTTCCTGTAATTAACCAGCTTCCCCTCCTCTCCATTGGTGATAAATGAAAAGTTGAGATTTCCCAGGTCATGAAAAACAGTTCCTCCACCAGATATTCGCCGCGCTACTTTGAATCCTTTACCACGGGCATACATCAAGTCAATTTCGGCCAGTACATTTTGATGCTTTCCCACAACAATAGAGGGCTCATTTCTCCAAAGCAGAAAATATTCCTCTGCAGAATTTTTCATCAGATACTCTTCTGCTGCCAGGTTAAAATAGGGATCAGTACTATGGTCAGTGATACAAATCATGAGACAGATTCAATTTCGGAAGATTCAAAGCCCATCTTCCAGTTGACAGGTAGAATATTCACCAGCCAGCGTAATAGCAGGAACACCAGATACCCGCATCCTGTTCCCAACAGTGCACCTCCAAGTATATCAGCAGGATAGTGAACTCCCAGATATACACGGCTATAACTTACCAGCGCAGCCCAGGTGAACATCACAGCCCAGAACCACTTTCTCCTGATCACCATCGACAGCAGCATGGCAATTCCAAAACTATTGGCAGCATGTGAGGAGACGAATCCAAATTGTCCGCCACATTTGTTGTTTACAATATGTACCAACCCCTGCAATTCAGGCTCATGACACGGTCTCAAGCGTTCAAACACCTCTTTGAAAAGATGTACCGAAGTCTGGTCGGTGATTGTCACAGATAATGCAATGAAAACTACCAGTGGAATCATCTGCCATTTGCGTTTCCAGGTGAGGAAAACCAGCAATGTCAAATAAATTGGCCACCATGTGGTTTTTCCGGAAATCCACCACATGACAGGATCCATGAAGTCGGTATGGAGTCCATTAAGAAATAAGAAAAGATTAGTGTCAAGTTGGTTTAGAAAATCAAGCATGTGAGTAAAGGTAAGAGTAAAAGTAAAACCTCCTACACAAAAGTTACGGAGTTCGATGAAATGGAAAAGTTACTTTACCTTTTTATTTCCCCTATAAATTAAGCATTTCCCAGATACTGTCATTCAGCTCGACCAAGCCCAGATGGGCAATAGATGAAATAAATAATGAAGGGATATCGGGGAGGTCCTTTTTAATCTCTTCGATTAGCTCCTCATCCAGCATATCAGATTTTGAGATGGCTAATAGTCGCTCTTTATCAAGTAATTCCGGATTGTATTGTTTCAGTTCATTTACCAGAATTTCATACTCCTTCTTGATATCATCACTGTCGGCCGGAACAAGAAACAAGAGCATTGAATTCCTCTCAATATGCCTGAGAAATCGATGTCCGAGGCCTTTCCCTTCACTGGCTCCTTCAATAATTCCAGGTATATCAGCCATCACGAATGATTTATCATCGCGATACTTCACAATCCCGAGATTAGGTACTAATGTTGTAAATGGATAATCTGCAATTTTTGGTTTGGCTGCAGAGAGTACTGAAAGCAAGGTTGATTTTCCCGCATTTGGAAATCCAACCAATCCTATATCTGCCAGAAGTTTCAATTCCATGATAACCCATCCCTCCTGTCCATCTTCTCCGGGCTGGGCAAATCTAGGGGTTTGAAAAGTGGAAGATTTGAAATGGTCATTACCCAATCCTCCCCTGCCACCTGGCATCAGAATGATCTCTTCGTCATGTGCAGTAATCTCGAAAAGGATCTCCTGCGTTTCAGCATCCTTTACTACAGTTCCCAATGGGACTTCAATATATCTATCTTTGCCATCTGCTCCGGTTTTCAGTGACAAGCTGCCACTCCCACCGTCTGTAGCAAAAATATGTTTGCGGTATTTCAAATGTATGAGGGTCCACAATTGCTGATTGCCTTTCAGGATCAGGTGACCTCCTCGTCCACCATCACCACCATCCGGGCCACCCTTGCTCGTCAGTTTATCGCGACGAAGGTGCGCAGAGCCACTTCCACCGTTTCCGGAGCGACCAAAGATCTTTACATAATCAACGAAATTGGAATTGCTCATGGTTTCAAGGTAAAAGTGAAAAGTATCACTACTTTTTACTTATTCTTCTCAACTACATCCACGATCCGCTTGAAAATCTCATCGATTTTTCCAATTCCCTCAACCGGATGGTGAATTTTTGTTTTGTCATAATAATAGGTAACAGGAATGGTTTGTCTTTCATATACATCAATCCTGTTGCTGATAGTCTCCGCATTGTCATCACTTCTTCCAGTCTCTTCACCTCTTTTTACCAATCTCTTCATCAGCTCTTCACGCTCCACCTGCAAAGAGATAACCATTGAAACCTTTGTTCCGTGATCTGTTAGAAGGTTTCTCAGTTCCCTGGCCTGCTCAACAGTACGGGGAAAACCATCAAAAATAAAGCCCGGACCACCTCCATGCTCTTTCAACTTATTTTCGATCATACCGATAACAATTTTATCAGAGACCAATTCTCCTTTGTCCATAATAACTTTCGCCTCTATACCAAGCTCAGTCTGTGCAGCAACTTCACTTCTTAGCAAGTCACCTGTAGAGATGTGCGTCAATGAATATTTCTTAATAAGTTTCTCAGCCTGAGTCCCTTTACCTGAACCCGGAGGCCCGAACAATACAATGTTTAACATTAAAAATGATGTTTTTTAGTTATGATCCTATAATATTTGCGAAAGTACAAAACATTTGCCTAATCTTTCATAAAAATTCTGATTTGCTAAAAGGATTTCCAAATCAATATTTAAGAAAAACAGACCTGAGAGAAAACCAGTCTACTCTTCTTCTACCAGCGTGTAAATTTCCGGCAGATTTCTTCCGTAGCCATTGTAATCGAGTCCATAGCCCAATACAAAATCGTTCGGAATTTCCAGTCCGACATAATCCAGCGTCACCTTCATTTTTGTAGCATCAGGTTTATGCAACATAGTAGCAACAATAATTTCCTTAGGCTGGTAACCGCTTAACTGACGAATAATCGTATCAAGTGTAATCCCGGTGTCAACAATATCCTCCAGTACAATGACCACTCTGTCTTTCAGTTCCTGATTAATGCCAATCAGTTGTTTTACTGTTCCGGTTGTGGTTGTGCCTTCATAGGAAGCCAGCTTCAGAAATGTAATCTGACAAGGAACTGTAATCTGTTTAAACAGGTCACTGGCAAACATAAATGCACCATTTAATATTCCCAAAAATATAGGGTTTTTATCGACCAGATCCCTGTTCATTTCATCTGCAATACGCTTTACCTCAGCTTGAATAGTAGCTTCCGGTATAGAAGTTTCGAATGTGAGATCGAGAACTTTTATTTGATTTTTCGGCATAGATTTGAAAGTTTGTGCGAAGGTAGTGAAATGAATGTAGAATGTAAAACAGGGAATGTAGATTTTTGATGGTCATGTGTTCTACTGCTAAAGAGCTCAAATACCTCCTCAAAATACTGGCTCAGCATACAATAGTGTTTTACAGTTAGCCTTTTTTAATCCTATCAATTATCCTGAGGGTATAATCGGCCATAAAAAGTGGGATATTAAGTAAACCTTTATCGAGAATGAGAGAAGGATGGTGAGGAAAAACCTGCGCCGTTTTCACAACGCAGGTTCAAGGCTCCACTATTGAGAAAGACCGGACTACTATGCAACCACCAATTTACACGTGGAGATTTTATCTGATATTAACCTTACGAAATAGATTCCGCTCTTCAACTGCGACACATCAAACTGCACTTCATGTTCGCCGGGTTGACGCTCTTCGCTGAGTAATACTAATTGCTCCTGTCCAAGAAGATTGAAAATGCTTAATCGAACCAAGTTGGTATCATCCATATTGAATCGTATGGTTGTCATCTGGTTTGCAGGATTAGGGTAGATGTATAATGAATTCAAATCCGGGTCCTCGTATGGAAGAATACCACTTGGCGAAATCACCACTATTTCATTAACAGCAATCCCGGTAGTATCCACAATTTCAAATTCAATAGTACCTTCACACAGTCCTTCAAAAACATTGCTGTTGTACTCAACACCATCCATATAAAACCTATATGGTGGAATTCCTCCCTCAACAACAAGCTTCACTGAAGCACCACAGTGAGAATTTCCGGGATCCATTTCTGCTGTCATTTCAAAATAATCCAACAACACAAATTCCGATTCAATAGCGCCCAGGTCAACAAGATTATTATCATTGCCCTCATAAGGTCTTGGGTTTCCATACATATCCAATGGAGGAGCATAATAGGTCTCGCCTTCCACCTCTATCGACTCAGCACCACGGTCGATGCAAAGGCTTGATTGATAAAATTCATAAGTACCCGGCATGAAATTCGGATCACCGGAGAAATCATAGCGACTATCACTCCCGTCTTGAATGCAATTATAATAAGTAAGGAACGTTCCTTCATTTCCTGATGAATATGTTCCGTTATATAATTCCTCCCCCTTAGCAAGCGTGGACTCATTCCAAAAAATATTATTAAAGAGCAAGGGTTTTATATTATGGTTGAACATGCCTCCTCCATACTCAGCTTTATTGCCAGTAATTGTGTTATTATAAATTATTGGAACCGGGTTAACAGCATTGGTAAAGACATGGCTATTATCTCCCCAGAAAGCAATACCTCCACCGTAATGCTGTGAAATATTGTCTGCAATAATATTATTATAGATTTCATAGTTTGAAACTTCATCCCTGAAGGCCGTTCCCTCAACAAATATGTAGGAATATATTCCTGCTCCAACAGCATATGATCCAAATATCTCATTTTCAATAATCCGATTATTTCTTATAATAATAATTGCATCAAATGGTGATTTAGTCAACATGCAAATCCCTCCTCCAATTGATACTCCACTCCCTAATTCAGTGGATATGTTGTTGGCTATTTCATTATCTTCACATAATAGATACCCACGAGTATTTGCTAGCCCCAATCCTGCACCTTGAACATAATCATATGAACTTGCAACATTATTGCAAATCCGGTTATTCCTGAATACCACATTCAATTCATCTCCCACCATTACTCTTACGCCAGCACCAAATACAACATAATCTTCTGAATGCAAACTATTTTCGGTAATAGTATTATTTATGATCTTTCCTCCTGAATAGTCGATTAAGACTCCTCCTCCTGTAATTGAATGACTATCCATTTCTTCGGTATAAAACAAACTTCCCTCTCCTCCTGTTATTGTAAAGCCATTCAATACAGAAGTTGAGTCCTCACCCGAATTCAATATTACTACCGAAGTTGTATCAGGATCTATCGGCATACTCCCATCAATCACAGTTTGAGAAATATGCGTATCATCCTCATCCATCATGAACTTGCTGGCTACTGTGATTGCTTTCCCTCTATAATTGATATTTTCATAATATACTCCTTCCTTCACAAGTACGGTATCACCATCAACTGCCACATCGATTGCTGCCTGAATAGTTTCTTCTTCATCAGGCACATTGATTACCTGGTCTGAATCGTACTCTGTGATCTGCCTGTTGTAGAGTGATTCAATAGCGCCCTGATCGAGCTCCTGATCGGTGGAGGCCATCAAGCGATTGGTACCTTCATAATCAAACTCCGGAGCATAGTAAACTTGACCAGCTACCATAACAGAATCAATTCCCCGACCGATAGACGGACTGTTTTCATCTAATGTAAACGCCTGCTGATCTATGAGAGGATCTTGCTCAATATTTCCCACACCAGGATAAGCTCCTTTGATATTATTAAAATAGGATTGGAATTTGCCGCGATTAGGATACCACACATTGTAATTAATGTCTTCCATGCTAATTTCCCTTGCCTTTCCAGAAATGGAATTGTTCCATATGATATTATTGAATAGCAAGGCATTCATCTCAAAATTAAAAATCCCGGCTCCCTCATTAGCAGTATTCCCAACAATGGAATTGTTATAAATCAGGGGATTGGGGTGCTCAATATCATAGGATCCATTTACCTGGTCCCAAATAGCCAGGCCTCCACCCCTGTCTTGTGAATAGTTATTCGCGATCAAATTATTATAAATTCTAATCCCTGCTTTTCCTCCATCATATCCCGATCCCAAGGTGATAAATGTTAAGAATATCCCTCCTCCCTGGCTAGCCTCACAATTGATTTCATTTTCATAAATCGAATTATCGCGTACAATTAAGGTCGCATCCCAAGGATGAGCGCTAGCCAACATAATTCCACCTGCATTTGCCTTCCATGTCCCTGTACATGTTGATCTATTTTTAGTCACGTGATTTTGCTCAATAAGAGTGAATCCAAATTCTGTACCAGCATTAATTCCTCCACCCTGAGCATATGTATTTGATTTAATTTCATTCATTTGAACAAGATTATTTCGAATTACAACAGGATTGTTATTAGAATTCATACTACTTATACCTCCTCCTAAAACCATCATATTAGTAGCATAAACTTGATTGTTAGTTACAATATTACTCACAATTTTTCCTCCAGTATTACCAAGATTAATGCCTCCACCGACTTTCAATGTTCCTAAACCAGGAAATACCACAACAGATCCTGCTCCTCCGGTAACAGTAAAACCTTTTAATATTGAAGTCGTATCAGTATCATTACTGAAAGTGACTACCGATGCTTTATCCGGATCAACTGCCTTGCTCCCATCTATAATCGTTTGGGCAATATGTGCTTCATCCTCATCAAGAATAAATTTACTAGCCACAGTAATGGCTTTTCCATTAAAATTGATGTTCTCATAATAAATCCCCTCTGCTACCAATATTGTATCACCATCAACTGCCACATCGATCGCTGCCTGTATAGTAGTTTGATCACCCGGCACATGGATGATTTGTGCGCTGATGAACTGAGCCATCAGTAAAATTGAAAGAATCATGGCAAATTTTTTCATAGTTGTAGTTTTTATTAGTGTATTGTAATCATATGCAAGTATTGTTTGTTCCTTTTTTACTAATTGATAATTGAAATCTAAGACCTGTTTCCAATGAAGGCCTCATTTATTAAAGACAGGTAAGGAGGATAATACACGTAGGTAATCCCGTTTAGGATTCTTCTGATATACTGATGAAGTCTGCTTTCAGTCTGTAAATCCGAATAAAAGTGGAGATAAAAAAAATATGGAATCAGGGCAGATTGATTGCTATCGCTTAATTACTTTATGTGTAGCCAAAATTTTGTTGGATTTTATAATGATGAAGTAAAATCCTTCGGGGAGTCCGGAAAGATCCACTTTGTAGTCTGATCCACTAAACTTACCGCTAAATAGTTGCCTACCGCTGAGTGAGGTAAGGGCTACCTGATAATCACCTTGCATATTTGTTTTAATAGCAACTTGGTCTCTGGATGGATTTGGAAAGATGCTAATGGTTTTAGACGGATGATTTGGGATACTGGCAGGTTTCAGATCATATTCCCATGTGTTTGCTTCCGCCTTGCCATGAATAGTATTAAAACCTCCAAAAAGGAATATTTTATCGTTCACAACCTCCATAGTATGCGCAGTCCTTCCTTTCGGAAGTGATCCAAATTCAGTCCACATGTCCGTTAGCGGATTATATTTCAGCATGCTCTTTTTTGCTATCGTAGGAATAAGGTTTTTTCGGCCACCAATAATATAAATTTCTCCATTATAGACAAACTGATTTGTCAGATCACACAATTCAAAGGGTAGCTCAGTTCCCTCACTCCATCGATCAGTTTCAGGATCATAAATCTCTACACTGGTAATTCCCAGTCCCGAACTTATCATTGCATTATTATTAATTCCTCCAATGGCATAAACCTTGCCATCGAGGGACAAAACAGCATGAGCAAATCTTGCGATCTGCAAATCTCCGATCCTGCTCCAAACATCTTTTCTGGTATCATATTTGTAGGCATTAGTAAGCGGATTATAGTCTTCATCAACGCCCCCGATGACATATATTATCCCATCGATCTGGCATGTATGCCCCATGGTCTTTCCCGGGTAATTTGCCCTTGATTGCCACGTTTCTATCGAGGGATCATATACGTCAACACTCAGATAAATATACATGTGTTCATTATCATCGAATACAATTCCACCCATCACATAAATTTTTCCCTCCACCTCGCAAGTATTTAAATGCGCACGTTGGATATGGGTAGTCGTTCTGCTTGTGTCCCAGGAATCAGTTTCAGGATCGTAAATATCAAGTTCATTGTAATAAACGAAATGTCCATTTAGCTCCCTGCTAAATCCTCCAATAATAAATATTTTACCATTATGAACAAATGAGGCATGCCCCTGCCTTGCAATCGGCATTGGAGCTTTTGTTGTATCCCATGAGGCTTGGGAGGATCGATAGAATTCAAATTTCTGAGCCCTTAGGGTATGATGGCAGAACAGGGGCAGGAGCATGCTGCACAGAAATACAAATACTTTAACATTACATCGATTTACGCAGCTCATTTTATCTAAATATTATCGAAAAATTGAACTAACTAAGCTTCTCTTTTTTATAGGCCTTTTATCAAATTTACAAAAGAAAGTAATATACTATCATCAAAATCATTGACTTAGATAGATTTTAATTGTAATTTAGATATTATAAAAATAAGATTTCTTTCATTTTAGAATGCAATGAGAGATAAAATGGCTTCGCCGGATAAAATTGAAATTCTTTTCAGGGAATATTTCAGACCCCTGACGGTATTCGCAATGCAATACGTTAAAATACAACCTCTTGCAGAAGATATAGTGCAAGATTTGTTTGTTTACCTCTATGAAAGGAAAGATACCATGCCTGAGAGCGACTTTCCTACTAATTATTTGTATACCCTTGTACGCTATCGCTGTCTGAATAATCTTGCTCATCAAAAAATTAAGAACAAACATAATAGCGAAATACACAAAGGCCTGCATTCAAATCCTCATGATCCGATGGAGCTGGTGGAATTAATTGATCTTGAGCACAAATACTTACAGTCATTGGAGAGCCTCACTCCAGCTTGCAGGAAGGTTTTCGAGATGAGCAGAATGAAAGGGAAAAATAATCTGAAAATTGCCAATGAGTTAAACCTCTCCAGGCGAACTGTTGAAACCCATATTAGCAATGCCTTGAAAATTCTAAAGAAGCAGCTATCAAAGTATTTACCACTTGTTGTATTAATTTTCTGTTTTGGAAAATTACTTATTACGTACTATTCGATAGTTAACTGTTATATTATTAATTAGGGATGTGTCAAATAATCACGATCAGAAGTAAAAAATGAATAAGAAGGAGACAGACCAGAAGTTGATCCAGTTTCTCAAGGAAGAAAAGAGATTCATCAGCGATATGCAGAATATTGATACAGAGGAGAACTGGATCAGATTTCAGAATAGTGTAAGCAAAGATAAGAGCAAGGGAAACAGAACCTTAGGTAAAAAGAACAGGAGCTTGCTCATTTTCAAAATAGCTGCAAGTATCACTGTATTGATCGCTATCTCATTATCTGTTTATTATGGCTCCATACTTCCAGGAAAGCTTGTTAAACAAATAAGTGCTATTGATAAGAATGTGGAGGTGAATTTATCAGATGGCAGTAAAGTTTTTCTGAACAGAGGATCGCAACTCATTTTTAATGAAAAATTGCATCGCAATAAAAGGGAAGTGACTCTTTTGGGAGAAGCATTTTTTGAAATCAAACCATTCAAAAAGATCCCTTTTTATGTACATATTGAAAAATCAACTGTGGAAGTGCTGGAAACATCTTTTAACATCAAACAGGGAGACAATGGAGTAATATTTGTAAGTGTTCTTTCCGGTAAAGTACGCTTTTTTGAGACTCTGAATGTTGAAAACAGCATTATGCTACTACCCGGACAGAGAGGTGCTTTTAACAATTGTTCCGCTCAATTTGAATCCGAATCATTTAATTCTGACAACTTCCTGTATTGGAAAACGGATAGCTTATCATTTAAGCATGAGCCTCTGGATTCTGTATTTATGGAACTTGAAATATATTTTCAGGTTGAAATTATTGTAAATGACAACGCTATACTAAAGAATAGATTAACCACAACCTGCAAAGATCAGCAGTTATTTGAGATATTGGATGAAATTGTCATTTTATTCGATATAGAATACACTGCCCGGGGAGATACAATCTTCATTCAAAGTAAACATCAATGAAACGTTTTGTATTAATCTTTGTTTTAATACTTACCGGTGTCGGGTCTGTTTTTGCACAAGCCTCAAAATTGCAAAAACTTGTAAAAATTGAAAGTAATAATGGGACAATCGGTTCAATTCTGGAAGAGATAGCTAACTCAGGAGGGTTTTTCATCAGTTATGGACAGGATATTCCACACGACAAACAAATTAAATTAAAATGTAAGCAACAAACCGTCCAGCAGTTTCTTGATGAAATGTTTGGGAAGGAGATCTATTGTGTGGAGTATGGTAACAAAATTCTACTCAGGCTAAAACAGGAATTATCAGAAGAAATAATCATAAGAGGTAAAGTGGTGGAATCTGATACACGTGAACCTCTTCCCGGAGTCACCATTTACATTCCGGGTACTGATCCGCTGGTTGGAGTAGTAAGTAATGTAGATGGTTATTTCAGGATCAAGGTACCTCCCGGTTTGGATATAATAAAATTTACCTGTATTGGTTATGAACAACTATCGATATTATCAGGGGAAAATATACCTGAATATATCGAACTCGATTCAAAGAATCAAGAGATTGCTGAGGTAGTAATTGAGTATTACACAATAGCAATTGAAGAAAAATTAAACATTTCAGTAGGAAATATTTCTGAAGAAATACTGGCAAAACTATCTGTTCCCACAATTGAAAATGCTTTGCAGGGAACAGTATCAGGCATTCATGCAATTAGAAATTCCGGTATGCCCGGAGCAAGTCTACAGGTAAAAATACGAGGTCTGCGCTCTCTCATTAATTCTGAACCAGCATATTATCTGAATGGCATACCTGTTCAACGTGCCGCCTTACATGCTCTCTCTCCAAATGATCTGGAATCTATCAAGATTCTGAAAGATGCATCAAGCACTTCATTATATGGATGTTCTGCGGGAAATGGGCTTGTATTGCTAAATTCAAAACAAGCATCAGACAAAAGATTTTCAGCATCACTGAATTACTATACAGGGCAACAGGAACTCTGGAAGAATTACGATGTGATGTCTACTAGTGAGTTCAATAATTTTTTTAAACTGGTCAGACCAACATCAAGGCTATATGATGACATAGATACATTACACAAAACCGATTGGTTAGATCAGATCTTTCATAAAGCCAAAACTGAGGAAATCCATTTTTCTCTTTCAGGTAGAAACCAACATTCAGGAGTTTACTTCAGCACAGGATATTTTCGGCAATCTGCAATGATCAAAAATTTAGATTTCAAGCGTTATACCTTTAATTTATCTGGTGATCATGCGATCAACCCAAAACTTAAAATTGAAGAGAATTTATCTTTTGCTTTTCTGGACTATACCGGGTTAAAAGAGGGCAGTTTCCTGAACGATTTCAGCAACCCTGTACTATCATCACTTCTGATGCTCCCGTTTTATCACCCGGATGATTCTATTACACCTAACTTATCAAGACAAATATCACTCCCAAATCCATTAGATGACACAGAACTTACAGGAAACTCAAGAAAAAACTATATTTTCCATGGGAATATTATGGCCAATTATAAGATTAGCAAGAAGTTTAGCTATGACGCGAATTTTGGTTTTGAACTGTATTCACAAAACAATATCAGCTATAATAATTCCCCGCCGATATTCCTTGTGGGTCCTGATTTTAATTTTTATAAAAATGAATATAGCATCAATGATCTCAGATATGATCTATTTCAGTCAGTCAACTATTCGGTACTCCTTTCTGAAAATCATATCTTAAATACTAAGCTTGGTTTTGATATTGGGCAGAATAGCAGTGACTGGATTCCGATGAAGCAAACTCATTTTGAAAGCCGTCAAACTTTTAATGATGATTCTGCAGGCTATGTGGTAGATTATTATCCAAATCTTAGATACAAATCAGATTTCCGACACTATGCAATTTATGGATCCATTGATTATAGTTTTAAATCAAAATACTATTTTAATTTAGGTATTAGAAAAGATGAAGTTGCATTTCCTTTCAATGATGAACAACAAAAATTGTCAGCTATCTTTCCATCCTTTTCACTTGGATGGATCTTTTCACGGGAAAAAATTTTTTCCGAAGTACAATTTCTTCAATATGGCAAACTAAGATATGGATGGGGCAAAGCAGGTAACAGTCCTGGTTTAAATTATTCATATTATGCCAATATGATGAGGGAACTTGAGTACTTGTTTGCTTTTAATTCTGAGTCAGGAATTGCAAATTCTGCAATGCTTCGACAATCTAATGAGCACTTCTACTGGGAAAATGAAAGTGCAATGGATCTTGGACTTGACCTGGGCTTGTTCAACAATAAAGTTTTTCTTACAATAGACTACTACATAAACCATTTAAACAAAAGTGAAACATATCCAGCAGATAATCCGCTGACATTTATTTCTGAATTGAGTCAGAGAAGATTTTTCAGGATTAATTATACTCCAACTGCGGAAATATTGAATAGCGGGATAGAATGTGATATCAGGTACAAACATTCTTTTCAAACAGTCAGATGGGACATAGGCGCAAACATCTCACACACAGAAAACAAGATCCTGGATATAGGCGAACTACCTATTTCATATTTATATAGTCCTGATTACGATCTGATATCCGCTAACATACCAGGTGAACCTGCCGGCTCATTCTACGGATATAAAATTGAAAGATTGTTTGTGGAAGAAGATGCTCCTCCAGGCCAACTTGTAAGCAACCAACCTTTCACATATAACGCTAATGGAGATAAGATATATTCACAAATATATGCACGTCCGGGTGATTATAAATTTGCAGACATAAATAATGACAGCATCATTGATTACAGGGATAAAACAATTATAGGCAACCCGTTTCCGAAATTTACTTTTGGTTTTTATTGCAATCTGCAAATCAAAAATTTCGATTTATCAATATTCTTCCAGGGTACATATGGGAATGATATATTCAATGCAACAAAACTATGGCTTTACAATCCATACGGACAATCGAACTGGTCGAGAGATATGTTGAATTCTTACAGAGCTCCACGGTATGAAGATGGAGTAATTGTTGATCAGGGCTTGACTGATACAGAGCTTCATCAAATCGATTTCTATAATAGAAATTTTAATCTTCGTGTTTCAGATTTTTATATTGAAGATGGATCCTATCTGCGCTTAAAGAATATGCAAGTGGGATATACTATCAATCCATCCATAAGCAGTAAGATTTATATACAGAAATTCAGGATCTATATATCTACCCAGAATCTTTTCACAATTACCAATTATTCAGGGCTTGATCCGGAAGTAGGTGGATGGGGTGTTGATTGTGGAATCTATCCCCAACCACGAACCTACCTTGTTGGACTAAACCTTGAGTTCTAATCTTACTTAGAAACTGCACTATCAATCAAAGTAAATTTAAACCACGACATCCTTTCTTATTAAAAATTGAACTCATTTTTACACCTAAAACACGTTTTCTTGTCAAAAATTTCGAAATTTGTTCCTCATTAGAACGATATTTGAAGTTCTCATCACATTAAAGATAAAAAGAACTTAAAGTGCCTTGAATACTTAGAATTAGAAGAGTATATTTAATAAAATTTTAACAATCAACCTTATACCTTATGAATCCAAGAGTAAGCATCATCATGGGATCCACGTCTGATTTACCAATTATGGAAAAAGCAGCAAAGATCCTCGACGAATTTGAAATACCATTTGAAATCAATGCATTATCTGCACACAGAACACCTCAACAGGCAATGGACTTCGCACGGGGTGCATACGACCGTGGTATAAGAGTTGTTATAGCAGGTGCAGGTGGAGCAGCACATCTACCGGGTGTAATTGCTGCACTAACCCCAATACCAGTTATCGGAGTGCCCATTAAGGCTTCTATATCATTGGATGGATGGGATTCACTGCTATCCATCGTGCAAATGCCTCCGGGAATACCTGTTGCAACTGTTGGAATTGATGGGGCAATGAATGCAGGCATACTGGCTGCACAGATTCTGGCTACAGGTGATGAAGGTGTGCTGGAAAAAGTGAAGAAGTTCAAAGCAGGACTTGAAATGAAGATCGTGAAGGCAAATGAAGAGTTGAAGAGTGTGAAGTTTAAGTATAAGACTAATTAAAAAAAGATTAACCGCAGAGTTAAGGTAGAGTCGCTATCGCTTATACGCAGAGTTGCGCAGAGTTTTTTACCATTATAACGTATATAGAGTTTTATAGGAGTGGATTGAAGAATCTTTCAGGCATTTCATCATCCTATTAAATCATTGTTGCATTGTTGCATTAACACATTAACAATATGAAAAGTCCATTCACACAATGGACAATCAGAAGACTGGGAATCATCCCGGTCTTTTTTTTGTCTCTATTTCCAGGGTGTTATGCCCAAATGTATAACACGGATGCAACAAGTATTGCACTTGCAGGCTGCTACACCACACTTACTGATGCAGGAGCCGGATTTTATAATGAAGCGATGCTTGGGTTTTCAAATTCATCCCTGATTCACCTGGCACATGCCCGTCCATTTATAATAAAGGAGCTGGGAGTTACCGGCATAAATGCCCGATTTCCACTTTTCCCGGGAAGTATGCAACTCGGATTTCAACACTATGGAATTCCAGGATATCAGCAGATCAACTCTACACTGGCTTACGGACTGAAGCTATCAGAAATTGTCTATGCAGGCATAGGTTTCAGATATTACAATACCATAACTCAGCATGAGTGGAGCTATCTCAGATCGGTAGGCCTGTCAGGTGGAATTGCAATCAGGACAGGAGATCAAACCCTCATTGCAGCACATATTATCAACCCGGTAACGATTAACAACTACCATGAATATGGTGCAAACTTTCCAGTCCGGCTAACATTTGGAATACAGCATGAAATCTATAAGTCGACCACAATAATCAGTGAAGTGAGCTACAATACAGAAAGCGATCTCCAAATTCATATTGCAGGCAATTACCAATGTACACAGGAAATTCTGCTACGGGCAGGCTATCACTCAAACCCTGTAACCCTGTCATTTGGAAGCGCTATCTCATATTCCCCCATTATGCTTGATATCGCATTCTCCTACTCAATGCAACTTGGGATTACACCGGCATTGAAAATAACATACAAACCGGGGATATGAAAAAACTGCTGCTCATACTACTCCTCTCGCAAGTAGCTATCAATATCTCTGCACAAGAAGATGCTTTGCTGGAAAACTTAACATCACTATTGGTAGAAAATGATAATGAACAGGGAACATTGTTCATTCAGGAGACTATCCATGATCTAGTTCAAAATCCAATCAACCTCAACACAAGTTCAGAACAGCAACTTCTCGATTGTGGTCTTTTCTCCCCCTACCAGGTATATGGAATAATCAGATATCGAACAGATATGGGGAATTTCTTTACTATTTATGAGATGGCCAGCATACCAGGATTTCAAAAAGATAAGCTTAAAAAGATAGTTCCATTGCTTACATTTTCGAATACTGAATTAACAAATAACAGAGCTGGAAAAGGGATGATCCTATCCAATATTTACAGAAAATATCCGACTTCTGATGCATATCATTCATCAGATTCCACCCAGGCGATATATCCTGGCTCTCCATTCAAGATAAGCAGTCGGTTTAAGTATAATTTGGGAGAGAAGATCATGTTTGGATGTGCGTTTGAAAAAGATGCCGGCGAACTGGCCTTCAATCAATGGAAACCGGAACATCTAATCGGATATATACGATATTCTCCGGGTACCTTCCTTAAGAACATCACCATTGGAAACTTCAGACTCCATACAGGTATTGGCCTGGTTCACGGATTGGGATTCAGCAGTAGCGGAGATGGAGTGCAGCTAAATGGATTTCGCACTAACTTTTCAAAAGCATTTGCTTCAACTGCTGAATACAGCTATTACCGTGGAGCTATAGCAGAGTTTACGATAAAGAAATGGAGCATTACTGTTTATTATTCGCTCAAAACGGAAGATATCTCACTTTTTGGAATAAATGACTCAACACAAATATACAATCTATTGGATGCAAAAAGGGAGACGGGCTTACACTTAACAGCAAGTGAACAAAAAGGCAGAGATTTAGCGAAGCAACATAGTTCAGGATTTTCGTTGAATAGAGACCATAAGCATTTTAACTATGGAATTTCAGGATCAGCATCTACAATGCTGTCCGGTGATGCACTACTGGATTCCATTCCCTTTTTAGCAAATGCTACAAGCAATTCCGGAAACCTGTCGGCATACGCCATCGGATATGGAGAAAAATTTGAAGTATTTGCAGAGTATGCTCTTAACAAAACCCTTTCCCCTGCATTGCTAATCGGGTGGAATTTCAAATTGAATCCTGCGCTGGACAGCTATGGGTCTTTTCGATATTATCATCCGGACTACACCGGTCAGATTCCCAATTCATATGCTTCCGGATCAAACATTGAAAATGAAACAGGACTAAACCTTGGGGTTTTGATCTCCCCTTTCGACAGGGCAAAAATCCATCTGGATAATGACCTCTGCTATATGCTTTCTGAATCATACTATCTCACAACATCAGGGTTCAAAGTTCGCAGCAAAGCAGAGCTAAACTACTCTTTTCAGAATGGCCCGGATGTAACTGTCAGATATACATTCAGACAATGGTATGTCGATGATGCATCAAACCATCCTGGTGTAGAAATTCCAGCAATAAAAACCAAAGAGCAATGGCGCTTTCATTACTCATATCCAATTTCAGAATCGCTTAAAATAACTGGCAGAATGGAGTGGGCGATTACAGATCCATATAAATTTGGCTTCCTGATATACCAGCAAATTCAAGTGAAGCACAATGAATGGCTATCGCTTACATACAGAATTTTACTATTTGATATTGATTCGTGGGATAATCGGATATACTGCTATGAACCCGGTGTAAGGTATAGTTTTCTCTTTCCTTCCTATTATGGAAAAGGCATAAGGAATAGTTTGGTTCTAAGCTCGAAATTATCCAGATGGGTGACACTCAGATTCAGACTTGGTTATATGCATTATGCGAATAAATGGAAGACAGGTTCAGGAAATGATGTCAGGAATGGAGACCAGCAGCTGGAAACTGAATTTCAGCTTCAGCTTTCGTTTTAATCGAATTTAATATCCTTGATATTCAGTTGAGTAGTGACATGTCCCTTGAATTCATTCTCATCAACAGAATAGCAGATATCGAATCCCTTTCCACCGCTTATTTTACCAAATTTTTTCCCTTGCTGAAATGCGATAGCCGGGAATACCTTGTATGGATTTATCTCCTGAACCAGGTTCAGTTTCAGATGCTCTCCTCCCCCTCCAACTTTTTTCCCATATCCGTTATCTCCAACATTTTCTGTTAGAAAAACAGGAGCCATATTTTCAGGTCCGAATGGTGAAAACTGTTTCAGCACCCTCACGAATTTATCATCTATATCATCAAGTTGAATCTCCGTATCAATTTCCACCACCGGAACCAATTGATCAGGGTCGATATTCTCTTCAACATACTCATGAAACCGCTCTGTAAATGCTTTGATATTACTCACCTTCATGGTTAATCCCGCTGCATATTTATGTCCCCCGAAATTCTCCAGCAAATCACTACATGCATCAATGGCTTTATAAAGGTCAAACCCATTTACAGATCTCGCTGACCCGGTGGCCATCCCATTGGATTTTGTCAGGATAATTGTAGGACGATAATATGCTTCCAGCAAGCGGGATGCAACGATCCCAATCACACCCTTATGCCATTCGGGATTATAAAGAATAGTTGCTTTAAGATCTTGTTGCGACTTATCTGTCTGAATCATTTCAATGGCTTGTCGCGTAATGGTTGTATCAATATCCCGACGTTCTGTATTAATAACATTGATATTTCTACTGCTCTCAAGCGCTTGCTCCTCATCCGTGCTGGTAAGCAAATCAACAGCCATCTTTCCAGATTCCATGCGGCCTGCTGCATTTATACGCGGACCAATTTTATAAACAATATCTTCTATGCCAATCTCTTTCTTGCTAATCCCTGAAATATTTATTATAGCCTTCAGACCAATGCGCGGCGCATTATTCAAGTGGATCAAACCGTGATGTGCCAATATCCTGTTCTCTCCTGTGACAGGTACAATGTCTGATGCAATACTCAATACTACCAGATCAAGAAAAGGGCTGACTTTTTCAAAATCGAGTTTTAGTTTCTGAGCCATGGCCTGGATCAGTTTGAATCCAACACCACAACCAGATAATTCCTTGTATGGATATTCACAATCTGCACGTTTCGGGTCAAGTACTGCACACGCATCAGGAATCATATCTCCGGGTGTATGATGATCACAAATAATAAAATCCACACCCCGTGATTTTGCATATTCAACTTTCTCGTTAGCCTTTATTCCGCAGTCGAGAGCAATGATCAGGCTAAAACCATTTTCAACGGCAAAATCAATTCCCCCTTTCGATACCCCATACCCCTCTGAATACCTGTTAGGAATATAGTAATCAATACCGGAAAAATGATCCTTCAGAAATGAATAAACCAATGATACTGCTGTTGTTCCATCCACATCATAATCGCCATATACCAACACCTTCTCATTATTCTTGAGGGCAGAACTGATCCTTTCTACTGCCAGATCCATATCTTTCATCAGGAAGGGATCATGCAGGTCGTTCAGGTCAGGACGGAAAAATGCTTTGGCCTCATCAAAGGTTCTGATACCACGCTGCACCAAAAGACTGGCCAGGGGTAAGGCAACCGCCAGCGACCGGCTTAAAGCTATTGTTTCAGCCTCGGCTCCTTGTGATTTTATGACCCAATTTTTCTCCATTTTTCCCTTTCGCTAGCGATAGACAAAATTAGCATTATTGTTAAGGAATATCAGCGATATTGAATATATATTTTACTGCACAATCAATCACACCATTTATCCCATTTATGAGTGGTAATTATTAATTAACTTCTCTTTCTGAGCTTAATGTAATTCTCTATGATGCCCCGGTTTTTCTTTGTACAATAACCCTACCTCTTAATGTGATGAGATCTTAAAATATCGATCTTAAGCTATACTTTTTAATAACTTTCGTCTTTCGCCTTTTACCTTTCGCCTTTATTCATCTATCTTTGCAAGGTTATTTTAATTGGAAAAATCAATGAGCAATATAGAACTAAGCGAGCAAGAACAGATAAGAAGAAACTCCCTCGAAGAGATCCGAAAACTAGGTTATAACCCCTACCCTGCTGCCGAATTCAAGGTCAGCCATAAGAGTGAACAGGTGAAGGAAAAATTTGAGAAAGAGGAAGCTTCGCTAAAGGATATTACACTTGCCGGGAGAATTATGAGTCGAAGAATCATGGGAAGTGCTTCCTTCGCGGAGATCCAGGATGAGTCGGGAAGGATTCAGATTTACCTCAGACGTGATGATATCTGTGAAGGGGAAGACAAAACAATGTACAACACAATCTTCAAGAAACTGCTTGATATTGGCGATTTTATTGGTGTCAAAGGATTCGCCTTTCGTACGCAAATGGGCGAGATTTCTGTTCATGTGCAGGAGCTGACCATCCTTAGCAAATCGATTCGACCACTTCCCATTGTAAAAGAGAAGGATGGTAAGATATACAATGAAGTAACAGACCCTGATTTCAGGTATCGTCAGCGCTATGTCGACCTGGCTATCAATCCTGAAGTTCGCGAAGTATTTCGAAAGAGAACACAAATATACAGCTCTTTACGTGAGCTATTCAACAGCAAGGGCTACCTGGAAGTGGAAACCCCTGTACTTCAACCCATACCCGGAGGCGCAGCTGCCCGTCCGTTTATCACACACCACAACACGCTGGATATGTCGCTCTATCTGCGGATTGCCGATGAGCTTTATCTCAAACGGCTTATCGTAGGAGGATACGATGGTGTATATGAGTTTTCCAAAGATTTCAGAAATGAGGGAATGGATCGCACGCACAACCCGGAATTTACGGTAATGGAGATCTACGTAGCGTATAAGGATTACAACTGGATGATGGATTTCACGGAGGAGATGATCGAGAAGGTGGCACTTGATCTGCACGGCACTACGAAAGTACAAGTTGGTGACCAGGAGATTGATTTCAAACGTCCGTTCAGGCGCATTACGATGATTGATGCCATTGAGGAATTCACAGGTTTTGATGTTGCAAGCATGAATGAGGGAGATCTTCGTCATATAGCTGAAAATCTGAGTATTGAAATAGACGAATCGATGGGCAAGGGAAAAATCATTGACGAGATCTTTGGAGAAAAATGTGAGATGCATTTTATTCAGCCCACCTTTATCACCGACTACCCTGTGGAGATGTCGCCCCTTTGCAAAAAACACCGCGACAATCCTGAGCTCACTGAAAGGTTTGAGTTAATGGTAAACGGGAAAGAGCTCTGCAATGCCTATTCAGAGCTGAACGATCCCATCGATCAGTACGAGCGTTTCAAGGAGCAGATGAAGCTTTCTGAAAAGGGAGATGACGAAGCGATGTTCATCGATATGGATTTCGTACGGGCATTGGAATATGGTATGCCTCCCACATCGGGAATGGGAATGGGAATGGATAGACTTGCCATGCTGATGACCAACAGTTCGAGTATTCAGGATGTGTTGTTTTTCCCGCAGATGAAACCTGAGAAAAGAGGCCCTGAACTGACCGAGGATGAGAAGCTGGTTATGAATCTCCTGAAAGAAAACTCACCCATCGACTTGAACGAACTGAAAGGGCAGACCGGGCTGAGTAACAAGAAGTGGGACCTGGCAATCAAAGGACTTCGTAAGCATAATCTTGCGAAGGTGGAGAAGAATGATGAGGGCTTGTGGGTTTCGGTGGTGTAAAAAAAAGTATAAAGGAAAAATTAAAAAGTGAGGCCTCAACGATCTGTTGGGGCTTTTTTTGTCCCTGGATTGTCCCTTTACTTTTCCCCTCTCCTTTTTAACTCCTTATTTGTTTCCCTTAAAAATAATATTGGTATCCACATGGTTGCAAAAATTGGTATAGCGCCAGATAAAGTACTTTTTTCAATCTGACCGTCTTTAATCAAATCATAAAGTATCAAGGCTGATATGACAAGAAAAATACCAATATAGACGCCGAAACAGATGATGAATAATTTCTTTCTTTTCAAGAGTTTTTCCGTACTCACATCTTCTATTTTTTCTTTTGCCATAAGGATTGATTATGGTTTATAAATCATGATTATCAAAGCAATATAGTGAAATAATTTGAATGTAAATTTTCAGCCCTTTCCTTTGGAATGTCCCTGTTGTCCCTTAAATTGGCTAAACAAAAGCCAATGAAAGTCCATCTTCGCAAACGCAAGCTACGTTCCAAAAATCCATCAAAACCCAGGTATAGCCTCTATTTGGATATCTATTTCCGCAAAGGAAAACGCAAAAGAGAATTCCTAGGCATCTACCTTGAACCACAAGATGAGGCATCTTATAAGAATGAAAAGTTAAAGCTGGCAGAGAACATCAAAGCAAAGAGGATGATTGAGTTGGCTAACGAGGCCCATGGGTTCCCCACAAAGGAAAAGCTAAACCAAAACTTTATTGAGTATTTCAAAAAGCAAATGAATAAGAGAGAGGGGAATTCAAGGATAGCTTGGGATAACACATACAAACATTTGCTCAAATGGTGTGGGGATAACGTACCCTTTAGTGAGGTTGACAGGGAATGGTTGGAGGACTTTATTGAGTATATGCAAACCAAAGTATCCATCCAATCTAGTTCAACCTACTTTGCTAAAGTAAAATGCTCACTAACTGAAAGTGTCAAAGATAAAATCCTACTACAAAATCCTGCATCCTTTGTTGATCCAATTAAAGTACCACAGTCAAGTAGGGAGTATTTAACTATTGATGAGATTAAGAGGATTAATGATACTCCCTTTCATTATGATTTTGTAAAACGTGCCTTTCTATTTTCATGTTTTACTGGGTTGAGGTACGGGGATATCGCTACACTGAAATGGAGCCAAATTAAAGAGACCAACTTTAATGGGAATGGGAAATCATTTGCTATCCATAAGCGACAAGCAAAGACAGGAGTAATAAACCACATTCCCCTCAATGAAACGGCTCTAAAACTCATTGGGGAACAACCTCCAAACGATGCACTAGTGTCATGTCAAAATGATATTGTCGGATAAAGTCTTTTAAGCTTTATACGAGCATCATCGGTTTTAAATTGCCAATTTATCTTGGCCTTCATATTATTTCTGTCTTTCTCCCAAGCCCTAAC
>JAUUZQ010000052.1 GCA_030589895.1 Bacteroidales bacterium
GCCGGAAACCTGCTCTTTCGATGCTTGTCCAACACCTGTAACAGCCACCTTTATTTTTCTCGGAGCATATTCAAATATGGGTATATCTCTGGTCAGTGCAGCGGCAATTGCCATTCCCTGCGCCCTTCCAAGTTTTAGCATCGATTGAACATTTTTTCCATAGAAGGGTGCTTCAATGGCCAGTTCATCAGGATTATACTTGTCGATCAACTCAAGCGTAGTATCAAAAATCCTCTTTAATTTAAGATATTGGTCGCTTACCTTGCGAATATCCAACACCCCCATATCGTTGAAAGTCGGATTTTTACCTGAAGTGCCTATAACACCATAACCCATGATGTTTGTACCCGGGTCAATCCCTAGAATAATTCTTTCTTTGTTATCCATCCTTCTGTTTTATTACATTCTGTATCAGGATCCCGCTGACTACCAGTACAATTCCAAATACAGTGGAGACGAATATCTGCTCATTCAGGAACAAATGTACAAATACCAGGTTCAAAAAGGGAGCAATAAAGACCAGATTACTGATTTTTGCAGTTGTTGAAGAGAGCTGTAATGCTTTTAGCCAGAAGATAAATGCCAATCCCATTTCAAATATACCAACATATGCAGCAGCTACCCATGCCTCTTTCCCGATGGGAAGAGAGGGCTCTCTGAATAATCCGCCAATCAGAAGATAAATTGAGGCAAAGAGGAAGATCAGAAATAAGCCAACAACTTCATCAAGCCTGTTTTTCATGTTGAATATCCAGTAGAAGGCCCAAAGAACGGATGTAAACAAGGCAAGTAAAATTCCTGTTATATTACTTTCACTTTCGAAAACTCTTCCTCCCTGAAATGAAATAACCAACACGCCAGAGAAACTAATTACAAGGGATAGAATACTGAGGAGTCCGATTTTCTGTTTAAGGATTGGTATAGAAATCAATACCAGGATAATGGGCCAGATCATGTTTAGTGGCTGAGCAACCTGTCCCGGGAGTATTGAGTATGCCTTAAACAGGATCAGGTAATAGGAGAATGGGTTCAGAAGTGCAAGAAGGGATGCTCTTAAGAGATCTTTTCCCGTGATACGAAATAATAATTTTGTCTTGCGCTGGACAATCAGGGTTCCGCCAAGAAAAAGGAGAGAAACAATTGCTGCTCCTGATAAGAGCTGGTAATTGTCCTGGTATTGCAAGCCAAGTTTAAATGCTGTGGGAACAGTCGACCAGAATAATACTGCTGCTATGGCAAGTATATATGCGGTGCCTTGTTTGTTTCCTTTAAGCATGTTTTATAGTTTAGTCTTTGACCATCGATTGTGGGTTTCATGACACCAAATACTCCTGACCCCGGAGAGATCAAATTATTTTATAATATCAAATCCAGTGTATTTTCTCAATACTTCAGGAACAACAATTCCCTCATCCGTTTGATAATTTTCCATTATTGCAGCTACTATTCTGGGTAGTGCCAGTGCACTTCCATTTAATGTATGTGCCAGTTGTGGTTTTTTCTCGCCCTCTTTTTTATATCTGAGTTTCAGTCGATTGGCCTGATAAGATTCGAAATTAGATACTGAACTTACTTCAAGCCATCTATCTTGTGCAGCTGCATAAACTTCAAAATCAAAGGTCAGGGCAGAGGTAAAACTAAGGTCTCCTCCACATAAGCGAAGGATTCTGTATGGTAATTTAAGTTCTACCAATATCGATTCTACATGTGCAACCATCTGATCCAGCGTCTTATAAGAATCTTCAGGCTTCTGTATTTGTACAATTTCAACTTTATCGAATTGATGCACACGGTTCAGTCCCCGCACATCTTTCCCGTATGAACCGGCTTCACGTCTGAAACAAGGTGTAAATGCTGTATTCATGATTGGTAAGTCCTTCTCACTTACAATTACATCCCTGTAAATATTTGTAACAGGGACTTCTGCCGTGGGAATCAGGTAGAGATCATCAGTTTGCACATGATACATCTGTCCTTCTTTATCGGGCAACTGTCCTGTTCCAAATCCTGAGTCAGCATTCACCATCAAAGGTGGCAGAATCTCATGGTATCCTGCATCTGTATTTTTATCCAGAAAATAGGATATAAGGGCGCGCTGGAACCTGGCACCCTGACCTTTAAAAACCGGAAACCCTGCACCAGTAAGCTTAACACCCAGGTCAAAATCAATAACATCATATTTTGTTCCTAAATCCCAATGGGGGAGAGCTCCATCTGACAACTTTGGTTTGTCCCCACCTTCACGAATAGTGATGTTATCCTGTTCAGATTTTCCCGGAGGAACAGATTCGTGGGGAATATTTGGGAGCTGAACCAGTAATTCCTGTAGCTTATCAGCAGCATTCTGCATCTCTGCAGATAAATCTTTAATGGATTCCTTAAGTTCAGCTGTTTTATTTTTCAGTTGGTTTCCCTTTTCGTGCTCCCCATTTCTGAATAATTCACCTATCTCTTTGCTGATCTGATTCATTTCAGACTGCAGGTCATTGGTTTTTGACTGACTATCTCGTCTTCGATCGTCATGGTCCAGAATATTTTGTACAATAGAGCTTGCATCAAAATTTTTAATTTTCAATCGCTGAATAATCAACTCACGGTTGTCTCGGAGAAAAGGGATGGTAAGCATAATATGTTTTTAATAGAAAAACCTGTAATCTGCTATAAAGGTAGCTGATTACAGGTTATATTTTGAAATATAAGCAGGAATTTATTCCTTCTAGTTTTCCAGTGGTTCTACAGAGACAAAAGACTTATTGTCTTTCTTCTTCTGAAATTTCACTTTCCCGTCGATCAAAGCAAAAAGTGTATGATCTTTACCCAAACCAACATTCAAACCCGGCTTATGTACTGTACCTCTTTGACGTACAATAATGTTTCCGGCTTTTACAACCTGACCACCGTATATTTTAACGCCTAATCTTTTGCTTTCTGATTCACGTCCGTTTCTTGAACTACCGGCCCCTTTTTTATGTGCCATAACTTACGTTTTAAGTATTATCTCTAAATTATTCTTTTTCTACTGCTTACTTATCATCTGTTTTTTTAGCAGCAGGCTTGGCCTTTGAAGCTTTAGCGGTGGCTGGCTTTTTAGCAGCAGTTGCAGCAGGCTTAGCTTTAGTAGCAGGTTTTGCCTTAGCAGCAGCTGTAGCAGGTTTCGCTTTCGCAGCAGCTGGTTTCTTAGCAGCACTTGCAGCAGGTTTAGCTTTCGCAGCAGCAGGCTTGGACTCCGAAGCTTTAGCGGAGGAGGTCTTTTTCACAGCCTCTTTTTTAACTACCGGAGCTTTGGCTCCTTTTTCCAGGATCTCAGTAATCTGAATTCTGGTTAAATATTGTCTGTGACCATTGAGTTTCTGATAGCCTTTTCTTCTTTTCTTCTTGAAGACAAGTACTTTATCACCTTTTAAGTGTTCAATAACTGTAGCCGATACAGCAGCTCCTGAAATGGAAGGACTTCCAACAGTAACCTTTGAATCATTATCAATGAGAAGCACCTTGTCAAATGATAATTTTGAACCAGCTTCTCCTTCTAATCTGTGAACAAACAGCTTCTGATCTTTTGTGACCTTGATCTGTTGTCCTGCGATGTCAACAATTGCGTACATTATATCTTAGTTTTCAATAATTTCCGAATTCGGTTCGCAAAGATAGAAAAGTTTGTAAGATAAGACAACTAAATACCAAAAAATATTGAGCTAAATGCTTAATTAATGTGATGTTGTGAAAATGGATCACTCTGAAGGTTAAAATGTGTTGTATAAATAATATGATTCTTATTAAAAATTCTAAATTTGCTGAGTATCCGGAGATCAATAGTGGATTTCAGGCTTGGAGTAGCTAATTGTGAATTAAGGGACTTGTTCGTGTCATGGGTAAAATAAAATTAAATGTACTGGGGATTTCCTATAGCCAGACGCAATCGGGTGCTTATGCACTCGTACTGTCGGAAGAGGAAGGGACACGCAGAATTCCTATAATTGTTGGCGGATTTGAGGCGCAGGCAATTGCTATTGAGCTTGAAGGATTACAACCTCCCCGTCCACTTACCCATGATCTTTTTAAGAATTTTTCTGATGCCTATGCGATTCATATCGTAGAAGTAAATATTCATAAATTGGAGGAAGGAGTTTTCTTTGCGAATGTGCTTTTTGATAACGGTGACAAGCAGATTACCCTGGATGCGCGAACATCAGATGCGATTGCATTAGCACTGAGATTTAAATGCCCAATTTATACAACAGAGGAGATTATTGAAAAAGCAGGTATTATTCTTGATTTCGATAAGGAGTCTTCTGATGAGGAATTTCAAAAAGATGAGGAGCTGGATCCGGGTGAGGAGTTGCTGAGAGTCAGTAAGGAGAAAAGTTCAGAGTCAATTTTAAATCAATCACTTGAAGAACTAAAAAAAATGCTTGCCGAAGCAATTGGCAATGAAGATTACGAAAAAGCATCACAGATCCGGGATGAGATCAAACGTCGGGAAAAATGAGAAACTTACTATTTGAAACATCCCTGACGAAAACATTGGTACAAATGGAGATTGCTATAGATGGATGGGCCATGTACTAAAAAAATCAATTGACACACATGAAAAAATATTTTAAGTATTTGATCCTGATATCAGGATTGTTCTTTATCAGCTTTTCCCTGACACCATGTCTTGCGCAGGAAGATTCACTGGAGAATTCACAGGAACAAATATTAAATAGTGCAGAAGTCTCAGAAGCAGAAGCAGGGATTGAAGTTGAGACAGAAACTTTATCAAATATTATTCCCGAAAAAGCTTCATTTAATTTTAATTTGGTCAGGATACTAAGGGGTCTGTTGGGAATGTTTATTCTCATCGCTATCGCCTGGGCATTCAGTACTGATCGTCGGTCAATCTCCTGGAAGATAGTTGGTATAGGCCTTGGAATACAGCTGATTCTGGCGGTGGGAATTTTATATGTACCTGCTATTCAGGTTGTCTTTGAAATTGTCGGTAAACTATTTGTAAAGGTACTTGAGTTTACCGGAGCAGGAGTGAATTTTCTGTTTGGTAGTGGAGATAAGGGTGAAGTGCAGGGTGCGATGCAGAATTTTGCCGTTACGATTTTGCCAACAATTATTTTCTTTTCAGCAATCACCAGTGTACTTTTTTACTTTGGTATAATTCAAGTGGTTGTAAAAGGTCTTGGTTATGCTATGTCAAGAGCATTAGGATTGTCCGGTGCTGAAAGTTTATCTGTAGCAGGAAATATTTTTCTGGGTCAGACAGAATCTCCTCTGATGATAAAAGCTTACCTGGAGAAGATGAACGACTCGGAAATAATGCTGGTGATGTCGGGAGGCATGGCTACACTTGCCGGAGGTGTACTGGCAGCCTATATCGGATTCCTGGGTGGCGATGATCCTGTGCAACAACTAATTTTTGCAAAACATCTGCTAACAGCATCAGTAATGGCAGCTCCGGGTGTAATTGTTATCTCAAAGATACTGGTGCCACAAACCAAGGAGGTTAACAAGGAAGTTGAGATATCACAAACCGATATAGGGAAAAATATACTGGATGCAATTTCTAATGGAACTACTCAGGGACTGAAACTTGCTGTGAATGTAGCAGCCATGCTTCTTGTTTTCATTTCATTTATTGCATTGGTAAATTTTGTATTTGTTAAGGTTGGTGATTGGACCACTCTCAATAATCTGGTAGCAAATATTACCAATGGCAGATACAATGAATTAAGTCTTGAATTTATACTTGGCTATGGTTTATCCCCGCTAATGTGGTTAATTGGCATCCCGGTAGAAGATATTACGCTTGTGGGTACGTTGCTGGGGCAGAAATTGATCATGACTGAATTCATTGCTTATGTGAGTTTGTCGGAGATGAAAGCATCAGGCTTATTCTCTGATCCGAAGTCAATAATTATGTCGGTTTATATGTTGTGTGGATTTGCAAACTTTGCTTCTATTGGAATTCAAATAGGGGGAATTGGTGCACTTGCTCCGGGGAAAAGAATTTTGCTTTCCCGGCTTGGATTGAGAGCTTTGATGGCGGGAACCCTGGCATCGCTTCTTTCTGCCACAATTGTTGGAGTTTTAATGGGATAAGAGTTAAAGTGAGAATTGCAGATTAAATTTTTTTGGGAATGATTCAATTTGGGGGACAAAAATTACTGGTTGTTGAGGATAATGCAATTTCTTACAAGCTAATTGAAGCACACCTGCTGCCTAAAAATCTTATTCTTGTGCATGCAACTGATGGTCCGGAAGCTATAGCGAAATTCAAAAGTAATTCTGATATTGAGCTTGTTTTAATGGATATACAACTGCCCAGCATGAGCGGTTTGGAAGTGACAAGGGTAATTCGGGAAATTCATCCTGATATCCCTATTATTGCCACAACTGCCAATGCATATGAAGAGGACAGACTTGCTTGTGTAGATGCAGGATGTACAGCCTATATCACAAAGCCTGTTAATTTTCCTAAGCTTCTTGATTTACTGAAAGAATACCTTCATTAATGACCGGATGGATACTTGCTATTATTGGCGGAATTTTACTGACATTCTATATCTTTAAGATATCAGGATATGCCATAGCATTATTAAGGGCTCCTCTTCCTGATTCAAATACTCTCAAATCTGAGCAACTAAAAGTCTCATTGTTGATTCCTTTCAGAAATGAGGCCATAAATCTTCCCTATCTGATATCAGATATGCAGATTCAACTTTATCCATCTGATAAATTTGAAGTTATCTTTATTGATGATCATTCCGATGATGAGTCTGTCAGTATTATTGAACGATTATCAAAGGATGTGGATAATATGAGAACTATCCAATTGCCGGATCATCTTCAGGGAAAAAAGGAGGCTATATTAAAAGGAGTAAATGAAGCAAGTGGTGAATGGATTATCCAGACCGATGCTGATTGCAGAATCCCAAGAGGATTTATACGGGAGCACGTTCGATTGGCATTGGAAGATAAAAATTCATTTATTGCCGGTCCGGTTTTACTAAGAGAGACGGATGATATCTGGAATCAGATGGAGGTGCTGGAGCACATGAGCCTAACAGGTTCAACGGCGGGCTCTTTTCTTACAAAAAAACCTGTGATGTGCAATGGTGCAAATCTTTCCTATAGCAAGGAGTTTTATTTACGAAACAGTATTGAATTGAACAGAATCAATTCACCTTCAGGGGATGATATCTTCTTGTTGATTCGTGCAAAGAAGGAGGGACTGCAGACTAAATATTTGATGTTTGAACATGCTCTTGTTAGCACTGATTCGTCTGGGTCTCCACTGGCCTTTTTGCAGCAAAGAATCCGTTGGGGATCAAAGGCAAAGTATTACAAAGATTTTGACATGGTATTCCTTGCAGTGCTGGTCTGGCTAAGCAATGCATTTATTTTAAGTTCGTTGATTGCTGGAATAATTGATCTATCCTTGATTCATATCTTTATTATCTCGCTCTTTACAAAATCCCTGGCCGATCTGTTCCTTCTTATTGCTACTGTCAGACACTATAATAAATTCAAGTTGTTGTGGTATTTTCCACTCATGGCTTTATTCTATTATTTTTATCTGGTAATAGCAGGAGTATTGTCTGTTCTGTTGGGATTTAAGTGGAAGGGCCGTAAATACAAATAACTTTTTCCTTACCTAAGTTAGCCTCTTCCTCCCCATTATTCTATATGAGAAATACACTGTTACTGTCACATATCCCATCACTACAAGTATATTAAGCCATAGCGGGAGCCCTTTTGGAAGAATATCGATGGCTGTATCTTCTATTGCTTCGGGATTGTTCATTTTATCCTTGAATATTTCTATCAGATTGGGAAGCGGTGTGAGCTGGGTTGTCGCACGCATAGGCATGTACCACCTGATTTCAGTCTTTCTTAATAATAGAAACAGAATTGGCTCAACAAAAGAACGCAGGCCTATAAAAGTAAGGATCGACAGTGCTGTATTCTTAATAATTAGTGCGAAAAACAGGCCAAAAATCATATAGGTAGCTGAAGAGAGAAAATAAATTGCCATCAGTTCAATATTTTCCATGGCAATTTTAAATGTTAGCTTGTAGCTATATATAAGTCCCAGAGATATCGATGTAACACCAATGAGTATTGTGGCAAAAGATGCCAGTAGGAATATCAGTATTAACTTTTGTGTAATGAGTTCTTTTCTGCTAAGCCCAAAAATCACCTGTGTTTTAAAAGTATGATTTGAAAATTCATTGGTGGTCATCATTATGACTATCAGAGCAAGCAGTATGTTATATGGCTCAGTTATCCATGTCAGGAATGTCCACACATCCGGAAACCTGAAAAGGTCGCTCAAAGAAATGATTGGAATCTCCTTATCTATTAGGGGATAAATGACTATTCCCAGGGTGAAAAACACTACATACAAGAGTAGTAAAATCCTGAATGGAGTATAGTTGAGTATTTTGATCTGTTCTATTCGAATCAGCTTTTTCATGCGGCTATAATTTCATTTTTATCTTAAACTTCAATGTGGCTTGCTGAACGAATTTAATCCTTTACAAGTTCTAAGAACTGTGATTCCAGACTCTTCTTTCTGCTTATGAGGTGATTGATTGTAATCTTGTTTTCAAAAGCAAAATTATTGATATCACCGGAGTCTACATCCTTTTCCAGATGTGCAGTTAGTAAGCCATTCGTCTGTTCAATTTCTTTAATCAGATTAGACGATTCCAGTTTTTGCTTTAGCATCTCATTATCTGAGCTGGAAAATTCAATCATTTCCTCTTCTGAAAGTATCTCCTTAATAGATCCTGTAGCAAGCAGATCACCTTGTTTCAGTATGGCAAGGTGGGAACAGATTTTTTCCACTTCTGATAAAATATGTGAAGCAATAATCAGGGTTTTTCCTCTTCTCACCTGTTTTAATACGGTTTCTCTAACCTCGGCAATTCCTTCCGGATCAAGTCCGTTTGTTGGTTCATCCAGCACGAGGATTTCAGGATCACCAAGTAGCGCTGCTGCAATGCCCAATCTTTGTTTCATACCTAATGACAAGGTTCTGAATTTAGATTTTCTTCGATCGTATAGTTTGGTTTCTTTTAATACCCGATCTATATCCTTGTAGCTTTGCTTTTTGATTTCGCACAGGATCTTCAGATTTCTTTCGAGGTTTAAGTAGGGATAAAAGTGTGGCGTCTCAATTAGGGAGCCGATTCTTAATCGCTGACTGGCATTTGCTTCTTCTCCAAACCAAAGGAAACTGCCGGAGTCTTGTTTTAGAATTCCTGATATAATTGAAAGGGTGGTTGTTTTTCCGCTACCGTTGGGTCCCAGTAATCCATAAGCTTGTCCTTCCTGTATGGAAAAAGTAAGCTTCTTAATGGCCTTGATGGATTTGTAGGATTTAGATAAGTGATTTATCTCCAGTATATTTTTCATGATTGTTTTTTGCTGTTGAATCAAAAGTAGAAAGAATATATAGATATGTCGCACCTTCGGTGCTAAGGTATTTTTACCGCAGAGTTTAGTTCGCAGGCTCAGGGGGAGTCGCTGGTGCTAATCCGCAGAGTTTCGCTGAGTTTTTATCAGGCAATGTGCCTCCCAATAATTTAGTGATTAAAAAAATAACAAGAAATTAATTTCCAAGCTCAGAAAAGAACTTGATTCGCACCAGTCTGATATTTTCTTCGGAATACTCATCCTCACCCAGTTCGTCGAGTGCTTCCTGAATGGATTCTGATTCAGCTTCCCTGAAATATTCAAAAATATCCTCCATCTTGTCTTCATCCATAACCTCGTTGAGGTAGTAGTCAATATTGAGTCTTGTGCCTGAATGAACAATTGCTTCGATCTCATCGATCAGATCCATCATTTCCAGTTTCTTGGCATCAGCAATATCAGTAAGGGCTATCTTGCGGTCGATACTTTGTATAATGAAGACCTTGACCCCGGATTTGTTTACAACAGATTTAACGACCATGTCTTGTGGACGGATAATCTCGTTTTCTTCAACATAGTTCTTAATGATCTCTATAAATTCCTTGCCGAATTTTTTTGCTTTGCCAGCCCCAACACCCACAATATTCTGCATCTCTTCAATTGAAACAGGATATTGAATGGCCATATCATCAAGAGAGGGGTCCTGAAACACAACAAAAGGAGGGAGGCCCAATTTTCTGGCCATTTTCTTACGCAGATCCTTAAGTATGAGAATAATCTCTTCATCAACAGCTCCGGTACCACTTCCCCCACCCGCTGTTTCTTCATCGCCGGCTAAATCATAGTCATGATCCTGCGTCAACATTATTGAGTAAGGTTTTTTCAGGTACTCTCTCCCCGCATCACTTAATTTTAATAGACCATAATTCTCAATATCCTTGAATACTAATCTGGCTACAAGTGTTTGACGCAAGACTGCATTCCAAAATTTACTGTCTTTTTCGTCTCCGGCTCCAAAGTATTCTGAATGGTGGTGTTTGTAAGTCTTAACTGCGCTGGTTGCAACACCTGCAAGAACATTTGCAACATGTTCAGGTTTAAATCTTTCCTGAACTCCTAATATTGTTTTTAGTGCTAAAATGATAAAATCTTTGCCTTCAAATTTATCTTTAGGATGTAAGCAATTGTCGCAATTACCACAATTCTCCTTCATCACCTCCCCAAAATAATTCAGCAGCAATTTTGGTCTGCATACCGATGATTCTGCATAAGCTACTGTTTCCAGTAAGAGTTGTTTGCCAATCTCCTGTTCTGCGACCGGTTTCCCCTGCATGAATTTTTCAAGCTTCTGAATATCCTTGTAGCTATAGAAAGCTATACATTTTCCCTCGCCATCATCCCTTCCTGCCCGGCCTGTTTCCTGGTAATAGCCTTCCAGACTTTTGGGTATATCGTAGTGAATCACAAAACGAACATCAGGTTTATCTATTCCCATTCCAAAAGCTATTGTAGCAACAATAACATCGGCCTCTTCCATCAGAAACATATCCTGATTTCTGGAACGGGTTGTAGCATCCATTCCGGCATGATAGGGAAGCGCTTTTATATTGTTTACGACGAGCGTTTGCGCAAGCTCTTCCACTTTTTTCCGGCTCAAACAATATATAATACCGGATTTTCCTTTGTTGGCTGAAATGAATTTGATAATTTCCTTTGTGGCATTAATCTTTGGACGGATTTGGTAGTATAGGTTGGCACGTCGGAAGGATGATTTGAAGACTTCAGCTTTCTCCATGTCCAGATTTTTCTGGATATCATTTTGAACTTTTGGTGTGGCTGTGGCAGTGAGGGCAATCAATGGAGCGTTTCCAATCTGATTTACAATTGGCCTGATCCGGCGGTATTCAGGTCGGAAATCATGACCCCATTCTGAAATGCAATGTGCTTCATCAACTGCATAGAAGGAAATCTTAACATTTTTCAGAAATTCAATATTCTCTTCTTTTGTTAATGATTCAGGAGCAACATAGAGTAATTTTGTTCTTCGACTCAGAACGTCCTCCTTCACCTTGGCAATAGCATTTTTTGTCAGGGAAGAGTTGAGGAAGTGAGCAACACCCTCGTCTGTGCTGAAACTTCTCATCGCATCAACCTGATTCTTCATCAGGGCAATTAAAGGAGAGATTACAATGGCAGTTCCACCCATTATCAAGGCTGGTAACTGGTAGCACAATGATTTTCCTCCACCGGTAGGCATAAGAACAAATGAGTCATTCCCCCGAAGAACGTTTTGTATAACGATCTTCTGGTTCCCCTTAAAACTATCGAAACCAAAATAATTTTTAAGGGATTTGACCAGTTGCTTATCTGTAATATCCATTTAACAAAAAATATATCTAACTATTCTGATACTAAAGATAATATAAATTTATCTCGAGGTCAATAAAATATGCAATTGTTTAACTTGCGATTAACATATATTAACAATTTAGACAAGTATATAAAAAGTTATTCAGAATAGCGAGAATAATTATAAAATCAGTAACTTTTAAAGATTAAAGGTGCACTTATGCGCGTGGTTTTGTTCTGAAATGAATTAATCATGTATTTGAGCGTAAATTTTCGTTAATTTGCAAAACTTTAAAAACTGAAATAACTCAAATGGCAAAAAAGTTTGGTGGAGAAATGTCTTTTCTTGATCACCTGGAGGTGCTCCGATGGCATCTTGTACGCTCATTTGTAGCAATTCTTGTGTTGGCTATAGTCGCTTTCATTTTTAAGGATATAGTTTTTGATGTTGTAATACTGGCACCAAAAACACCTGAATTTCCTACAAATAGATTTCTCTGTATGGTAGGACAAGAGTTAAATCTTCAAAGATTGTGCATTAATTCGAAGCCATTTGGACTGCAAACAGTGAAGATGGCAGAACAGTTTACAATGCATATCATTGTAAGTCTGATTGCTGGTGTAATAGTAGCATTTCCATATATATTCTGGGAATTCTGGAGATTTATTGGTCCTGCGATGTACGACAAAGAGAGAAAAACTGCCAGGGGAGCTGTTTTTTATACATCATTGTTATTTATGCTTGGTGTTGCATTTGGATATTATGTAATTGCACCACTTTCTGTTCATTTTCTTGGAAGTTATCGTGTGAGCGATTCCGTTATAAGCAATCCAACCCTGCAGTCTTATGTGCAGACTATTACCTCTGTTGTGCTGGCAGCGGGAATAGTATTTGAATTACCGATTCTATCGTATTTTCTTACAAAGATTGGCTTAATAACGCCCCAGTTCTTGAAAAAATACAGGCGACATTCTTTGGTTGTAATACTTGCACTATCGGCTACCATTACTCCGCCAGATATATTTAGTCAGATTTTGGTGGCCATGCCTTTGATCGTTCTTTATGAGGTAGGCATTGGAATAAGCAAGAGAATTGTGAAGGAGAGGGAAGCCGCTGAAGAGAAAGAATCTGCCGAAGCAGGATAATAATGAAATCTGATTTCACGTTTAAAGTAAAGCTCATACTTTTGTTGTAATGGAAAAAATGAGGCTACATACCAAAGATCTTGTAAAACGATATCGTTCCAGAACGGTTGTGAATGAAGTATCCGTTGAGGTAAGTCAAGGAGAGATCGTTGGTTTGCTTGGTCCGAATGGTGCCGGGAAAACAACAACCTTCTATATGATGGTAGGGCTTATAAACCCCAATAAAGGTAGGATTTTCCTCGATGACAGGGATATCACTTCAGAACCAATTTATAAAAGAGCCCGAATGGGTATTGGATACCTGGCGCAGGAGGCTTCTGTTTTCAGAAAGCTTTCTGTTGAAGATAACATAAAGGCAGTTCTGGAAATGTCTGACTTCTCAAAAGTAAAGCAAAAAGAGATAGTCGAATCACTCCTGGAAGAATTTGGATTGCAAAATATTCGAAGAAGCATGGGTATTCAGCTATCGGGAGGCGAACGAAGAAGAACAGAAATTGCCAGGGCATTGGCGCTGAGTCCAAAATTTATACTTCTTGATGAGCCTTTTGCCGGTGTGGATCCAATTGCTGTTGAGGATATACAGGATATTGTCTCTCAACTTAAAAGCAAAAATATCGGGATTTTGATTACAGATCATAATGTACACGAAACCCTATCAATAACAGATCGCGCTTATCTTCTTTTTGAAGGTTCAATTTTAAAATCAGGAACGGCAAAGCAACTTATAGAAGATGAGCAGGTTAGAAAGGTTTATCTGGGTCAGAATTTTGAATTGAGGTAGTCCTGTTTTTTTTCTTTCCTAATTAAAAAAATTCCATTAAATTTGCACGGTCAATTTTCGGCGGATGTGGCGGAATTGGTAGACGCGCTAGACTTAGGATCTAGTTCTTTCGGGAGTGGGGGTTCGAGTCCCTTCATCCGCACAAAAAATAACCGCATAGTTATCATCCTCTGGTTGATAGCTAAGGCGGTTTTTTAAAATTTCAATAATTATATTTGTAAGATGAACATAATAAAAGAGAATGTCGACAAACTGAATGCTATTTTGAAAGTTTCCATAGAGAAGACAGATTATGCGGAAAATGTCGAAAATGTGCTTAAAGATCACAGAAGGAAAGCACAGATAAAGGGATTCAGACAGGGAAAAGTTCCAATGGGAATGATTAAGAGCATGTATTTTGTTCCTGTACTGGCTGAAGAGGTTAATAAACTGGTTTCAGAGTCGCTGTATAATTACTTACAGACAGAAGAGTTGAGGATACTTGGTGAGCCAATGGCTAAAATCAATGAGGAGAAAAAGATAGATTTTGAGAAGGATGAAAATTTTGAATTTGAATTTGAAATTGGACTTTCACCTGAGATAAGTATTGAGTTTACAGAAAAAGATAAATATCCTTATTATAAGATCAAAGTTGGAAAAAAGGAATTTGAAGAGTACAAAGATTCTGTTGCAAAAAAATATGGAGAGTTTATTAATGTTGATGCAGCTGGTGACGATGAATTGCTGAAATGTGTACTTGTAAAGGTGAACAGTGATGGAGAAGAGGTAGAAGAAGGCATACGGACGGAAGATGTATCCATGTCGCTTGATATGATGAAGGATACCGATCAGAAATTACTTTTCAAGGGAGCAAAAAAAGGTGAGGAGATCGTATTTGATGTGAAAAAAGCATATCCTGATGATACTGAAATTGCTGCACTGCTCAGAATCGACAAGGGTGAAGTTCCGCTTATTGACGGGAAATTTAAGTGTATAATAAATGAGGTTCAGAAATTTGAAAAAGCAACTTTTGATAAGGATCTTTTTGATAAAGTTTATGGTGAAGATATTGTGAAAACTGAAGCAGAGTTTGATGAGAAGCTGAAGGGTGAGATGTCGACACAGTATGAGCGAGATAGTGAATACAGATTTGCAGTCGATGTAAGAGAAACATTGTTGAAAAAAGAAAAAGTTGAATTACCGGTTGAATTCCTGAAACGTTGGTTGGTTGAAACAAATGAAAATCTTACTGCTGAGCAGGTTGAAAAGGATTTTGGTGAGTATGAAGATGATTTTCGCTGGCAACTAATTAAGGATCATTTAATTAAGCAGCAGGATATCAAGGTTAGCGAAGAGGAAGTAATGGAATCTGCCAAAGAAGTGGCCCGGAATCAGTACCATCAGTATGGCATTATGGACATCCCTGATGAGTATCTTGACAACTATGCAAAGGAGCTTCTTTCGAAAAAAGAAGAGGCAAGAAAGATCGCAGATAGGAAACTTGAAGAAAAATTGGTTAATTTTATCAAAAATAAGGTGAAGATCGATGACAAAGAGATCACCACCGAGAAGTTCAGGAAACTATTTGATACAAAATAAACAGAACAGATCATGAATCAAAATGATGATTTTAGAAAGTTTGCTACCAAGCACAGGGGAATAAACAGTATTTCACTGGATAAATTTACCTCTGCATATAATAGTTATATTTCTCCAACCATTATTGAGGAACGTCAATTGAATGTTGCTTCAATGGATGTATTTTCAAGATTGATGATGGACAGGATTATATTTCTGGGTACACCAATTGATGACTACGTGGCAAATATTATCCAGGCCCAGTTGTTGTATCTCGACTCATCTGATCCTACGAAAGATATTCAGATATATTTTAATTCACCCGGGGGAAGTGTACATGCAGGATTAGGCATATACGATACGATGCAATACACAACTTGTGATGTGGCAACAATCTGCACCGGTATGGCTGCTTCAATGTCTGCTGTACTTCTGGCTGCAGGTACCAAAGGTAAAAGATCAGCTTTGAAACATTCAAGAGTGATGATTCATCAGCCAATGGGTGGAGCCCAGGGACAGGCATCTGATATTGAGATTACCGCCAGGGAGATAATGAAACTGAAGAAAGAACTCTATGCAATTATTGCCGATCATTCCGGAAAATCAATTGAGAGGGTGGAAAAAGACAGTGATCGAGATTACTGGATGACATCCGAAGAAGCCAGGGAATATGGGATGATCGATGAAGTACTGTTCAGAACTAAAAAGAAGTAGATTATGGATCGTTGCTCCTTTTGTGGCAGAGAAAAGAAGGATACAAACCTCCTGATTGCCGGAATTTCAGGTCATATATGTGACCGTTGTATTGAGCAAGCTTACACTATTGTACAGGAAGAACTGGGTTCCAAGGGAGAGTTTGACCTGGGGCAAATTAAATTGCTTAAACCCAAAGAGATTATGAGTTTCCTTAATCTCTATGTTGTTGGTCAGTCAGAGGCCAAGAAGTATATTTCCGTTGCTGTTTATAATCACTATAAACGATTAATGCAAACCGATTTTGATGATGATGTTGAGATCGAGAAATCGAATATCATTCTTGTGGGTGAAACAGGTACAGGAAAAACTCTGCTGGCAAGAACCATTGCCAGAATGTTGCATGTTCCCTTCACCATTGTTGATGCCACAGTATTGACAGAAGCTGGTTATGTAGGAGAAGATATTGAGAGTGTTCTTACAAGATTACTTCAGGCTGCTGACTATAATGTTGAGGCTGCTGAAAAGGGAATTGTTTTTATCGATGAGATTGATAAAATTGCCAGGAAAAGTGATAATCCTTCTATTACAAGGGATGTATCGGGAGAAGGTGTTCAGCAAGGATTGCTTAAGTTACTGGAGGGCTCCATTGTAAATGTTCCTCCCCAGGGTGGTAGAAAACATCCCGATCAGAAAATGATTCCTGTTGATACAAAAAATATACTCTTTATCTGTGGTGGTGCTTTTGATGGAATTGAAAGAAAAATTGCCAGTAGATTGAATACACAAGTTGTGGGCTACAATGCTGCCAAGGAGACCGATCGGATCGATAAAGATAATATGCTTCAGTACATTGCTCCACAGGATCTGAAGTCATTTGGCCTTATTCCTGAGATCATTGGAAGATTGCCTGTCCTGACATATCTCGATCCGCTTGACAGGAAAGTTCTTAAGCAAATTCTTACTGAACCCAAGAATGCTATTACCAAGCAATATGAGAAATTGTTTAAGATGGATGGCGTTAAACTTACATGGGATAGCAAGGTGCTCGACTATATCGTTGACAAGGCAGTGGAATTCAAATTAGGGGCACGTGGTTTAAGGTCTATTTGCGAAGCTGTGATGATTGATGTGATGTTTGATCTTCCATCTTCGGAAGATAAAAAGGATGTCAATATCGGATTAAAATATGCAAAGGAGAAACTTGAGAAATCAAATCTTAAAAGACTAAAGGCAGCATAGTTTTTCTTTTTGAATCTGATCGTTTCATGATGAACATTGCATTTTTATAATTTTCAATTTGAAAAAATTCTGGGTCATTTTTAGTGTAACCCTGGCAATGGTGTTTTGGGGGATAACATTTGTAGCGTTTAAATTCGCCAATGAATCACTTGAGCCTATTGCAATTGTATTTATTCGTTTGGCAATTTCGATTCCCTTTCTGTTTGGTTTTGCTTTGCTAACAGGTCGAATGATGAAGATCAGGAAAGAGGATTTCCTTTGGTTCATCCTGCTTGCCTTTGCTGAGCCATTTATCTATTTTCTAGGCGAAGCATTCGGTTTGTCCATGGTATCATCAACCATGGCAGCCGTTATCATTGCTACTATTCCTCTGTTTGTTCCCATTGCTGCATATTTGCTTTTAAAGGAGCGTTTATCTCTGACAAATATCATTGGATTAATCGTTTCTTTTGCAGGAGTGATTACGGTTGTGATGGCTAGTGAAGGAAAATTTAATGGAAATTTTAAAGGTATTTTACTTATGTTTCTTGCTGTGCTTGCTGCAGTGGGATACACTATAATTGTGAAGAAACTTGTGCACTCTTACAATGGAATTATTATCACAGCATGGCAAAGCACCATTGGGGCATTGATGTTCTTGCCCTTGTTTTTGATTTTTGAGATTGACGGACTTGAACTGAGAAGCATATCCCAGGAGAGTTTCTGGGCTGTTCTGTACCTGGGGATTTTTGGTTCCGGAATCTGCTTCATCCTGTTTACAACGGGAATCAGAGAGTTGGGAGCCTCAAAGGCAAATGTTTTTGCCAATCTCGTTCCGGTGGTGACAGCTATCGTTTCTTTCTTTTTACTGAAAGAAGCTATGCCTGCAATGAAAATTGCCGGTATACTAATTGTCCTGACCGGTTTATTGCTTTCCCAATTGACATCCTTCAAATTAAAGAATGGTTCGAAATAGAACTTTACCGGAATATGATGCACATGCTTTAAAACAAAAGGCATCAGGGAAAAAGAAGGAGAATAGTCAACTGTTCAAGAAGCTTAGAAAAGTAAAATCTTCAAATCTCGACAGGCAGTTTCATTCACTTCACGATAAGTACATGGAGAAAATCAATTGTCTGGATTGTGGGAATTGCTGTAAGTCAATCAGTCCGGCGGTAAAGGATTCAGACATTACAAGGTTGTCTAAATACCTGAAAATCAAACCTTCTGTTTTAATCGAAAAATATTTTTCATTAGATGAAGAGGGTGATTTTGTATTCAGGAATCAACCCTGTCCCTTTTTGGGAGAAGACAATTACTGTAGTGTTTATGATGCAAGACCCAGGGCTTGCAGGGAATATCCCCATACCGATCGGGTTAAGGTTCACCAGATTTTAAATATCACCTATAAGAATATTTCTTTCTGTCCGATTGTATATGAGATTGTTCAGGAACTAAAGCAGGATTATCGCTGAATTAATAGTAAATTTCAGTTTCATCAAATCTGTTAATGAGAAGATACTCAATCATCATACAAGGAGAAGGGAAAGGCCATTTTTCCCAGGCATTAGCAGTAATTAAAATTCTTGAGGCGAAGGGTGATAAGATAAGCCGGGTATATCTAGGAATGAGTTTTCTCAGGAAGACCCCTTCCTATTTTTACACATCCCTCAATGTCCCGGTAAAATCTTTTTTCAGTCCTAATTTTATGCGTACTCCGGATAAAAAGGGCATACGTATATTTTCTTCTATTCTGTTAAACCTTTTATTGAGTCCGGTATATCTTTTTGAGGCTTCGCGCATTGGAATACTCATGATCGGGGACAGAAGCAAGTATCTGATCAATTTCTATGATCCTGTTGGAGCATTGGCATCAAGGTGGTGGAAAAGAAGGGCAAGTAAAACTATTCTCTCCCATCATTTTTATCTGTCACACCCTGATTTTCTACATCCGCATGGAATGGGAAATTCCAATTTCTGGCTCCAATTGATGAATAGGTTTATGACCAGGTCTGCCGACAATATCCTGGCACTATCATATAGAAAATCTCAGGATACACGGAACATGAAAGTTATCCCACCCTTGATTGATGAAGGTGTAAAAGCGGGCACATATCGCGCGGGAGACAGGGATCTCTGCTATTTTCTGAATCCGGGTTTTGTTGCTGAGATGATCAATTACTATCGGAAAAGACCGGAACAAAAAGTGGATTTTTTTACTAGTGCTTATCCGGACAGGGAACTTCCTGAAAATATTACTATTCACGCACCCTCCAGAGAGCTTTTCTTAGAGGCAATGCTGAGTTGTAAACGTATCATCTCCACTGCAGGTTTTGATACTGTTGCAGAGGCATTTTATCTCGGAATTCCCATTTACCTGATCCCCTCTGAAAATCATTATGAGCAATATTGTAATGCGATAGATGCAGCACGTACAGGTTTGGCCTTTCATCTGGAGGAGCTAAGCGAGTTGGATGAAGTAGAGTTTGAGCCTAAGAGTAATAAGAGTTTTAAGGCGTGGGTGGATTCGGTTGTTGATTTGGATGCAAGGCGGTTTCTTCCTCCCTCATAGACTATTTTGCTATATTAGCCGTTATTATTGAATAATCGATTCAATTAGATGTTAAGGATAAAAATATCAATTATAGCACTTCTTTTTACCAGCGCTCTTTTTGCTCAAAAAGGGGGCGAAAGTGTATATAATTTCCTTCTTCTTACCAATTCTGCAAGGGCCTCCGCTCTGGGTGGTGCCAATGTTTCGATAATGGACGATGATATCAATTTTGTATTTCACAATCCGGCACTCCTCTCCACTGGTATGGATCAGAATATGAACCTGAATTATGTAAATTATTTTGCCGGTGTTAATTATGGTTATGCATCGTATGCGATGACAAAAGAGAACATAGGTAATTTTGCTGCCGGAATTCACTATGTAGATTATGGAACCTTTGACAGAACGGACCAGTATGGAAATTTCGATGGAACATTCGGAGCTTCCGAATATGCAATAAATCTCATCTACTCCCGTACCTTAATCGATACCTTTTTAACGGTGGGAGTTAATTTGAAGCCGATTTTTTCTATCTATGAGCAGTACACTTCGTTGGGAGTTACAATGGATGTGGGACTTGCCTATAACAATCCAGGTACTTATACATCAGCCGGATTTGTTTTGAACAATCTTGGTATGCAGATTGTCTCATTTACCGGAACCAGAGAGTCGGTGCCCTTTGAAATTCAGGCTGGTGTTACACAAGGATTGGCGCATGCTCCTTTTCGATTCACGCTGCTCCTGCAAAATCTTGAAAGGTGGAATCTGACATATGAAACAGAAGAGGACAATAGCCCCCCGTTTGGTGGAGAAGAGAATGAGATTAATAATTTTGACATATTTGCGGATAAACTCATGCGACACATGGTGTTTGGAATGGAGTTTCTTATAGGGGAGAATTTCCATTTTGATATGGGATATAATTACAAAAGACGCATGGAGATGAAGATGGATAACCGGCCAGGAATGGTTGGTTTCTCCTGGGGATTTGGATTCCGCGTCTCAAAATTTCATGTGGCATATGGCCGTTCAACTTATCACCTGGCGGGAGGAACCAGTCATTTTTCTTTAACAACAAATTTGTCAGAGTTCTACAAAAAGAACTAGTTTTTGGCCTTAACATGATTTCAATAACCACCTTGTTCCTAATTTCCTTTTTAACTCACCTGAACACTGAATGGTTTTATTTGTTTATAGATAAATATCACAAAAAGAACCGAGTTTACGAGTTCGACGAAGTCAAACATTTATAATTTTGCAGAGTTTTCTTGCAGACACTATTTAGCTATCTTTATAATCTAAATTTAATTATGGGTTTGTACAAAGATAATCTTACTGTTGCCATTGATGGCTACTCTTCAACCGGAAAAAGTTCGTTTGCGAAGATCATCGCCTCCAGACTTGACTACCTCTATGTCGATTCGGGAGCAATGTACAGAGTTGTTACGCTTCATTGTCTGGAACGTGGTCTCTTTGACAATGTTGATGAACCCTTATTTGAAGATATCATTAATGAATTGCCAGCTATAGAAATCTCCTTCAGAAGAGATGAGGAGCAAGGTTTAAATCTCACTTATCTTGGGAATAGAATGGTGGAGAACGAGATCAGATCTATGAGGGTGTCAGGAAGAGTTAGCTATATTAGTACAATACCAGAGGTAAGGGCCGCGCTGGTGAGGCTGCAAAGAGGCATGAGTAAAACCGGTGGAGTTGTGATGGATGGAAGGGATATTGGCACTGTTGTTTTTCCTGATGCTGAAATAAAGATTTTTATGACAGCCTCTCCTGAAATTCGTGCTAAAAGAAGGCACAAGGAATTAATTGAGAAAGGACTTAAGGAGGATTTTGAAGCAGTAATGCACAATATTAGTGAGCGCGACAGGATCGACTCTGGAAGAAAAACCAGTCCGCTGAAGAGGGCTGATGATGCAACCTTATTGGATAACAGCAGTATTACTATTGAAGAACAGATGATCTGGTTTTTCGAGACATTTAAGGAGATTTTAAACAATGGAAAGAGTAGTAGAGATTGATTCTACAGCAGGATTTTGTTTTGGAGTTGAAAAAGCCATAGACATAGCAGAGGAGAAGTTGACTGAAGGTGAAAATGTATTCGGGCTGGGGGATATGGTTCACAATGATAGTGAAATTAGTAGATTAGAATCTAAAGGTCTGAAGACCATTCAAGTTAAGGATTTTAGCAATATCACATCAGGGAAGGTTATTCTCAGAGCCCATGGTGAACCACCGTTAACCTACAAAATTGCCAGGGAGCATAATATTGAAATTATTGATGCTACCTGTCCTATAGTACAAAGACTTCAACAAAAAATAAAGGCAGCATACGAGGCGCTTGACACTGAAAAAGAACAGATAATAATTTTCGGAAAACAAGGACATGCCGAAACTATTGGCTTAATGGGGCAAACAGAGGGTACTGCAGTATTAGTAACAGATCCGGATTGGCTGAATGAAGTTGATAAGGATAAAAGCATATTTCTGTTTTCTCAAACAACAATGGATCCTGAGGAATTTCAGATGGTCGAGGACAATCTGCGTGAATTGACGCAAATTAGGGGCAGGACCCAGCTTAAATCTGATTGCACTATTTGTAACCAGATGAAGCGCAGAAAGCCTGATTTGATGAATTTTGCACTGAAGCACGATACAATGATTTTTGTGAGTGGTAAACAATCGTCGAACGGAGCCATGTTGTATAAATATTGCAAGAGACATAACGATAATAGCTATTGGATTTCATCGGTGAAAGATGTTGAGAAAGAGTGGCTTAATGGTGATGGTTCTATTGGGATCAGCGGGGCTACCTCCACACCTCTGTGGCAGCTGGAGAAAGTTCAGAAATATATTTCGAATTTGATAAATTCATAATATTTTCACCTACCCTGTTTCGTTGTTTATATTATTCCGTATTTTTACATAAAGGAATTAGTATAACCATCAATTATATATCTTATGCCTAAAATAAAAAGAATAGGTGTTTTAACATCTGGAGGAGATGCTCCCGGAATGAATGCAGCAATCAGGGCTGTTACCAGAACCGCAATATTTCATGGAATGGAAGTGGTAGGTATCAGGCACGGATACCATGGAATGATCCATAAACATTTTACAAAACTGAAGGTATTTAGTGTGAGTGACATCCTTGCCAGGGGTGGGACAATATTAAAGACTGCCCGGAGTGAAGAGTTTCGTACCCCTGAGGGAAGGGCTCAAGCCTATGAGAACCTGAAGGAGGCAGAAATTGATGCAGTTATAGTAATAGGGGGTGATGGTTCGCTTACAGGTGCCAGGGTTTTTTGTGATGAATACGATGGAATAACATTCATTGGTATGCCTGGTACGATTGACAATGATATCTATGGTACCGACTATACTATTGGCTACGATACAGCATTGAATACTGTGGTGGAAGCGGTTGATAAACTTCGTGATACCGCAAGTAGTCATAACCGTTTGTTTTTTGTGGAGGTGATGGGGCGTGATTCCGGTTTTATTGCATTGCATTCAGGTATCGCATGTGGAGCAGAAGCAATATTGATTCCAGAGGTGAAAGGTCAGGTGAAAGGATTGAAAGATTACCTTGAAAAAGGATTCAAAAGAAAAAAATCCAGCAATATTATCATCGTTGCTGAAGGTGAAACCAGAGGAGGAGCTTTCGCTATTGCTGAAAAGGTAAAAGAGGAGTTCAGCGAGTATAGTGTCAGGGTTTCTATTCTTGGACACATTCAACGGGGAGGTACTCCTTCTGCATACGATCGGGTAAGTGCAAGTAAGCTGGGATATGAA
>JAUUZQ010000098.1 GCA_030589895.1 Bacteroidales bacterium
AGGAGATAGGGGTTGGATATGTGTTGATTTCAAATATGATAGCCTCAGTTAGTAAATTACTTTTTCTTTTTTCGGAGATTCTTGCTGCATTCAGGTCTACCTTTGAGCGAATTTTGATGAGCAAACTGCTAAGGTACTCCTATCCATTGCTGATAGCAGGTTTGGCAGGTACGATCAATGAGGCTCTGGATAGAATTTTGTTAAAACACTTATTGCCATTGGAGCAGAATCCAATGGAACAACTGGGGATTTATGGTGCCAATTATAAATTAGCTGTGCTTATGACCCTCTTTGTTCAAATGTTTAGATATGCTGCAGAACCATTTTTCTTCTCAAAATCCGACGAAAAAAACGCTAAAAAACTCTATGCCGACGTAATGACATTCTTTGTGGTGGCCGGTTTATTCATATTTCTTTTGGTGAACTTTTACCTGGATTATTTTATTCTTTTCATAGGCAAGGACTTTAGAGAGGGTGTTCAAATTGTGCCAGTGATTCTGATGGCCAATTTGATCATGGGGATTTTCTTCAATCTTTCCATCTGGTACAAACTAACAAACAAAACCATGATTGGGGCATTCCTGGTCATCATTGGTGCGGCAATTACTGTGGTGATCAATGTAGCGTTTATTCCAAGATACGGGTATCTGGCATCGGCCTGGGCGCATCTGGTCTGTTACAGTGTGATGGTCGTACTTTCCTATCTTTGGTCGAGAAAATATTATGCGATACCCTACAAAATTGGACGAATTCTGGTTTATATAGCAATTGCGTTGGTGATATTTTTTATCAATAAACTATTTTTGCATGAAGCAATACAAAACCAAAACCTGACGGGATTCATCCTTATGGGACTGTTTGGAGCTGTTGTATATTTTAGAGAAAGAAGTACGTTTAATGCTTATAAAGATGGATAATTTAATGGAAGTAAAAATTGTAAACCGATCCAAACACTCTTTGCCGGGTTATAGTACAGCCCTGTCGGCTGGAATGGACCTGAGGGCTAACCTTGAAAACCCAATTACATTAAAGCCGATGGAAAGACGACTTGTGCCCACAGGGTTATATATAGAACTACCTGAAGGTTTTGAAGCACAAATCAGACCAAGAAGTGGCCTGGCACTTAAAAAGGGTATTTCGGTGGTAAATAGTCCCGGAACCATCGATGCAGATTACAGAGGTGAGATAGGTATTATTCTTATCAATTTTTCAAATGTTGATTTTATAGTAAATGATGGAGAACGGATATGTCAGATGGTGATTAATAAGGTGGAACAAATCTCATGGTCGCAGGTTAATTCACTGGAGGATTCTAAAAGGGGTGCTGGAGGATTTGGGCATACAGGGAACCAGTAATTTACGTTTACAATGATAAGATTTAGCAGTAATCGCAGAAAGATGAGAAAAACAGGTGTTGGGATGATGATATGTGGGGTGCTTATTTTTGGAAGCAACTACTGCATGGGACAGGAGGCTGGTGGGAATAACGATTACCAGTATGCGCTCATCGAGGCGGTCAAACAGAAGAACCTTGGGAATTTTCAAGAAGCAGTTAAACTTTATAGGCTGGTTATCAAGGAAAAACCGGATTGCCAGGCTGCATATTATGAACTTGGAACCATCTATTTGATGTCAAAACAGGTGGAACTTGCACAAAAGAATCTTCAGAAAGCATACATGTTTGATCCTGATAATCAGTGGTATACCATTGCGTACTTAAATGCGTTGGGTGCTGGTGAAGATTACGAAACAATCACAGATATTCTGATAGAGAAAAAGAAGAATGATCCGACAGAAACAGAGTGGGATTTCCAGCTGGCCAGTGTATATTTTACCCGGGGGAGGGTGAAAAAATCCATACGTATACTGAACAGTATAGAAAAAGAGAAGGGTTTCAGTGAAAAAATCACCTTGCTAAAGGCATCAATTTATGAAAGTGAGAAAAAGTATGAGTTGGCTAAGAAGGAAATAGAGAAAGTAATGGTCCTTTTTCCGGAAGCCATCCAATTCAGAATTGTTGCCGCAGAGCTCTGCATGAAGAGCGGAAATGAAGAGTTGGCATCGGATTATTATCATGAGATTTTAGAAATTGACAGCACTAATATTTTTGCTTTAACCAATCTCACGGATTATTATCGTAAAAAGGAAGATTATCAAAACAGTTTCAAATACTTGACCATTTCCTTTAACAACAAACAGATCGATGTAAAAAGGAAAATGGCTATACTCTCCTATTATCTATCTGAAGAAAAATTTGTTTTGAACTATGGGGACGAGTTAGAAACTTTATTGAAGGTTTTTCTGGACGTACATCCGAATGAATCTGAAGGTAGGTTGTTGGCTGCTGACTTTTACATTGAAAAGCGGGCATACGATAAGGCTTATGTGCAAATAGAAGCATATTTGGAGTCAAACAAGGGTAACTATCCACTTTATATGCAGGCAATACTATTGGCCAATGCAGCCTCATTGAACAAAGAGTTAATAAGAATGACAGAAAGGGCATTGGTTAGTTTTCCTGATAGTACGGATATTCGATTTTTTCGAGGGGTAGCTTTTTATGAGGAGGGTGAATATGAGTTACTAATTGAAAACTTTCAGGGAATCTCCATGGAAGATTTCACTGTAAATGAATACAAATCTCAAGCGAAGATGCTTGTTGCAGAGGCGTTTTACAGGCTGGAGGATTTTCCAAGATCTGACTCACTATTTGAAAACCTGATTGCGGAAGAACCAAACAATTATATGGTTCTTAACAATTACAGTTATTATTTGGCAGAGAGGGGAGCCAAACTTGAAAAAGCACGCGCATGGAGTTGGAAGACCATTAGAAACGATCCTGATAATAGCACTTTCCTGGATACTTATGCCTGGGTATTGTTCAAGCTGGAGGAGTTTGAAGAAGCAGAAAAATACATGATGAAGGCCCTTGGAAAAGGTGGAGACAATGATGCTGAAGTGAATGAACATGCTGGTGACATCCAGGTTGCATTGGAGAGCTATGAGATCGCGAAATCGTACTATTTTAAGGCGATTATCCTTGGTGGCGAGAAGGCCAGACTGGAAATGAAAATCGAAAGTCTCAATAATCCTGGAAATGAGTAAAAATCTACTGTTAATTTTGGTGATTACCGGATTGACTTTCTCTCAATGTGGGGTTGTGAAGGAAGTTCTGAAGACAGAAACACGGGAGTTACAAGGAAAGGAAGGAATGAACCTGAAATGTATTGAATCTGATACCATTCAAAGTTTTCTTATAAGTAAAGCAGAGGCTATTTTAATGTTTGATAATGAGCGTTATGAAGTTACTGTCACACTCTATTCAAAAAAGGATTCAATCATTTACCTTTCGGTTGTAAATAGTGGATATGAAATCATAAGAGCAAGTGTGGAGCATGATTCAATAAAAATCATTAACAGGCTGAATAAAATTGTTTACAGGGCCCCTTTATACAGGCGTTTCGGATACCAATATCCTATAAATTTCAAAGATTTACAGAATATACTTAACAGATATTATTTATGTGATGAGTTGAAATTAGCTTATGATGATTTAGAAAATTACCTGCAGTTTGAGTTCGACGAAGAGTATATCAAAAAAAGAATCTCAATGGATCGTAATCTGTTGAAAATAGATAAATTTGAGTTCTATCACAGGCGCACTGAAAAATATTTGATGGGAGAAAGGATAGAAAATGGTTTCAAAATATATTCAAATTTTATGATTACAGAGTTTGAGATCATAGCCCGGGGAGGTTCCATTTCATACAATCGGGAAGTAGCAATAAAAATGGATGTGAATCCAAGAAAGTACACTTACACAGAACTAAGATGATTAGAGCCTTCTCTGTATTGTTAATAAGCTCATTGTTTTTTTGCTCCCTGTTGGGACAATCTAAGGAAGATTTGAAGAGACAGAAGCAAAGGGCTTTTGACGATATAAAACTGGCGCGGGAGCTCATGGAACAAACTACAAAAAAGAGATCCAGTTCTGTTCAACGATTACGTTTGTTACAACGAGGTATTAACTCAAGGGCAAAATTGATAGGAACTCTGGAGCAGGAGGTTGGTATTATTGATTCGGACATCGCTGATACAAAGATACAAATTAGTCGGCTTGAAGCAGATAATATAAATAATAAGGAAGAGTATGCGCGGCTTATATATTATGCTTACAGGAACCATACAAACTATGAAAAACTGATGTATATACTGGCAGGAGCTACCATATCTCAATCTTATCAAAGGTATAAGTATCTTAAATATATAGGGGAATACCGAAGAAAAAAGGCCAGTGAAATTGAAGAGTTGATTGTTGAAATGGACCAGCAGAGAAAAGAATTGAATGAATTGAAAAATGAGAAATTGGGTTTGTTGGAGGATAAAGAAAGGGAACAGAAGAAGTTACTGGGTGAAAGAACTCTCAGGGCTAATATGGTGAATGACTTAAAAAAGCAGGAGACGAGATTAAAGAGGGAGATTAAGAAAAAAGAGAGAATAGCCCGTGAGTTGGAAACGAAAATTCGGGAAATTATTGAAGAGGAGGCCAGGAAAATTAACGCGAAAAATATTTATGCTGCACTTACTCCCGAACAGGCGTTGGTGGGACATGATTTTAAGAGGAATAAGGGAAAGTTGCCCTGGCCGGTTGATAGAGGGATTATAACAATGGGATTTGGAGATAATGAATTTCCAGGATTGAGAGGTTCCAGCGTTAAGAATAATGGAATTGATATTAATAGTTCTGCCGGTACGGTGGTGAGGGCTATTTTTGATGGTGAAATCACAAAAGTATTTGCCATACTTGGGGCAAATTATACAGTTCTAATAAGGCATGGAGAATTTTTATCGGTATACCAGAATCTGATTAATGTAAGGGTTAAAACCGGAGATAAAGTATTAACCAAAGAGGCACTTGGAGAAGCCTTTGCCGATGAAGATAATAATGTTTCAATGGTACATTTCGAGGTTTGGCAGGAGAGAAATATTCTCAACCCTGAAAAGTGGCTCAGCAAATAGTGGTTTTTTTGGAACCTTTGGAGCTGAACTACCGTATAAGAATCGTCCATTGGAATTATTATGAAAAAAGACCTGAATATTCCCTCAGAGATAGGAAACCTTCGATTGGTGGAAAAGGCTATTGATGAGCTTTCGTTGGAACTTGACCTTAGTGATGAGGTTTATGGCAATGTACTAGTCGCCACAATGGAGGCTACAAACAATGCCATTATTCATGGCAACAATTCAGATCCAAATAAGATTGTTATCATTAAGATTGAGTTGGACCAGAACAACCTTAAGGTACTTATTGAGGATCAGGGTAGCGGATTTGATCATAAAAGTGTTCCTGATCCAACAGCACCTGAGAATCTTGAGAAAATTAATGGTAGAGGTATTTTCCTGATGGAGCGACTATCCGATGAGATCCTCTACCTTGAAGAAGGAAGGATTGTTGAGCTCATGTTCAAATTGTAGTGGTCATAAGCTTTCATAGCGATGGGATTCAATATGATTTAAAACAAAAGATCAGGCATAAACAGTGGATTAGAAAGACCATTATATCACACAAAAAAATTCCAGGAAATCTCAATTTCGTTTTTACTTCCAATGAGCAACTCAGGCTCATGAACCGGGAATATTTAAACCACAATTACTTTACAGATGTTATAACTTTTGATTATACTGATTTAGATCTCACAGCAGGGGATATTTTTATAAGTATGGATCAGGTTAAGAAGAATGCTGAATTTTATAGGGTAGGGTTAGAAGAGGAACTCAGAAGGGTAATGATACACGGAGTATTGCACCTGGTAGGATTTAAAGATTCATCTTCAGCAGAGATACGTTCCATGAGGGAAAAGGAAAATGAAGCATTACATTTGTGGTTGAAAATGGATTAGGATGATTTATGAATATGATGTTATTGTTGTTGGTGGTGGCCATGCAGGATGCGAAGCTGCGGCCGCTGCCGGTAATATGGGGAGCAGAACTTTACTGATTACCATGGATATGACAAAATTTGCCCAAATGTCCTGTAATCCGGCAATGGGAGGTGTTGCTAAAGGGCAGATAATTAGGGAGATAGATGCTATTGGTGGTTATTCAGGTATTGTTACCGATCGGTCAATGATACAATTTAGGATGTTGAACAAGAGTAAAGGTCCGGCTATGTGGAGTCCAAGGGCACAATGTGATAGATCAACATTCACTTTGGAATGGAGGAAAGTTCTTGAAAGTATCGATAATCTTGAATTTTGGCAGGATAATGTGACAGGTTTGATTATTGAGAAAGGAGAAGTAATAGGTGTTGAAACACTCATGGGAATCCGGTTTGTTTCAAAGAAAGTGATCCTAACCGCTGGTACTTTTATCAATGGATTAATGCATGTGGGTAAGGTAAAGATGGAAGGAGGAAGAATGGGAGAGTCCCCTGCATATGGCTTAAGTGAGCAATTAAGTGAATACGGTTTTGAAGTGGGCAGGATGAAAACCGGAACCCCAGCCAGACTTGACGGCAGAAGCATTGATTTTAAAAAACTGCAGGAGCAACCTGGTGATTATGAGAATAGGAAGTTTAGTTTTCTGGATTATGATGTAGACTATACAAGCCATAAAAGTTGTTATATAGCTTATACTAATCTGACGGTGCATTCTGAACTGGAGAAGGGTTTTAAGGACAGCCCAATGTTTAACGGAACCATCGACAGTATTGGTCCGCGATATTGTCCCAGCATTGAGGATAAGATCGTAACTTTTTCAGATAAGGAACAACATCAGTTATTTCTTGAGCCTGAGGGACTGGATACGGTAGAATATTACATCAATGGATTTTCTTCTTCGTTGCCATGGGAAGTACAATACAGTGCAATGCTTGAAATTGAGGGTTTGGAGAATGTAAAAGTTTTCAGGCCGGGTTATGCCATCGAGTATGACTACTATCCTCCTACTCAATTGTACCATACATTGGAAACGAAAAATCTTCCAAATCTTTATTTTGCGGGCCAAATAAATGGTACTACCGGATATGAAGAAGCAGGAGCGCAGGGAATGATGGCAGGTATAAATGCAGGATTAAAAATAAGGGGTGATCAAGAGTTTGTGCTTGGACGCGACCAGGCCTATATTGGTGTTTTGATTGATGATTTGGTGACTAAAGGTGTGGATGAACCTTACAGGATGTTTACATCAAGAGCTGAATACAGGATATTGCTTCGCCAGGATAATGCGGATGATAGATTAACTGAATTAAGTGCAAATATAGGGTTGGCAAATGAGAATAGAGTGAACCTTTTAATGGAGAAGAGAAAGCTCATTGAAATTTTGATAGATTTCATGAGAGAGTATAGTATTGCTCCCAATCAGATCAATGGTTTTCTTTCAAGGGTTGGAACATCTCCATTAAGGCAAAAGATGAAATTAATTGAGGTTGCTAAGAGGCCACAGGTTGGTATATTGGAATTGATCAATGAGATTCCAGAGTTAAAAAGAATTTATGATGGTTTCGGAAAGAGGGGTGAAGAAATTGTGGAAGCTTCAGAAATAGCAATTAAATATGAAGGATATATTAAGCGAGAGCGAAATATGGCTGATAAGATTATTCGTCTGGAAAGAATAAAACTTGATAAGAATTTTAATTATGATCGATTGAAAAGTATATCAACTGAAGCACGTCAAAAATTGAACAGAATTAAACCGGGGACCATTGGACAGGCCTCAAGAATATCAGGGGTTTCACCAAGTGATGTAAGCGTCTTATTAATATATATGGGTAGATAGTTCCACGTGGAACAAAAAGTTAAGAAATGAATCACATAGAAGCGGCTAATTATCTTAAGAAAGTTACAAGGTCTATAAATGACTTTCCGAAGAAGGGTATAATCTTTAGAGATCTTACAACCATATTTCAGGACCGAAAAGCGATGAAGCTTACATTGGATTTACTTTCGGATTGTTTGATGGAAAAAAACGAAGAAGTAATTTCATATGATAAGTTTGCTGGTATAGAAGCAAGAGGCTTTCTTCTTGCGGGGGGGTTGTCAGGAAAAATGGGTGGGGGTATTGTTATGATACGTAAACCTGGAAAGCTTCCGTTCAAAAAGAAACGGATCGAATATAAACTGGAATATGGGGAAGATGCGTTGGAGGTGCATGAAGATGCAATCAAACCAGGAGAACGAATAATCGTAGTGGATGATTTATTAGCCACTGGAGGAACCGCTGAAGCAGGTTGTAAGTTGATAGAGGAACTTGGAGGGGTGGTAATAAAAGTTTTGTTCCTTGTAGAGTTACCCGATCTTAATGGAAGGAAGAAATTGCAGAAATATGATCTGGAGTCAGTGATTTCTTTCAAGGGGGGGTAAATACACATATATTGGTTCATATTTCTCCTGGAAGGGTTGTCTTGGTTATATGAACGGGATAGGTTGTTTGGGTGTAAAACAATTTATAAATGAAGCTGTTAATGTCTGATTAAGACAAAAAACAGATGTTTTAAGGCCCGGAGAAGCGCATATTTAGGGTTACCCCAATAAACCTAAGGGAATAAATGCCTGCAAATAGCTAAGAAACCATGGTCAACAGTGATCAATCTTATATTCATTCCCTGATTGATGCCTTACCAGACCAACCTGGGGTCTATCAATTTTATGACAGAAAGGAAAGCATTATTTATATTGGTAAAGCAAAGAATCTAAAAAAGAGGGTATCCTCCTATTTTAGTAAGAGGAAATTTGAATCATATAAGATCAAAGTGCTTGTTGATAAAATTGCTGATATTAAATACATCGTTGTAAATACTGAGCCCGATGCGCTCTTGCTTGAAAATAATTTAATCAAAAAGCATCAACCGCGGTATAATATTTTGCTTAAGGACGATAAAACGTTTCCTTGGATTTGTATAAAGAAAGAACCATTTCCCAGAGTTTTTTCCACCAGAACTGTACTTAAGGATGGCTCTCAATACTTCGGACCCTATACTTCTGCTTATGCTGTAAAGACGCTTTTGACCCTCATCAGACAGATTTATAAACTAAGAACATGTAAGTACGCACTAACCGATGAAAATATTTCCAGAAGAAAATTCAAGATTTGTCTGGAGTACCATATCGGTAATTGTAAGGGTCCCTGTGAAGGATTACAAAATAAGGAGGATTATGAGGAAAGCATTCGGCAGATACAAGAGATTATTAAAGGAAATTTGAATGAAGTAGTTGCTTTCTTAAAAGAGGAAATGGTCCAACGAGCCAACTCATTTAGGTTTGAGGAGGCGAACCTGTTCAAAGAAAAAATTGAAATTCTTGCAAGGTACCATAGTAAATCTACCATAGTAAATCATGCGATCCATGATGTTGATGTTTTTAGTATCGTTAGTGATGAGAATGAAGCTTTTGTTAATTTTTTAAAGGTGGTTAAGGGGGCTGTTATTCAGGCCCACACCGTGGAGATTAAAAAGAAACTAGACGAAACGGATGAAGATATTCTCGCTTTTGCGGTCACAGACCTACGTGCCAGGATAGAAAGTATGTCTATAGAAATTATCCTTCCAGTTGATCTTAAAACCTATTTTCCAGAGAACCGCATTACAGTTCCAAAGAGGGGAGACAAAAAGAAGTTACTTGAATTATCAGAACGTAATGCAAAAACCTACAGGTTGGATAAGATTAAGAGATCTTCAACAAAGAAAGGCATAGGAGGGACAGACAGGATTCTTAATACACTTCAGGCAGATCTCAGATTGCAGGAGAAGCCGATTCATATCGAATGTTTTGATAATAGCAATATTCAGGGTAGTGAGCCTGTGGCTGCCTGTGTAGTATTTAAGAGGGGGAAACCAGCAAAAAGAGAATACAGGCATTACAACATTAAGGAAGTGGTGGGTATCGACGATTTTGCTTCCATGGAGGAGGTCGTTTACAGAAGGTATAAAAGAATGATGGACGAGAAGCAGGATTTACCACAGCTTGTTGTAATTGATGGAGGCAAAGGACAATTGAACTCAGCATTAAAAAGTTTGATAAAACTAAATTTAAAAGGCAGAATAGCAATTATTGGGATTGCCAAAAGACTTGAGGAGATCTATTTTCCGGATGATCCAGTGCCTTTATATATTGACAAAAATTCAGAATCCTTAAAGCTAATACAAAATCTGAGAAATGAGGCGCATCGGTTTGGAATAAACTTTCATAGACAGAAACGGTCGAATACCATGATGCATTCAGCATTGGAAGAGATTCCCGGGGTAGGATCGAAAACCATAGAAAAGCTATTTAAAAAATTCAAATCTATGGAGGGAATCAAAAACTCCTCATGTGTAGAGCTGGCGGGTGAAGTCGGAGAGGAGAAGGCAAAACAAATCCTGAAATATTTCAAAGAGGAAAATACCTGAAATTAACTGGAACTATGTCTTACGGGAAACTGTAAATTCCACAAGATCCCTGAGGGAATCCCTGGAAGGTGAATGGGGAAAAGAGTGTAGGATATCCATGGCAATTAACTTGAATTCTTGCATTTTTTCAATGGCAAAATCTATTCCTCCCATTTCATTCACAAACTGAACCACTTCGTTGACCACTTGCTGACTTCGGTTACCATTTTTGATTTTCCTGATCATTACTTTTCTTTTACCAGCTTCAGCCTGGTTTAAGGAATAGATCAATGGAAGGGTGAATTTTTTCTCCTTTATATCATTTCCGGTAGGCTTTCCTATTAGACCATGTGATTGATAATCAAAAAGATCGTCTTTGATTTGAAAGGCCATTCCTATGTTGATTCCCATCTCATAAACACGATCAATAACATCCAGATCAGCACCTGCTGAACTAGCACCGCTGGCAGTACATGCAGCAATAAGACTCGCCGTTTTTTTACGGATCACTTCATAGTAAGTGTCTGTGTCGATGTTCAGACTGCGTGATTTCTGGATTTGAACGAGTTCTCCTTCGCTCATCTCTTTTGAGGCGTTGGAAACAATTTCAAGAAGAACGTATTCCTTTTTTTCTACGGCCAGAAGGAGACCACGAGCCAGTAAATAATCACCCAATAGCACAGCGACTTTTGATTTCCAGAGGGCATTAATGGAAAATACTCCCCTGCGCTCATTGGATTCATCTACCACATCATCATGAACCAATGTAGCAGTATGCATCAATTCAATAAGGGATGCCGCTGTGTAGGTCGACTCTGTGATTTCACCGGTTAACTTGGACGATAGGAAAACAAACAGTGGACGCATTTGTTTACCTTTCTTGCGCAACACATAGCGGGTAACAACGTTTAAAAGCGGAACATTGCTTGAAACAGCAGACCTGAATCGCTTATCAAACTCCTTCATTTCAAGATTGACTGGTTTTCTGATGTCCTCCAATTTGGTCATTTACCCGGGATTGAGATTTTCAAAGGTAGAAAAAGATAACAGACTAAAATATTAATATATTTGTATTTGATCAATACGTAACTTAATTCTAATCTCAATATCCATGGAATTTTCAGAATTGAAACCTGAACAAATTGAAAAGGCGGCCAACATGATCAAGGCAATTTCTCACCCCATGAGGTTGGCTATAATTGGTTATCTGGGAGAGGATAATAAACTGAGTGTTACAGAGATACATAATCTTTTGAACATTGAACAATCCACTGCTTCACACCATTTAGGAATCTTAAAGGATAAAGGTGTTCTAGCCTCTAACAGAAGCGGAAAGAATACCATGTATTATCTTAAGCGAAAGACTCTGAATCAATTGGTGCAATGTATCAGTGAATGCGTTTGTGAGTAGAAAATAATAAGGAATGAGCAGGATTAGAGTAACCAAAGAATTTGATTTTGAAATGGCTCATGCGCTATGGAATTATGATGGTGCGTGTAAGAACATTCACGGGCATTCATACAGACTCTATGTAACGCTGTCCGGGGTGCCTGTAGCTGACAGCAATAATCCGAAGTTTGGAATGGTTCTCGATTTTAAAGATTTGAAACTGATGATCAAGGGACCGGTGGTAGACTTTCTGGATCATTCTCTTGTTGTTTACAGAGAAGCTGAAGGAGAATCGCTTTCGGCAGTCCGAAAAATGTATGAAAAAGTGCATGTTGTTGATTTTCAGCCAACCTGTGAGAACCTGGTGCTTTTTATAGTTAAAAAAATAGATTCATTACTCTCTCCGGGACTGGATTTGCACTCGGTTAAACTGTATGAAACAGCCACATCCTTTGCAGAGTGGTATGCCGTAGATAATAAATAAATCTCCATGAATCAGGAAAAAAGACTTTTTCTCCTGGATGCTTATGCTCTTATTTTCAGGGCATACTATGCATTCATATCCAATC
>JAUUZQ010000119.1 GCA_030589895.1 Bacteroidales bacterium
ATGAACTCAGCCCTGGAATTAATTGATTCATACGAAGATGATTTTGCCAAGCATGGAGTTAAATTGAACTACGCAGGTAGCGGGTATAAAGGATTGATATTTGGAGACCTGATATTAGAGGGACAAATTAAGAGTTTAATACTCTCACTTCTGATTGTTATTCTTCTTCTCTCTCTTATGTTCAAGAGTTTCAAAATTGGTTTAATCGGAGCCGTTCCAATTACCATAACAGCATTGATAAGTTTTGGTATCATGGGCTTCCTGAATATCCCACTGAATACAACAACTGCATTACTTTCAAGTATAGCCATTGGGATTGGGATTGACTATGCTGTTCATTTTATTGAACAATACCGCCTGAATGCCTCACTATCTGATGATAAGGTGCTTGTTGCTCAAAAAACAATGGCACACGCAGGTCGGGCCATCAGTTACAATGCAATAATAGTTATAGCAGGATTCATGGTGTTGATTTTCTCCGTATTTCCTCCAAACAGGGAACTGGGAGCACTTGTATCACTTAATATGTTCACAAGCTTTATTGGAACAGTAACCATCATGCTTGTCTTATTAAAAATAACGAATGTATATTTCAAGAAATCAAAAAAATAAAATAAATAAGGAGAAATTATTATGAGAAAATTACAAATCACAACAGCAATAATTGCAATAATTCTTGTAAGCGGAATCAGTTCGGATGTAATAAGTCAAGACTTAAGCGGCAAACAAATTATTGAAAAGGTCTATAACCGTGAAACCGGTGATGATCAAACATCTGACCTTACCATGACACTTATCAATAGAAGTGGCTCACAAAGGGTAAGAAAAATCAAACAGTTTACAAAAGATATGGGTGACGTTGAAAAGAGCATTATGTTCTTCCTCGCTCCAGCTGATGTAAAAAACACATCTTTTATGAGCTGGGCTTATGATACAGACAAAAGTGATGACCAATGGATCTATCTGCCTGCTTTGAAAAAAACCAAGAGAATATCAAGCGATAGTAAAAGTGACTATTTCATGGGATCTGATTTTACTTATGATGACCTGGGTGATCGCAAACTTGAAGATGATACGCATAAATTTCTGCGGGAAGAGACTATGGATGGAGTAGATTGCTACGTTGTTGAAAGCATACCTGTAGACGAAGATTACATGTATTCTAAAACATTGGTCTGGGTGAATAAATCAAACTTCATCGGAGTAAAAAAAGAGTATTACGACGAAGATGAAGACCTCTTGAAAATCTTATCCATTAAAGACAGTGAAGAGATATCAGGTATCTGGGTGATTACAAAATCTGAAATGAAGAATGTTCAGAAAAATCACAGAACAACCATTGGCTTAAGCAATGTTCAAATAAATACAGGTCTTACAGAATCAAAATTCAGTGAAAGAATGATGATCAGAGGATTGTAGATTTTTAATGATTATTTCAGAAAGAATAGTTTAGGGTTTAGTTTAGTTTAGTTTAGTTTAGTTTAGTTTAGTTTAGTTTAGTTTAGTTTAGTTTAGTTTAGATAGTTAATTAGTGTATATAACATATAACATGAGAAAACTCAGTATCATATTTGTGTTTGCATTCGTTTCCACTATTTCCAGTATCGGTCAGGGAGCAACTGATTCGATACCGGAGATAGGGCTATCTACCATTGCCTGGGCTAACGATGGGAATAGTTACATTACTTTCCCCACCGATATTGGAAACCTGGAGCCTCTTTGGTTTGAAGCTAATCTGATACCTAATTTTTATATCAGGGTAAGAGAAGATTCCCGATTGATGGGAGTTGTTACTCCTCAAATTATTATCAGGATGTACCAGGAAGAATCTTTCCCGGTAAGAACTCCGAGCTATATCCCTCAACTGACCTTATACTATTTATTAAGCTCTGAGAAATGTGCCAATAGTGTAAGTTTATTTGGAAAAATAGCACATCACTCCAATGGTCAGGAAGGTGATTTTTTATTAGAAAATGGAGATGTTAATCTACTAAGCGGAAGTTTTTCAACAAATTATTACTCGCTTGGAATAATAAAGACAAATTACAATTCAAGATACGATGCAGCTCAATTTTTCGGAACATCAATTAAAGTATTTCCGGCAAAATTAACACCTGATCTGGACGGTAGATATAGCCTGTATAGGTGGAACTCAGTATTCTCAATATTTAAAATGCCCCAAAAATATGATCATAACAAAAAGAAAAATGCCAGTGTTTCATTGAAAGGTGAATCAACATGGATGTTTGGAGAAGTGGACGACTGGAGTGCATTTTCTTTAAACAGGCTCAACCTGAGTCTTACATTCTATTACCACCCTGAGTTTTTGGAGGACATTGGTTTCTTTGCTCAGATATACCATGGCATGGATTACTACAATATTTATTTCGAGCATCAAATAAATGTACTGCGATTTGGAATAATGACAGAAAAATTAAGATTTTAATTATAAATAATAACAGATACAATGAAAACAAAAGGATTCATTCTGATCTTGCTTTTTATAGCAAGTCAATATACAACAGCACAGAATATTGATATCGGTGGATATGTGAGAAACTATACCGGTGTAATGTTCGAACAAGGAGATTTCTCCATACTACAGAACACACTGAACCTCGATTTTACCACATCAGGCGACAAAGTTGCACTGAAAGCAAATCCAATGCTCTATCATTATAATGCTGATAGTCTGAGCTTGACTATGAGAGAACTCTACCTGGATTTATATTTTGACAATTTCGACATTAGAATTGGTAAACAGCAAGTGGTATGGGGAAAGGCAGATGGAGCATTCATTACCGATGTAGTGTCACCATTAAACTTAACAGAATTCCTACTTCCTGATTTTGATGAGATAAGAAGAGGAGTAAATGCTGTGAAATTTGATTATTATCTGGGAAACAGCACATTTGAAGCGATCTGGATACCAAATTTTACACCAACAGAAACACCAGGAGCTGGCTCTATCTGGTACGTTCAACCTGAGTTCCCGGTCATGCCAACATTCGACTGGTCTAAATCGAGTGTTAACCCAAGTCTTGAAAACAGTGAACTGTTTATAAAATATGCAGCACTAACCTCAGTCATTGATTTTGAATTTATGGGTGGATATACCTGGGATGATTTTCCTACTATGCACGTTGCCAAGCAAGTGGATATGTCAACAGGAGCACCAGTACTCACTGGTCTTGATATTACTCCCCAGCACCACAGATTATACCTGGGAGGCGGATCTTTCAGCACCCAGATCAAAGCATTTGTGTTAAGAGGTGAGGCAGCTTATTACAATGGTAAGTATTTCCAAACTGAAGATCCATTTGCTGTTGATGCACTCGTAGAGAAAGATTACCTGCACTACCTTGTAGGACTGGATTTCAATTTGGGAAATGTAAAAATCAGTTCTCAGTTTATTCAGGAAACAATCATGGATTATGAGGAAGGTATGTTGAAAGCAGAGAACGAAAACACAATGACATTTTTAGCACGCTATGATATGTTACGTGAAACACTGCATCTGGAACTGTTCTCATATATTGGTTTAACCAACGAAGATGCATTGATCAGACCAAAAATAACCTATGATTTTGATGATAGCTTCTCAATTCTGCTGGGTGCAAATATTTTTGTAGGTGAGGAAGATGGACGCTTTGGTCAGTATGGAGACAATTCAATGGGCTATATGAAATTGAAGTATAGTTTTTAGGCCAGAAGAAAAAATCACAGAACTAAAAGTTCTGAATAAATAGTGAAGATGGTGTGAAGATGATAAAGTGAAGATGTTTAAGTGCAGAAGAAAATAGTTAGAGACGCGAATTATCGCGTCTCTTCTAGTTTATACGCATTTGCAAAGCCCTGAGAGATATAATTATCAAAACTCAAACATACCTCCTTAGAGAACAAGGCAGCCATCTTAAAAATGTCTTTCCATTCCTTGTCTTCTAAATTCCGAATTGAGTTAAGCGTAATTCCACGTATATATAAACCATACATAATCCCGGCATTAAAGGTATCCCCTGCCCCAATTGTACTCAATGGCTCAATTTCATCAACTTCAATATGCAAATTCAAATCTGGAGTCCGCAGATAGATACCGCCTGCATTTGCAGTATAAATAAATACACTGCAAAACTTTGAGATCAGATCCCAGGCATCATCTGCATTTTCAACTCCATAAATATTTCGCAGATCCTCATCAGAAGCTCTCACAATAGATGCGTATCTGAAGTTCTCTTCTATGACCTCCATGAGGTTTTCAAGCTCATCTAAATGACTGGAACGAAAATTAGGATCATAAAGAATAGTTGATCCAGCTTCCTGTGCACTACCTAGAATTTTCTTCATTTGTGGCCTGATAACAGAATTAAGACCGTAGAATGATCCAAAAAGCAGGTAATCATCCTTCTGAAAGTCCGGAAATTTATCATTTAAGCGCTGCTTTGGATAATCCTTATAAAAATCATATTCTGCATCACTGTTCTCATTTAAAAAAGCGAGTGACAAAGCAGATTTTCCATCATCGAACATCAGAACATGTTCATTATCGACACCATTTTGCACAAGAAATTCTTTGATATGCCTCCCTACCCTATCGTTTCCTACTTCACTGATAAAGCTACATGGAATATTTAATCTACCCAGACTAATAGCTGCATTAAATGCAGAACCACCAGGCTTAGCTGCCTGAGGTTGAAAATCTCTGAAGATGATATCGAAGACGGTCTCTCCGACTGCGTATACTCGAGAGACGGAATTCTGAGTTCTGAGTTCTGAGTTCATTGTTCGGAGTTCAGGGTTTATTTAACCAATTTTGAAATTAACTTGAACATATCAGTTCCTGAGACCCTCGCCAGCTCAAATAGTATCGACTCATATGTAGTGATAATTGCTCCCTCCTGCCTCATTCGTTCAATTGCAATTTCCTTGTCTTGCTGTTTCCTGGAAGAAACACAATCTGCTACAACAAGCGGCTGATACCCTTCGGCCAGCAGGTCAATTGTTGTCTGTAACACACAGACATGTGACTCAATTCCACAAATGATCACATTCTTCCTATGTGTCTTCTCCAATTCTTTAATAAATCCATTGTCATCACAGCAGGAGAATGTCATCTTTTCAAGCGGATTAAAATGAAGGAGTTTCTCTTGCACCTCTACTACCGTTGGTCCAAGTCCTTTCCTGTATTGCTCTGTAATAAGTACAGCTACCTCTAAAACCTTTAATCCCTCAAGCAAGATAGACACATTGCTAATTAGTTTTTCATTTTCATGAATATGTGGCAGTAGCCGCTCCTGAATATCAATGACCAATCCAACAGTCTCCTCTTTTATTATTCTCATGCCATTCCTGATTTTCTGGATTTCTCACCAAGGTATCCACCGTGGTGCCTTTTAGCATAATCTTTCGCATCGAAATCAAGTTTGTTCATAAGCAATACAGTTAATGCATCACCTATTACTGTCATGACAGTTGTTGAGGTAGTTGGGGTAAGTCCAAGCGGACAAACCTCTTTTGGATGACCTGTAAAGAGTGTATAGTCAGCCATCTTTGGCAGATCACTTTCGGTGTTCCCGGTTATAAGCACAACAGGAATCCCATCATGCAGCTGATGCGTAAGATCAATCAATTCAAGAATCTCCCTTGTTTTTCCTGAATTTGACAACACAATCAGGACATCATTTTCCCTGATTACACCGAGATCGCCATGCTGAGCCTCACTAGGGTGTAAAAATACCGCAGGAGATCCGGTGGAGCTAAAAGTAGTTGCGATATTATTTGCTACTTGTCCGGCCTTACCCATCCCGCTAACTATTATTTTTCCTCCGTTTTTGTGAACATGCGTGTGCAAGAGATCCACAACTTTTTCGTAAACCCCATTTACAGGAATTTTCTTAATCGCTTCTGATTCAGAATTAAATATGCTTTTTACTTCGTCTGTCATGTGTAGAATACTCTTTTAAATTAAATCTCCTTAGCTATCAAAGTCTCCAGTTTTATAAGATCGCCTGTGAACTTTCTTATTCCTTCAGCCAGTTTTTCAACAGCCATTGCATCGGAATTATGGTGCCAGAGAAAATCCTTCTGATCCAAATGCACCTTTTGCAGCTCCATTTTTGCTGATTCCCGGGCATCCAGACGTACGTCCAGCTTCCCTTCCATCTTCTCCAATTCCGCCAGAATATTTGGCGATATAGTCAGCAAATCACAACCGCATAATTCAATAATTTCATCCGTATTTCTAAATGAAGCGCCCATCACTTCGGTTTCATATCCTAATTTCTTGTAATAGTGGAATATCTTCTGTACTGATTGCACACCGGGATCTTCCTTTCCCGGGATATAATCCACACCCCTGTCTTTCTTATGCCAGTCATATATCCGACCAACAAAAGGAGAAATTAATTGCACACTAGACTCTGCACAAGCAACTGCCTGCGCAAAGCTAAAGAGCAAGGTCAGGTTGCAATGAATGCTCTCTTTTTCCAATTCTTCTGCAGCCTTGATCCCTTCCCATGTTGATGCTAATTTGATGAGTATTTTCTCTCGCGAAATACCATTCTCCTCATATAATCGAATAAGTTTTCGTGCCTTTTCAATACTTCCTTCCTTATCGAAGGATAAACGTGCATCTACTTCTGTGGAAACTCTTCTCGGTACAATATTTAGAATTTCAACACCAAAAAGAACCGCCAGCATATCCATTGTTTCACTTAGCTTCTCCTCACTGCTGTTTCCCATTTTCCGACCATACTCCAATGCATTCTCAACTAAATTATGATATTCAGGCTTCTGAGCAGCCGCAAAAATCAGCGATGGATTTGTGGTTGCATCAATAGGTTTAAACCTCTTCATCGTTTGAAAGTCACCGGTATCGGCTACTACTTGCGTGTGTTGTTTAAGTTGATCTAAAATATTCATTTCGGATTGAAGTTTGAATGTTTAAATTTTATTGTTTTCAAAGATAATAATAGTTTGGGGAACATTGGGTTAATGCAACAATGCAATAATGAGACAATGCGACAATGATTTCCTTTTTCCTTTTACCTTTACAGATGCTAACCAATACATACGCGAAAATATGAAATCAATAATGCTAACCGGGATCCGGGCGATGAAAATGACAAATGTGCCTGATCCAATGATTGTGAATGATACGGATGTATTAATAAAAATGAAAGTGCTGGGCGTATGTGGCTCCGATGTGCACTATTACACCAGTGGAAAAATAGGTTCCCAGGTGGTAAAATATCCTTTTACTGTTGGACATGAAGGTTCCGGAGAAGTAGTAAAAACAGGCTCTGCAGTGACAAAGGTAAAGCCGGGAGACAGAATTGCCATTGAACCTGCGATGCCTTGCTGGGAGTGTGATCAGTGTCTTGCCGGCAGACCCCACACCTGTCGCAAGCTGAAATTCCTTGGTTGTCCGGGTCAGGCAGAAGGTTGCCTTTCCGAATATATCGTTATGCCAGAAACCAGTTGCTTCCCCATCCCTGATCACATGAGCTATGACGAGGCAGCAATTTCTGAACCCCTGGCGATAGGTCTCTATGCAGTAAATGAATCAATACCAATGAAAGATGCCAAGATTGGCATTTTAGGATTTGGCCCGATAGGAATGTCTGTATTGTTACCAGCCATTGCAAAAGGAGCTTCTAAAGTATATATAAGTGATAAAATAAACGAGCGGGTGAAGCTGGCAAAAAAGAACGGAGCAGTTTATGCCGGAAATCCCGATGAAACTGATATTGTCAAGGAGATATCTGAAAAAGAGCCGGAGCTTCTTGATGTGGTCTTTGAATGCTGCGGACAGCAAGAAGCTATCGATCAGGCAATTGACCTTCTTAAGCCAGGCGGGAAATTAATGATCATTGGTATTCCTGAGTTTGATCGTTGGTCATTTCCTGTGGATAAAATGCGTCGCAAAGAAGTTTGTATACAAAATGTACGTCGCCAGAATGAAACGCTGGACGAGACCCTCGAACTTATCTCTGACAAAACAGTAAATGTTGCGCCTATGGCAACACATCGCTTTTCTTTTGATGATACCAAAGAAGCGTTCGATATGGTAACGGAATACCGCGACGGCGTGATGAAGGCAATGATTGATTTCTAAAAGTCAACTACAAGATTTGTAAGGTCTGTCCCTTCCAGAACAGTTAGCGTAACAGTTTTAGCTTCGATATCCATTTAACCAGTAACTTCCGGAATCAGATAAGTGAATTGTTATATTTCTTCCAGAATTATTAAATATGACGTTAATTATAGCCTGAAATATCAAATTTCGGAAGAATGGTTATATATTTATACAATTAGTCAAGGAATTAATGAGTTATTGAGTTAATGCGACAATGCGACAATGCGACAATGCGACAATGCGATAATGCGATAATGTAGAACGAAAGTAAGTTTGGTCTCGATGGGCAAAGCGAACATCGGGGCGACAATGAAGAAAAATATACTACCATGATAATTAACAGATCAGTCTTAGTAATCAGTTTTTTGATATTTATAGGAAGTCTAACAAGTTCGTGTAACAAGGATAAACCAGTGTTTGAGAGCGACTGGCATGCGCAGCCTGACAGGATCTGGGTGGGTCCAGATATGTGGGCAAACCGACTGCAGGACTGGAGAATTGAAGATGGTAAGTTGCAATGCATCAATGCTGATCTGGGCTTGCGAACCGTTCACCTCCTTACATATCAGGTAGGAGAAGCCTCTGGAGAAGTTTCAATTGAAGTGCTTGTGGGACTAAATCCTGATGCCAGAAGGAACGGAACTGACGGATGGGCAGGAATACTTATAGGTGCCGGTGAGGATCAGCTTGAATACCGTGCCAGTGCATTGATCCATAGCGCCTCCGGAAAAACAGGTGGAATTATTGCTGTCATGAATGAATTCGGACAAGTTGTATTTTTCGACAATACAAATAACAAGGAGACTTTTGGCAGCATGCCTGTGATGCCTGAAGTAGAAATACCGGATAGTGTTATAATGAAGATTAACATATACCCTGGAGAAGATAGTTTATATACTATTGAAGCCAGTGCTGTTCATCCTGAATCAGGTGATATAATCTCCTCCAACACACTGACAAAATTAAAAGCAAAAAGGGTAATGGGGAATATCGCAATTGCTGTAAATCACATTGAAAAGGATCTTTCCTCTCACTCATACTGGTTCGGAAATCTTAAGGTATCAGGCACAAAAATCAGCTCAAATCCAACACATAGATTTGGACCTGTTCTGGGTGTTCAGTATACACTCAGCAAAGATATTCTTAAAATGACTGCTCAACTTCCTCCCATCGGAGATGATGATGATCAATTTGTAAAGCTCTGGATAAAGGGAAAACAGGAAAACGTATGGAAACTAGCCGATTCAATCACCATTATAAAAGGATCATATACCGTTCCATTCAGAATTGAAAATTGGGAAAGTAATGGAAATTTTGATTACAGATTAACGTATAGACTGAATGATGTAAAAGGAAGAAAAAGAACATACTTTTATACAGGATCTATCGCTGCAGATCCAATTCATAAAAATGAGCTGGTAGTTGGAGCCTTTACAGGAATGTCGCATAGCCACGGATCAATTGCAAAAGGAAATTTTGATTACACATCCCGCTTGTGGTTTCCTCATGCTGAGTTTATTAAATCTGTTGCCGGTCAAAAACCCGATATACTGTTTTTCACCGGAGA
>JAUUZQ010000179.1 GCA_030589895.1 Bacteroidales bacterium
AACAACTTCATAAGCCTTGTTCATTAAATCTCTGTCAGGTTGGCTCCTGATTTCAGCCAGGGTAGTTTCATCCGGCTTGTTCATATACTTTCTGGCCAATGTCGCCCTGCTATAGAGTAAATTATCAATTCTTGCCTTTAGATAATCCAGGTCGAAAGGGTTTTCAATGTAATCATCAGCCCCATATTCCAGTCCGCGGATTTTATCCTGCATTGAGTTCATGGCAGTGAGTAATATAACCGGGATGTGACTTGTGTTAATGTTTTTACGTATGCTGATACAAAACTCAATTCCATCCAATTCCGGCATCATGATATCTGAGATGATCAGGTCAGGATGATTCTTATTGATCACCTCAAGTCCCTCCCTGCCATTTGTAGCAGTCACTGTGTTGTAATAGTTGCTCAGGTTATCATTCAGGAAGTCACGGAGCTCATCGCTGTCTTCAGTAATGAGTATCATGGGTAGCTTTTTACCCTCAGAAGAAACTGTTGAAGATGTTTCCTCCTGCTCCTTTTCAGGTTCCTCAAATGGTTGGCAAACTTCATCAGCACTGTAATAGCTTAATTTGATGGGAATCGACAGGTAAAAAGTAGTACCTGCATTCTCCATACTTGAGAATGAAATATCCCCTTTATGCAATCCGGCCAATCTTTTTGTAAGCATCAATCCCACTCCGCTCCCGGTAGTTTTTGAATTGATGATATTATCAGAACGGTAGTATCTTTTGAAAATATGCTTTTGCTGATCTTTGGATATTCCAATTCCCTGGTCAGAAACACTGATCTTCATGTGATCACCGGTCTGCTCCAGCACGATATTGATTTTACCACCAGGATGTGAATATTTTATGGCATTTGAGATAAGATTGTACATGATCCGTTCGAGAATGAACTTATCACACCATCCGTTCAATTCACTATTTTCACACTTAAAAAGCAGGGCCTTATTATTTTTATGTGCAAGAGACTCAAAATTTGAAATGATAATTTTCAGGAGAACCGGAATTGATTCTTCTGCAACCTTAAGCTTGAATTTGGCCATATCAGCTTTCTGGAAATCAAGGAGCTGGTTGATAAGATTGTTAAGCTTGTCAGTATTATTTGAAATCAGTTCAAGATTCTTACTCACCTCCGTACTCTTCTCTGTATGTTTGATCAGATCCTGCACAGGTGCCTTTATCAGGGTTAGCGGTGTACGTATATCATGGGCAATATTTATAAAGAACTTGATTTTTTCAAAGGCATTTCTCTCTTTTATACTTAGATAAATGTACCGCTGAATGAAGAAAAGGATCACCACAGTCAGGAGCAAATAAATTATCTTGGCCAGGGTGCTCCTCCAGATGGAGGGTTGAATGACAATTTGAAGTGTTCTGCCATCGGTATTCCAGAATCCATCATTATTGCTTGCCTGTACCGTGAAATGATAGTTGCCCGGTGGTAATCCGGTAAAGGAAGCAGTTCGATCATAGGAGTTATTGGTCCAGCTGTTTTCAAATTGCCCATAACCATCAAGTTTCCATCTATAGAGATTTTTCTCAGTACTTGTATAATTAATTGCTGAAAATTCTATGGAAAATGAATTCTGGTTGTGGTGCAGTACAATCTTCTCAGTCTCGTTCACATTTAACTTCTGCTCCTCAATATCCGCTTCTTTGTTCTCTTTATGAAAAATATAAAAATTGGTAAAGATGATTTCGGGAATCCTCTCATTCAATTTAATTTCATAAGGTCGAAACAATGTGAACCCACGATTCCCTCCAAATATAAATGTTTCGTCACTTGTTTTGAAATAGGCGCCACGACTAAATTCTTTTCCAGATAGCTTGTCTGCTACTGTGAAATTTGTGAATTCTTCTTCCTCTATATTAAACCGAGACAGACCGTTGGTGGTACTAAGCCAAAGATTACCCAATGAATCTTCCAGTATTCCATATACGATATTGGAGGGCAATCCATCCCTGACGGAATAATTCTTCTGTAAACCCTTCTCAATTTCAATATAGCTGAGTCCTTCTCCTTCACTGCCGATCCATACTCCCCCTTTTTTATCCTCGTGGATAGAGAAGATCCTGTTAACAAATTCAATGGAATCATCTTTCATCCCGTGAAAAAGATAAAAGGTGTTTTTATTCTTGTCGCTGTAATAGAGTCCGTTGAGTGTGCCAACCAGAATTCGGTTCCATGAATCACCACTGATACACTTCACATTGATGACTTCATCATGTCTGATAAATCGTTCTGATGAAGGATTATAGCGGGTAACTCCACCCCTGATGCCTCCCGACCAGATATCCCCAGCATGATCAAGATAAAGGGCATATATATAGTCAGTCGACAGAGAAGAAGGATTGAGAGAATCAAACTTCAGGGAGTTTAATTTCACTGCTGATTCATTATAAATATCAATCCCTCCTGAAAATGTCCCCACCCAGATATGATTTTCTCTGTCCCTCATCATAGAGAGTACAGTTTTGGCACTCAGATCATTCTCCGATCCTGTTTCAAAGCCAATGTGCCGGAAAGTATTGGTCTTCCTGTTAAGTATAGAGATACCACTTTCAGTACCGAACCACAGATTTTTTCTGCTATCTTCTAATATGGCCCTCCCCATATTGGCTTTCAGACTATTTGGATTGTTAGGTTGATGCCTGATGATAGAAAATGCTTTCACGTTTGGATCAAACAAATTCACTCCACCTCCATAAGTTGATATCCAGAGACGGTTTTCCCTGTCAATAAAAAGGTCATATATCCCATTATGACTCAATGAGTTCGGGATATCTTCATTTAAAGCATATCTCCTGATGAATTCAAGGGATGAATCAAGGACAAGGAGTCCCGCACCATCAGTGCCAAGCAGGATCTTATCATCATAATATGTAATATCTCTGATAGCATAGGAAAGGTTGGATAGTTCCGGGATTTTTACTTTTCTCATTTTCCCGCTACGCAGGTCAAGCAGCTTCAACCCATTTCTTCTGGATCCAAGGAGAAGTTGATGATCATTAAAAGGCATATAAGAAAACACTGCCATCTTAAGCAATTTCTCATTTACATTCGCACGTGTTGTTTGATCGATAAAATGCTCTGCTTGCTGATCGTACAAATAGAGACCTTCTCCTGTACCAATCCATATTTTAGCATCCTTTCTGGAATAGAAGGATAAAATATTTGGTACAAAATCCGGGATTTTAAAGATTGAATCATTTTGCTCGTCGTATATCACAACACCATTATTGGTCCCCATCCATATCCTCCCGGAATGATCTTCATGTATAACGGATATCTGATCAAATGAATACCTTTCCCTTAACCCTGTAATCATCAGTTTGAATTCATCTCTCAAATAATCATAACGGAATAATCCATTGTCAGAAAATGCCCATATCTGCTCTTTCTCATCCAGGATAAGAGATCTTACCTGTGGAATATTGGTCGCACCCGGATGATCAGGAGAGATCAGTTCGTAGTGCTTAAAATCATATCCATTGAATTTATCCAGACCATCATGCAGCGCAAACCACATCATTCCATCTTTATCCTGAACAGCCTTATATACCTCACTGCTGTGCATTCCCTGATCATAAGTAATGTTCCTGAACTTATAGTCAGCACCAATAGCCAGCATAGATGGTAAAGAGATCATAATCAGCATAAAAGATAGCAGCATGAATATTCTCCTCATTATCAAATACTTCATATTGAAAAAGAGATTCTCCATCAACATAAAAACCAAATCTTCTTGTGCAAATATATTCAAGAATCACTTAATAGAACGGAATTTGCACTCATCAGAACGAAACAAGTACTAAAATATTGATAATTAGCGCTATTTTCAGCAAAATATCCTTGTCGAATGTAAATTGTAAAAAAATGAAAAATTCAATCTTTTCTTTTCTCTTGCTTGGCATACTCATTTTTACACAATCCTGTTCAAATGAGAAGGAGTTCTCAAAAACCACTGCACCTGAAAATATGGAATGGTGGACCGATGCCAAATTTGGAATGTTCATCCATTGGGGTGTCTATTCCGATCTGGCAGGTTATTGGAAGGGCGAGCCCTATGCCGGATATGCCGAGCACATCATGCGAATGGCTGAGATTCCGCTGCAAACCTATAAAGATGAGGTAGCAGGCCCATTTAATCCGCATAAATTCGATGCAGAGGAGTGGGTGAAAATTTGCAAGGATGCCGGAATGAAATATATGGTGATCACTTCAAAGCACCACGATGGGTTTGCCATGTTCGACTCAAAAGTTCCCGGCTGGGATGACTATGATATTGTTGATGGAACCAGATGGGGAAGAGATCCGATGAAAGAGTTGAAAGCCGCTTGTGACAAAGAGGGAATTAAATTTGGTTTTTACTATTCTCATGCCCAGGACTGGAGTCACAGGTATGGACAGAGGAACACATGGGATTATCATCAGCCCGTACAAAGGAATGTATGGTTTGATAAACCGGAATGGAAGGAACACAGAGAGAAATCCATGATCTATGTCAATGAGAAATCGATTCCACAATTAAGAGAGATCATTCATAACTATCAACCCGATGTCATTTGGTTTGATACCCGAAATTGGTTGCCTGATGAATACAACCAGATTATACTGACTGAAGCACGTAAGCTTGCTCCAAATACCATCTTCAGCAGCAGGTCTGCGATAGGATTTGCAGATTATCAATCAACAGCTGATAAACCGGTAGAATTTCCCCCGGTAGAAGGGCTGTGGGAAGCCATTCCAACAACAAATAATTCATATGGATACCATGCCAATGATTTTTCACATAAACCATCCTCTCACTTCATAAGATTGCTCTCAAAGGCGGCTGCACGAGGGGGCAATCTGTTAATGAATGTGGGTCCCATGGGAAACGGGGAGATAGCTCCCGTGGATGTGGAGATTTTAAGAGGGATCGGTGATTGGCTAAAAGTGAACGGAGAGGCCATCTATGGAACAGAAAGAACAACTCTTCCAGTGAATGGCTGGGGTGAATCTACTGTAAAAGGGAATACCCTTTACCTTCATGTCTTTCAATGGCCGGATGATGGTGAATTGGTTGTAGGAGGACTGGAATCTGAGATTCATTCCGCTTTTTTTCTGAGTGATCCGGAAAAACAAGCGCTAAAAATCAAACGACTCAATAACCGGGACTTGCGTATTACAGTTCCTGATATTGCTCCGGATTCCATTGTTACTGTAATTGCATTGCAATTTGAAGGGTCACTAAAAACTGACACTACACGCTTACTGGCCAGCAATGTTGCGGAGAATATTCTGCATGTCTTTGACGGCAAACTTTTTGGTAAGGGAATTAGATTTGGAAATGGTAACGCCCGACTTAATTGTGTTTACAATTGGAGCGAAATGGAGAGCGGCATAAGCTGGAAGCTCAGGTCAAACCAGGATGCAAAATTTGCACTCCAAATTGTTTATGATGCAACAAAAGGAACAGAAAATAACAGATACCAGCTAAGCATGGGCGACCAGTCATTTGAGTTA
>JAUUZQ010000145.1 GCA_030589895.1 Bacteroidales bacterium
GAAACAGAGGTTTAGGATTTTCATGGCATTAACATATTGGGATGTTCAGTATGATAAATATACGAAAAACCAGCGCTTAGGTTTTATCATATTTACCCTACCTGAGGCACTCCATGGTAGCTGTATGAAAAAAACAGACCATTTAACGACTTATTGCCGAACTCGGCTGACAAGGCAAAAGTTCTGGCATTCTGATGCTTAATCAATTTGCTTCATCGTGGCGAAGGATGGTCAATGTTTCCGGTTTTTCCAGCTCATTCGCTGCTGTTCCATAGATTCCTCCTCTCTCAAAAAACAATAATACGATTTCTTTGTTAACTACTATAGCCATGTATTTCATCCTCTAATAATAGCATCTCGGAATTTCAATTCCCAGGGTGGCTGCAAGTCACTTTGATTTGCTATTTATTTTCCCCGACATCTAAGGTTTTTAAAGGTTTAGTGCTAATTAACTTAATTCCAATAAATTATGTTAGAAAGTATTGATGGCCATATTATCGATAAGAAAGATCTTATACTCAGGCCAGGAGCAACCCGCCGGATATCATTCCGCGGAACCCCGGGAGGGAAAGTTTCAGTTCGAATTTTTGCAAAAAGAGGCCCAAACCTTGGAGACAATGAGGATCCGGTTGATCCCTCACCCGGAGGAAGAGTTATAGGTGCTTTTGAAGGTGCAGCAGAGCGTGATTTTCAGTTATCAAGCAGAAGAGGAGAATCACTCCTCCGCATACCTAAACCTAACTCAGCTAAAGATAAACATAACGAACAAGTTATTGAGGCTCAGATATTAACTGCATCCAAACCCGACGGAGCGAATAATCCGGGAGTATCCTTTCTTGACAATAATCCAGCCGGGAGATCTATAATTTCCTTCGATAATATCAATGATATAGTTGTCATACCAAACCCGAATCCTAATCCGCCCCTGATCATCCAACAATCCATGCGGGTTCAATTCAGGGTCCGGGATGGAGTAACCTTTCATGATGAAACCACCCAACCAAATCCCAATGGGCATCCTGGACGAATTACAATTAGTTCGAATCATACTTTTATCGGCCACGATATCATCGACATAATTTTTACCAATCCAAATAGCTTTCCAGTAATTTTCTCCTCATTTATTAATGTTCAAAATGATTTGACAATTTCCACAACAACCCTGCCCGGCCCCCTAACAACAAGACTCCTTGAGGATGCTCTGTTGTTGCTGGCGCCCAGCTTTGGCATACGTGATGGAAAACTATTTTTCAGTTTCAACGAAGAAGTTGAAGGTTTCCTGGATTCTAAGCACGAGCCCGTCGATATTGGGATAGACCTGGATGCGAGTGTTATTATAAAGCCTGTGAAATTTAAGCTCTTATCAAATGAAGAGGTCATAAGGACCATGGCTGAAGAAGTAGAGGCAGAAATAAGGAAACAGAGTCAAATATTTCCTGGGTTTAATCTAACTGATAGTATACCAGATGACTTTGTGACTCAGTTTGTAAATACCTTTTTTTCGAATGGTCAACTTCCTGATCTATTGAATAGTATGGGGCTAAATGTAAATTTATGGGCAGGTGCTTTATTTAGCAGGCCGCTGCTTACAGGTAATGATGATGGTGGAGTGATCCAAGAGTATAAGAAAGGCCGGCGTAATGATGCAGCCATTAAATTCTCTTTGGAATTGAGTGAAATAATCGCCGGTACTTCTCGCCTTGAAGTAAACGTCGACACCATTACAGCCGATCTGTACATTGTTTTGCGGAATGGAAGAACATTTATTCCTCATCCTACACGGGAACTAATAGATGATAAAATACCTACCGGGACGCTCTTTCCCCGCTTTCAGTTAAAAGTGGACATTTCAAAAATAGATGTCGATCTCAACCTGGGTGATAATGTAATTTCAAATACCATAGAATTTTTTGCGGAAAAAGGATTAGAAACCATCGCCTCCTATTTAAAGGATGATTTTGAGGGGGCGGCTGTAGATGAAGGAATGAAATTTCTGGATGCAAATATTCAGCAAGTTGGAGAACTTGCTTCAGAAATGATGATAAAAATAGCGAATCGGGATCATATCCTTCAGAAGGTATCAGCCAATAGCAATGGTGACTGGATCATTGAAACGCTAAACCCATCCCAGTTAGCGGTACCCTTTGAGGAAGAAGATCTAGTTGATCATCGTTTTGATAATATAAGTATTAATGAAGAACCTGTTCAACCCATCGATGGTCTTATGACCGCTCTGTCTACAAATCAACTGGGAAAAGTCACCAACCTTGTCTTTTTAATGATGGAAAACCGATCATTTGACCACATGCTTGGCTACCTTTCACACCCAAATCATGGCGCCCGCACCGATTTGGATGGTTTAAACGGACAGGCAATAAGTGTGGGTGGCACTTTTGAAGGGACAACAGCTACGCCACAATCTTCTCCACGACTTGAATTTTCACCTAATCCTGGCCATAATGCAGAATCTGTGGCCGTCCAGGTAAACAATGGGGCCATGGATGGGTTTGTTTCAGAATTTGATCGCAGGATTCAGGCCGATGATGAAATTAATCCCAATGGGAATCAAAATGATCCCTTCAGAATTTTAAAATTTCATACGGCAGAAGATGTCCATATCTATGAAGATTTGAGCAAATCATCCTTGATTCTTGATCGATGGTTTTGTTCCATACCGGGAGGTACTTACCCAAACCGGAGTTGTTACTATTCCGGTATTACGCCTTTCATGAAAAATAGCGAAATATTTAATGATGCCGGCTATCTGCCTCATCTTACACTCTTTGATGTTATGGATAAACAGGGCGTAGATTGGAAGATTTTTGAAAGCAGTGTTTCATTTCTCCGGATGTATGATAATTATCGGCTCGAAAATGTAAAAATCAGGCCGATTGAGGAATTAACAGAAAATGAGCGTCCTATTCTTCCCAGCGTTACCTTCATCGATCCGGATTTTAAAGGATCAACCGGTTGCCCAAATGATGACCATGCGCCTACAAATATTAAGGAAGGGCAGAATTTCATTGATCGGGTAATTAAATCATTAAAAAGAAATCCAAACTGGGGAACCACCATGTTAGTTATAATTTATGATGAACATGGTGGCTTTGCCGACCATGTACCTCCTCCGGGAACGTCAGCATCTGATTTCCCACCGGATACAGATGGTAAGGCAACAGTCCCTCTTGCCCATCCTGATGCCGGGAGTTACGGAGTACGAATCCCCGCCATTGTTGTCTCTCCCTTGGTCAGAGCCGGGACGGTGGGTCATAAGATTTATGACCATGCTACAGTCTACAAGACCATTCTGGAAAAATTCATGCCTCAAATAAGAAACTCTAAAATTGTTCCTGAACGCGTTCGTCAATCCAGACATTTAGGGGAGATAATATCTGACAACCTTCTTGCGAATCCACCGGAAGTATTAGCTAATCCGGCCACTGTTCAACCTCCGGGTGATACTCAGCCTCCTGTCGGACCATCTCCTGGAAATCTGGCACCTGATGCCACCGTGTTGGCTAATCCAGATCGACTGACAACTGCGAAGTGTAAACCTGATGCAATTCTTCGTAATGACAGTGATGATGTTCGTCCTTACAATGCAACAGCGGAATACAAAGATTTTCATGAGTTTATGACCCGCCTCGGGCATCCAATAGATAAAGAATGAGAGGAGTATAACATTATTTGAAATTTGGATTTGATTCTATAATAAGTACTATTGCTGATTTGGACCACACATCAGTTTGAGTGGATCAAAAATAGCAGAGTTCCTGATTACTCTTGTCCTGAAAGATATTGAAAACTCCCTACCATGCCAGGATTTTTTCCGCACCCATAAATCCTACCTGATCAACCTCAATCACATCATCCATTACCAGACCAATCAACAAACGGAAGGTGTTGTGGCCCGCGAGGAAGAAATGAAATCCGGTCAGTCCGGCCTGAAGGGAGTGCTGGAACCAGGGCTCAGTTCTGAAGAAATAGGACCGGACGCACCCACCCTCTTTGATGAACTGGATGCTGACAGGGAGACTGGTGGATTCCGTGGATCAGGAAGATAAGGAAGATAAGGAAGATGGCAGGACCTATCAGAAGATTCCTGTGGAGAGCTCAAAAACCGTGGAGAATATTCTTGGCATGATCAGATCTCCTGTGAAATTCTGACCGTGTATTTCGGAATGAAACACGCTTCCAACATGATAAATGTGTTGTAATATGTTGATTATATCACGATATTTATGTATTATTGATACATATATATCACGATAATAATGTACAGGGATGCATATGACCAGTTGAAAAACTGGAAGGAGGGTGATGGGCGAAAGCCTTTGATTGTAAGAGGTGCGAGACAGGTTGGTAAAACATGGTTGCTTACAGAGTTTGCCAGGAATTGTTTCAAAAACGCCTTATATGTAAACTTTGAGGATGATACTCAACTTCAATCTTTATTTCTAGAGGATTTTGACCTGGAACGGATTATCAATGTTCTGGAGATTTATACAGGGGAAACCGTTTATCCGGGGGCTACACTGATTATCCTGGATGAGGTACAGCTTGCGGAAAGAGGGATTACCTCGTTGAAGTACTTCTGTGAGAAGGCGCCGGGGATCCATGTTGTAGCAGCAGGCTCACTTCTGGGTATCAGTATGCCTAAGAAATCTTCATTCCCAGTGGGAAAAGTGGATTTCCTGGATCTCAATCCGATGACTTTTTCGGAGTTTTTGGTGGCGATGGGGGAAACAAAACTTGTTGATTTACTCAAAAGAAAGGATTGGACCAGTATATCCATCTTCAAGGCAAAGCTTACAGGATTTTTAAAAACATATTATTATGTGGGTGGCATGCCCGAAGTAGTCTCTGCCTATATTCATGACAGAGATTGGAAACGGGTAAGGAGGATCCAGAAGAGCATTTTGCTTGCATATGAAGCAGACTTTTCCAAACATGCTCCGGGCAATATCTTACCACGGATCAGGATGGTATGGCAAAGTGTAGCGGCACAATTGGCAAAGGAGAATAAAAAGTTCATATATGGAAGCCTGAGGCCTGGTGCCAGGGCAAAGGATTTTGAATTGGCTATACAGTGGCTTGCAGATGCAGGACTGGTTCATAAAACCTGTCGGGTTAGCAAGCCTGAACTGCCATTGACAGCTTTTGAAGAATTGTCGGTATTCAAACTCTACGTTGTTGATGTGGGACTTTTATCGGCCATGTGTGACCTGCCCCTTGAAACCATGATACAGGGAAATGATCTGTTTCTTCAATATAAAGGAGCATTGACAGAGCAATTTGTTTTTCAGCAACTCTGGGCATCCGATGTCGAAAAAATAGCCTATTGGACCAATGACAGGAGTACAAGTGAGGTGGATTTTATTGTTCAGAGGGAAGGGAGGATTATTCCCATCGAGGTGAAAGCCGAGGTCAATGTTAGAGCCAGAAGCTTTAAGTTCTTCTGTGAGAAATATAAACCTCAAACTGCCTTACGCTTTTCAATGAAGGATTACAAAGAGGAATCATGGATGATTAATCTGCCCTTGTTTACAGTTGAATATGCGCTTTAATGCTGTTCAGTCGGAATGATGTAAAGTTGGATCATAATCTATGCTCTGACACCAACGATCATAATATCGTCAATTTGAGAATTGTCACCCATCCAATCAGCAATTGTTTTATCTAAAATTCTTTTCTGATCATTCATAGGTTCCTCATGAATCTCTAAAAGAAGGTTTTTAAAATTCTTACTCAAGTATTTTTTGTTGTTTTGGCCCCCCTTTTGATCAATAAAGCCATCTGAAAATAAATAAAATACATCCCCTGATTCGAGTTGAATATCATTATTTGTGAATGTTTTATGCTTACCCTGATAATAGCCCACAGGCATTCGATCTGCTTTAATTTCAGTTAATTCTGGAGTGCCTGATCTATTTCTGATAATGTATAGTGGATTGTTAGCACCAGCATATTGTAAAGAGTTTTTCTTTCTATCGAGTACACATAATGCCATATCGATGCCATCTTTGGATTCATCTGGCTGGCCATGTTGTCGGAGGGAGTGTTGTATCTGCTTTCTAAGTTCATTCAAGACCTGGTTTGCCTGAGTAATCTCCCTTCTCTGAACAATCTCATTTAAATAACTGATGCCAAGCAAACTCATGAATGCACCTGGCACTCCATGGCCTGTGCAATCCGCAGCTACCAGGATAACAGAATTGTTAACTTGTTTGATCCAATAAAAATCACCACTTACAATGTCTCTTGGTTTAAATAAAATGAAAACGTCATTTAAAACCTCATGGAAATACTGCTCAGGAGGCAACATTGCAGCCTGAATCCTTTGCGCGTAATTGATGCTGTCTACGATTTCATTTTTCTGTTTACTGATGGCCTCGTTCAAAACAGTTAGTTCTTCATTTGCCCCGAGAATATTGTCATTTTTTTCTTTCAGTTCCAAGCTTTGTTTTTCCAGTAATACCCGGCGTTCTTCGAGGGCTCTGGTAAACTTTCTTGAGCGTTTCAGGTTTTTATAATACGAGGTGACAAGCCCCATGGCCAGAATTAGAATTATTCCTAATCCAACCATTATAATATTGTTTCTCAGCTTAACTTTCTCCAATACATCAACCTCAGCCTGTTTCTTCCCAACTTCATATTCAGTTCGCAGGTTAGCCATTTTCTGAACACTATTAATATTTTTTACGCTGTCGTTCGCGACTATAAATATTGCCTGATAATAATAAGCACTGTCATACCTGCCGGAAATCTCATAAAGCTGGGCAAGTAGATTTGCTGCATCGCGTTTATATACCGGGTCATTCGTATTAATTAACGCCCTGGAAGCATAGGCAATGGCCTGTTTAATTTCTCCTTTTTGCTGAAGAATATTTGCATATCCAGTTCTGAACTCTGCTACGGCATTCTCCTCACCCAGTCTGGTAAGAGTATCAATAGCCGTAAGAAGATATTCCTCTGCCTTATTAAAATCTGATAGCCCGGAATAAACCAATCCCAGGTTGCCAAGACAGACGAAATATGAATAGGATGCATAGGGATTGTTTAACTTTTTGAATAGATCAAGTGTTTTGGTATATACGACCAACGCAGTGTCATACTGCCCCTTACTGTAATTAAAATAAGCGAAATTATGAAGGGCGTAAGCCAGGCTAACCGAATCCTTTTCCTGTTCAAAGATTTCAATAGCATTTTGAAGATAGATCTTTTCATTTTCACGGTTCCCCTGCAGGTTATATGTTTCAGCCATTAACATGTATGCATTCCCAAGCTCAGCACTATTACCATTTTTTTCATAATAGCTGGCTGCCTGTATAAAACATTCCAGGGCCATTGCATAATTAGCGTATACAAGAGATGCTTCGCCTTTCTGAAGATATGGCTGGGCAGGCAGAATATCCAGCCTTTGAGCAAGTTCTATTGCCTGGTCACAATATCGTATTTTGCTTTCAGTATCATTTATGTCCTCGATTACCCGGTATAAAAGTTCGTATTTATCAGAATCATCTTTAAGCAGGTCATTGTCTATTAAATACAACAAGCTGTCAATGGATTGCCCCTTAATAAGGTCCGGAGAACAAACTACAGTTAAAAAGGCAACAAGAATAGCTGAAATAATACGATGACAC
>JAUUZQ010000111.1 GCA_030589895.1 Bacteroidales bacterium
ATTACCAGAAATAAAACTGAAATTAGAATTCTCATAACTATTGATTATTAGTTGATAGTAAAACTTTGTACTTCAAATTTAATATTTCTTTCACAAATCTGAAATTCATTAATCCGGCTGCTATGATTTATGTTATAGCAGGAGATGCTGAAACACAGATAAAACCGCTATCGGAGGTGGGCTTGGGAGAACCTGTGCTTGTAGAGGTCAAGTAAAAAGTGTGCGCACCTTATACTTTTACCTTTTTACTTTTACCTTATTGTACCTCCCACCCATAATCAATATATTCCCAATCAAACTCTTCTCCTCTGACCTTTATCAACAGATATCCCTCTTCCATACCATCCCTGGGACCGTCCCACCAACGAGCGCATACAGCTCCCCCGGTAATAAAGTGAATGCCATTTATGTATGCTTCTTCAAGAATATGCAAATGTCCCTGTAACACAAGCTTCAGGTTGTGACCCTCGAAGGCATCAAGCACTGCTTTAGAATTTTCAACAACCAGTCCACGGGTATTCTGTGCCATGGAACCTCCCCTTATCTGGGCAAAAGAAGTAAGCAAGGGTATATGCGTGGAGATCACAATTGGCGTCACCGAATCAATAGTTGCAAGATCAGCTATCAACCATTCCATCTGTACAGAATCCACATTCCCATAATAATGCCGATCCTCAGTTTCGTCTACAGAATCCAGAATATAAAAACGCCATCCCTTTTCATTGAATGCATAATATCTTTCTCCGATTCTCTTTTCATACATAAGATCTCCATAGAGCTCATGATCAGGTGAAACACCACTTCTTTCATAAATTCCGAACTCTTCATGGTTTCCTTGTGTATTATATAAGGGAGCCTCAAAACCATCTTTCAGCTCAATATATAAATCATACAACTCAGTGGCCTTTTCTTCTGTCTGAGCCAACGCATCAGAGATCAAATCACCACCGGTAACAATGAAATCGGGCTTCATCCCGTTAACATGTTCAATGGCTTGTTGGAATCCTTTATCGGCATTTTTCCCATATTCAACATGGATATCGGTGAGAAAAGCAAAAGTGAAATCATAGGCTTCCTCACTATCTTTATCCCTTGAACCTGTGTTACAAGAGACAATAATAATTGCACAAAATGCAATAAAGTAAACTGATCGTAAAATTCTATTTTTCATCTGAATAAATATTATATAATTACTTGTTAATTAATAACATAAGTTCTTTTTAACTGTTGGAAATTTACTCGCATTAAAATGCTCATGAGCTTCACGTATTTCTTGGTCTGTAGGGAGTTCGCTTCTCTCATTAATGTTTAATTTATGCTCAAGCAAGTGGAAAAATAAGTGGGCCATCTCTTTGGTTTCTTTTGCCTCTGCACCCATTTTTTCCACACCCAAATCAAATGCCATTTTTGCTTTCCTGGCATAGTTATGGGCATTATTTTTCTGCTCCTTTTCTTTATTACTTTTTAAAAACGAAATTCTTCAACTAAATTCTAAGCCCCATCACACAGATATCATCTATCTGGATCTGGGTACCCATCCATTCATCAAGGGTTTCGCTTAATTTCTGGTGCTGAACATCCATTGGGTACTCAGCATTTGTCAATAATAATTCTTTGAAAGGCTTATACATGAACTTTTTGTCTTTTTCTCCGCCAAACTGATCAGCATATCCATCTGTGAACATATAGAGCATATCACCCTTAAAAACCTTGAACTCATGGGTCACAAATTTATCCATTCTGTCGTAATGTGCAATAGGCATCTTGTCGGCAATAACCTCATATAGATAATAATTTCCAAGGCTCATATTTACTTCAGCGTTAGCATCTGTAATGACCGGAGGAGGATTGCTTTTTTCCCTGATCAGGTACAAAGGATTATAAGCCCCTGCATATTCAAGTATATTTTCCTCATGGTTGATAGTAATTAAAGCCATGTCATAACCATCCCGCTGCTCGCCGGAAGCTCCCTTTTGTCCCATAGTATTAATAATATCCTTTCTCAAACGCCTGAGAATCACCCCTGGATGTGTCAGGTACTCCTTTTGGACCAACTCTTTTAACATAGTAAGACCCAGCATACTCATAAATGCTCCCGGAACACCATGCCCCGTGCTGTCTGCAACTACAAAAACTGACTTCCCCTCAACATTGGCATACCAGTAAAAATCTCCACTCACAACGTCACGAGGACGAAATAGCACAAAGCTATCTGAAACATTTTCTTGCATCGTGACCAGATCCGGTAATGTGGAAGACTGGATTCTTTTGGCGTACTCAATACTTTTCCTGACCTCCATATTATACGTTTCTATAGCCTCCTTCTGATCGAATACAAGATTACGTTGTGCCTCAATCTCATCGCGCTGGGTACTTATCTCTTCATTTTTCTGCTCCAGATCAACATTTTTCTCTTCAATTTCAGTCTTTTGCTGAGCCAATAATTTCTTCTTTCTCCTGGTGGAAATTAAAAACCATAAGATTATAATGACTATAACAAAGCCTCCAAGCAGTATCAGTATTAATGCCTTCCTTGTTTTTTCCTGATTTTCCAGTTTATTCTGATCTATCTCCTGCTGCTGCTTCAATATTTCATTCCTCTGCTCCTCATCGAGTAGTTTTTGCGCGTCAAGTTCCCTTATATTTTCATTGAAGAGATTCTCCTGTTCCAGTGCTTGATTTTCTCTTTCCTGTTTTGCTGCCTCATACTTCTGTACAGCAATTACCATATCTTGCTGCATCCTCTCCTGCTCCAGTACCTGAAGATCCTTTTCATTCATCAGCAGCTCTTTCTCTTGCTTCACCCTTTCATTTTGGAGAATCAATTGACTAATGGCCAGTTCCGATACCTCATTCTCTTTAAATCTTAACTTCAAATCTTGCGCCTCCTTCTCAAGAATAATTTTTCGATTTTCCAGCTCCTGTTCCGCAATTTTCCTCTCCATTGAAAGCGAATCCCTGATCATAAGGTATTTTTCATAATTCTCCAATGCATATATCGGATCATTCCCCTCTTTAAGAACTTGCGAATAAGTAAAATATGCTTCAGATTTCCTCAATGGATCTCCGGATTTTTTTGCCGATTCAATAGCCATTATACTAAAATGACCCGCATTGTAAAGATCTCTTTCCTCAAAATAGATAGTCGCAAGCATATTCTCAACACGGGATTTCTCAGCATGATTTTCATTTAGTAGTTGAATGGCCTGATTGAAATAGTATATCGCTCGTTTTCTATCCTCCATATTTTGGAAACAAACACCTGCATTGACCATCATTAATGCAATCTCATCCGAATCAATTTCAGCCTCGGATCCCAAAGAAATTGCGGCAATATATGCTTGTGAAGCACTTCTATAGTTATCCAATAGTGTCTGATAGTATCCTATATTATTATGAAATATGAACACCTGGGATACTTCACCCCTGTTTTCGTAAACCAATAACAAATCCTGACAAAAGCGCAACGCACTATCATATTCGCCCGTTGCATCAAATATTTTTATTAGATATTGCTTGGATCTCAACCAGGATTTTCCTTCCACAGGAGTCTGAGCAATTATTTCAATAAAAAGCTCCTCTGCCCAATCCATTTTATTACTATTAAAGGCAGCGATAGCCATTAACTCTTTAAACCGTGCTCTTTCATCTGCATTTTTCTCCGCCAACATCCTATATGCCTTGCCATAATAATCAAGCTCCTTTTCATATACTTTCTCCTTCCGGTATGCGATTGCAATCTTTTCGTATAGCCTTATAACACGCACAGTGTCATTTCGTGACTCCAGCAAATTTGCAGTCCGCAAATAGTAGGGTATCGAATTTGCATGCTCTCCTCCTGAAGAATATATATCTCCAATAAGCTCAAGAATGTGGATTTCATACAAAGGTTTATCCAGTAGCATAGCAAATTGCAAGGCATCTTCGGCACTTTTCTTTGCTTCAAATTTTAAATCCTGACCAAAGAGTGTTCTTGACTGATCATATAATTCCACCATCCTCAGAGAATCCGGATTTTGTGCTTTGAGACCAAACTGCCCCATGACACTGCTCTGTATAGTGAACAACAAAACAGCATTAAAGAAGAGAATGAGCCTACGATATTTTATTCCGGTTTTCATTTCCCCCAATATCATTAATTCAATGTATAGGATAGTCCAACTTTTATCGTCCTTCTCAACTGTGGATTATAAATAAGGTTTTCCTCCAGAATAGTGGCATTGGAAATTCCATATTTCTCGTCAAATATATTTGTAACCTTAACAAACATATTCAACTGGTTGCTGATGTTGTAACTGGCCATTGCATCCATAGCATAATAACCATCTGTCTCTCCAAACAAGTCATCATAAAGATCTTCAAATGGAATCAGCAAACGAAGCCATTTACTCATCCAGTGACTTTCAACATATAGATACATATTATCAACCGGTTCCATTGACAGTTTCAATTTTCCTGAATGTAAAGGTGTTAAATTGAGATACTCAGCCACAAATTCTTTCACATCCGGGAGTTTATTCTGTCTTGCCTGAAAGGTCAGACTAACTTCAACATTCATTTTAACAGATTCAATTACATTGTTAAACCTGAGGGTTGTTTGACTGCCTGCTATATTCGATACCGTAGAGCTATAGTTGACCCAGATGCGTACAGAATCATTCACTGCATCAGGATATTTATATAAATCCAGCGCTTGAGTTACGGGAATAATATGGTTTGTGATCCTATAATAATAGAACGTTTGATTAATGCTTGCTTTCTCCCTGAACTGACTTTTAATTCCAAATTCCAGCGTATTAAATTTTTCCGGTTTCAACTCCGGATTTGGTACAACCTGGTAATATACAGTTGTATCAGATACGCGATAAGCAAGAGACTGAAAAGTAATTGAGGTAGGTGGCGCTTTATATGCATTTCCAATAGAAAAGCGCATTGATGTTTTGGGTGTAGTTTTGTGTAACACTGCCAGTTGCGGACTAATTCTGTTGCCATACATATCATTCATGTCATATCTCAAGCTCCCAAGCACACGAAACTTATTCCACTTGGAAAAGAATTGAAGATAGCCTGAAATGTTCTTAAATACTTGTGGATTAATTCCAAAATCATCAAAGTGAGCACCGCTCGAAGCAAGATTGAGATGTTGAGAATAGGGAATGTATGTACTTTTATCAAAAGGTGTATCCAGGTAATTTGTAACTGGTAGATTCCCGGATTGTTTGTAAGAGAATCCCCCAACAAGCTCAATATTTTGGGTGGGAGATGTGGAGAATATCTGACTGATTTCAAGATCATTAGAAGCAGAATACCTATAGGCCTTATCTCTGTTCATTAAAAAAGTTACTCCCTGACTGGAGTTATTATCCATGTTATAAGCCAGGTTATTCAATTGGGTTGTAGAAATAATATTTCCAAAATTCTTTGAATAACTAAGGCTGGTCTTCTGAATACTTTCTCCCCAATAATTCTGCGGATTATTATACTTGTAGAAGACAGGGGAAAGCCCCAGTGAACTATGGGTTCTTCTGTACATATAATCGTAGGAGAAAGAGAATCCCCTGAATTTCATCTGTACGCCCATCATATTTGCAGCTGAGGCCAGTGATTCCATTTCTGGCTCGGTAACTGTACCATCATAATTCTCACCATAATACTGGTCCATGAATAGCTCAGGATCTTCTTGGTTATTTACCAACAAAGCTTCATTCACCTCCATGGGCTGATAATCTGTACCCTCTATGGAAAAAGGAGTTCCTTTCGAATGGTAATATTGCATTGGATTATATATTCCCTCATCCATATAATCCAGATTCATATTGCTTAGCTCGTATTTCGTACCATAAAAACTATATTGAAGAATATTGTTGTTTTTTCCCCCTTTACCCCCGATCATAAAGTTGATATAATTATGACCATTCCCTCCCAAACTAATATCTCCTCTTACAAACGTCCCTTTATCAGCCTCTTTGGTGATGATATTTATCACGCCCGACACAGCATCAGCACCATAAACAGCAGAGGAATTTCCATATATAACTTCAATCTTTTCAGCCTGACGAATGGGAAGCTGACTCCCAATCGGCATTCCGGAAACCACAGAAGGTTTTACAGGCATTCCATTGATAAGAATTTTAGTGTGAAGATTTCCGGTGAGTCCCCATATTTGGAAACTTTCTCCAAGCTCACCGCTTCCCGGTCTTGAGACTTTAATCCCCGGAAGGGCCTTCAGTACATCTGTAAGTGTAGTATACTGATTTCGTAGAATTTCCTCATGAGAGATCACATACACTTCGAGAGGAAGGTCATCCAAATTGGCAGAGATCCTCCCGGCAGAGATAATCTTTAATCGGTTCGAATCCGACCTGAATTCGAGATCCTCTGCTCCAAGCGTTTGTAACTCAAGTATATTAACACTTGAATCTAACTGCGAGAAAACACTTAATGCAGAAAATATAATGCTGAAAACCAATATTGTCTTTCTGAATCCCATCGTTACATGTGTTATATGCAAGGCAACTAATTCGGGGAACAATCAAATATATGAAAAAGGAGGGAAACAAGAACTATATTGAATCATTCTGAACTCCATGGAAAATGAGCATTTGAAAAATAAATGATCATAATCTTTCACATTTTTTTATAGCTTTAAACGAACTCCAACTCTCACTAAAACCATAACAAAAATGAGCGGATTTTATGGCGTTGTTTCAAAGGAGAAATGCGTAAACGATGTATTCTACGGAACTGATTACCACTCTCATCTTGGAACAAAACGGGCCGGCATGGTCTTTTATAACAAGGATGAAGGCTTCAGAAGAGCAATTCACAGTCTCGAAAACGACTATTTCAGATCAAAATTTGAACCGGATCTGAATAAATTTAATGGAAACATAGGGATGGGCATCATCAGCGATACCGATCCACAGCCTATTCTGTTTAATTCTCACATGGGACGATTTGCAATAGTTTCTGTAAGTCGCCTGGTCAATATCTCTGAACTTGAAACCTATTTTCTGAATAAGAAAAGACATTTCACAGAAAACTTTCAGGGAAATGTAAATCCCACAGAAGTAGTTGCCAACCTTATCTGTGAAGAAGAAGATTTTGTATCCGGCATAGAGAATATTTACGAAAATGTGAAAGGATCTTGTTCTCTCCTGATTCTGACCCCTGAAAAAATTATTGCTGCAAGAGATAAACTGGGACGAACAACCATCATCATTGGCAAAAAAGACGGGGCCTATGCGGCAGCCTCTGAATCTTCCGCTTTCCCTAATACTGGTTATGAAATTGAATATTATCTTGGTCCGGGTGAGATTGTGGAGATTACTGCAGAAGGCTATAAAATTCTGAAGCCTGCAAGGGAAAAAATGCAAATCTGTGCATTTCTATGGGTATACTACGGTTATCCTCCCTCATTCTACGAAGGAATAAATGTTGAAGAAGTAAGGTACCGGTGTGGCGCGGCGCTGGCTAAACGAGAGAAGGTCGATGCTGATTTTGTATGTGGAATTCCCGATTCTGGAGTTGGTCATGCCATTGGATACGGTAATGAAAAGGGCATTCCCTACAAGAGAGCCTATTCGAAATATACCCCCACCTGGCCAAGAAGTTTTATGCCCCAGAACCAAAACACCAGGGAACTGGTAGCAAGAATGAAACTTATTCCAAATACAGCCCTCATAAAAGGCAGTAAAATGGTATTTCTCGATGATTCTATCGTAAGGGGTACACAACTAAAAGACAATACCAAGGATCTTCGAATGGCCGGCGCTGCTGAAGTTCACATGCGGATTGCCTGTCCACCGCTAAACTTCCCTTGTGATTTCCTCAACTTTTCACAATCCAGATCCACAGCAGAACTTGCAACTCGAACAGCAATTATTCAACTCGAGGGAGAAGAGAAGGATTTTCATGAATACGCAGATCCCTCTAATGAAAAGTACCATAGAATGGTGAAACAAATAGCTCTTAACCTGGGGATTGACTCCCTTGTTTACCAAAATCTTGATGACCTGGTAGAAGCTATTGGATTACCAAAAGAGAAGCTTTGTACTCATTGCTGGGATGGGTCAAGTGGTTTTTGATTTTTTGAAGAGTCCGGTAGTGCTACCATCCTCGAATAACTCTTCTCCCCATGGCAACCCGTACTGCAGCTTCCTCCATGTTCATCAACTTTGTAATCAACAGGCATCTCCCAGTTTCCGAACTGTACCTTATTGGCTATCAGGTGCTCATTAGGTGAACCATGTATGTCGTGACAGAGGTTACAGTTACGGCCTTTTTCTCCATTGATATGTAGATAATGCATATTGCGGTCGCCATCGCGAAATTCTGTGGCCCAGTCGGTAGTTTCCTCTTCCAGCATGGAATAATCGTGACACATAAAGCAAAGGTCGAAGCTCTCCATGGAGGCTGTTGCATATTCTTCTGTAGGAAATGCGCTGGTAAGCAGCATTGGGTAATCGGAGTAGTGCGGACTGTGGCATATGATGCATCCGTCACTTTCGATAACACCATGAATATGATTTCCTTTCTTTAAGGATTTACCAATATCTGCCAGTGTCCGTTCCTCTGTCTTGATCTCCTTGCTGTGACAATCAAGGCACAACTCTTTCTCGGTTTTAACTAAAAACAAAGGTTGATTTGAAGCATGAGGTGAGTGGCAGTTTGCACATGATTTGCCATCATTAATCACTTTATGAACGGTTTTGGCTTCAAGTAGTGTTGATTCCATGTCATGACAGTTATAGCAAAGTCCCGGTGTTTTTTGCATCAACAGTTTATCATTATCTGCACTGTGTGACTCATGACAGTTAGAGCAATCGTCTTCGAAGGGATAGTGAATGTATTCCATTTCGGCTTGCATTCGCTCATTCGTATGGCAATTCTGACAAAGTTGTGGTTTCTCCATTGTAAGGAGATATGAATTATCCGACTGGTGCGGATCGTGACAGCTGACACAAGTACCTTTGGCAACAGGCTCATGCTTAAATTGTTTTTCTGTCATACTCACATCGTGACATTCAGCACACAGCGCAGATTGCGGAGAATTTAACAATAGTGCCTTATTTGGGGAACCATGCGGGGAATGGCACATCACGCACTCACCCATCTCTGCCGGGGCATGCTGCATACTTTTTGTAGGCTCCTCATGACAATAATAACACAGGTCTGGTGTCACATCCATCAGATCAAATCCACTGGTATTTACCCTCGGATGATCATTGCCATTGGACACATGACAAGTTTCGCAGTCGTCTGCTGCGACAGCATGAACCACTTCGTGTTCGATAAGGGCTGAGTGGCAATCGGTGCAGGAGAGGGGCGGATCATCGGTTTGGGAATACAGGTTGATTATAAATAAAGAAGATATGCAGAAGAAGAATATACTATGCTTTTTCATGATGCTGAGTTTTTAGAATCTGCGGGATATTTCCATGTAAAATCTGCTATAAATATTTTCACTTTTCACCAATTTACGGGAGTACAAGCTTGCTCCTAATTTTAAATATAGCTGTCGGTAACTCGTTTTAAATTCACTTCTTGCCGTAAGCAGATCCAGGTCAATTCCCGGTCCCTTTTGAATTCGGTATCCAAACATTAAGTCAAGCTTTGTTCGTGAACTAAACTCATAAATAGCCTTCCCTGAGATGTCTGAATATTTTCTGTTAATATTTTCATCCACGATATTATAATTTCGGTAATTACCATTCAACAGCAATACGAAATTATTTATCTTCTTCTGAACATTTACATAATATCGTACCATTTTATAAGGTGTAATGGTACTGTTATCTGAAACACTACTCATATACATGTCCATTTTTCTTGGAGTCATCATATACTGCCCCAGGGTGTCTTTCGTGCTGCGATTACTTGTGCCTCTTCTCATTCCGACCATCTTTCCCCAGCTCAAATTCATCTTAATTCTGAACTCGTGCGGCTCGGGAGTACCTGCACCGAAGATATTGAAGGGCATATTACCTCCGCACTTACCGCAGCAGAGGCCCATAAATAGCGGGTAGCTTAAATTTTCTGGCTGGGTGAGTTCCTTTGAAACATCAGTAGGCTCCTTTTTCTCATTGCCTGACTCATTCAGGGCCAGTTTGATTATTTGGCTATTTTCGTGTTTATCTTCGTACTTTATTAAATCTTTCAATTCTGCCAGACATTCATTTGGCAGAAATGCCAAGGGAATAATCCAGAAAATGAATTGTAAAAAAAATATATTATTGTAAAAAAATGATGACATACTCCTTCTCCTTGTCACCATCCTTCAGAATGCTTAGTTGGATATCTGGAAATCTCAATTTGGCAGGGGCAATTCACAGATTCCCCCTACATACAAATCAAAATTGTTGTCAAACCCCTTGTCCAATATTATCAGTATTGCGATCAAGGCAAAGGACGATTGTTTCGTTCTTTGTAGTATTTAACTGTCTGTAAATCGGAAAGCAGGCGTATGCCTACTACGGTTCCGCAGACACATTCTGAAAAGATGGATTACGTTAAAAATGTAGTTTCTTAAATAATTATGTGAAATTCGTAAGGAGTTGTGATTTTGGAGGTTTGTAGGGCGGTTTATCCAGTACATCTTTTTGCTGTAGTGTAACAGTTTCTGCCAAAGTGGTAACAGGCAGGTAATTAATA
>JAUUZQ010000115.1 GCA_030589895.1 Bacteroidales bacterium
AATGCCGATCGTGAGATATATAAGATCAGGTTTATGGAGTCTGAGGCTGGAGTACAAATTCCTATACCAGCGGCAAAGCAGTTGAAGAAAGATTGGAAAAAAGCATATGTAAAAGCAAGTAAGATACAGAAGAGTGACAGGTCCAGTTACACCTACAAGGATTTTTCTCTGATTTTGCATGGTGGCAAGAAGGAGTATCCGGTAATTCCGCTTGAAAATCCGTTTCATCAGTTAGATAGAAGTAAGTCTAAGCGTGATTCGAGGAGTGCTTCCAGTGTGGCGGAGCCGGTTACTGACACTGTAAACGGAACCACATATGCACTTCTCTTTGCAACAAATACCTACGACTACTTTGGCGATCTGATCAATCCCATGCTGGATGCCCAAACCATTGGAGCAGAGTTGGAAGAGAGTTATGGTGTTTTAGCTGAGGTAGTTACAAATCCAACCTTAGAGGAGACCGCAGCAAAAATCAGGGAGTATGCTTCAAAAATATATGGGACTAAGGACAATCTGATGGTTTTTTTTGCCGGTCATGGAGTCTATGATGAAGTATTCAGGGAGGGCTATGTGATCTCACGTGATTCAAGGATGGATGACATGGGAAAGACCAGCTATATGTCGCACTCAATTCTTAGAACAATGATCAATAATATTCGTTGTCCGCATATTTTTCTGGTAATGGATGTTTGTTTTGGGGGTACATTCGATCCACACATGGCTACTGCATCTCATAGGGGTGGAGGAATGTATGCTGAGATATCCACAGATGAATTCGTGAAACGCAAGCTGAAATATAAAACCAGGTTGTACCTCACCTCTGGTGGCAATGAGTATGTTCCCGATGGTCGTCCGGGATTTCATAGTCCATTTGCACGCCGATTTATTGAGTCTTTGAGATTATACGGAGGTGAAGATGGTGTTCTGACCACATCAGAAATTTTAGAATTTGTTGAAAAGGTGAATCCTCAACCCAGGTTTGGTGAGTTTGGGGATAATGAACCGGGAAGTGATTTTATTCTGGTGCTGAAGAAGTGAACAGAGGTTTACATTAGAGAATTTAACCGCAGAGTTGGGTTGGAGTCGCTGACGCTTATGCGCAGAGTTTCGCAGAGTTTTTACTTCTTCTCCCTATCTTCTAAGCGATATTCGTCCTTTTCCTTGCTCTCCCGATACATATCTTCTACATTGTCCATTTGAGGAGATTCGTTTATTGAATTCCAATCGAATGTTTCATCAAATGGATCAAGGGCTTTCTGCGGTATAAATATTCTTGGATCCACATTCAGCGCGTTATAAGGCTGGAAATCAGGTTCTGGAGTAAAGAAATCTGATAAATCATTTGCCCCTGCATCATATTGATTTAAATAGGGGAGCCCAAGGATATTCCAGAATGTTTTGAACAGGCTCCCAAAACTATAGTGTACATGACTTACGTAGTCTTTCTTTACCCATGGAGACGCGAGCATTAGTATGCTGCGATGTGCATCGATGTGATCTACCCCATTTTGTGCATCATCTTCAGTAATAACGATAAGCATATTTTCCCAATAGGGTGTGTGTGAAAGATACTCTATGATTCTACCCACAGCTAAATCATTGTCAGCCATATAACTTTCCCGATATGGAAATCCTGCTTCCGGACGATTTCCTGCGCCATGGTCATTTGGTATGATAACAGTCATAAATTCCGGCATTGTATCCTTTCCTGTCATCCATTTCTTTTCAAACTCTTTAATGAACTGGTCAATTCGAAATTGATCCGGAATGGCCATATTGTAAGTTGGGTATACCCTGGAAGTCCTGTTATACAAAGGTTGGGGCATAGGATAGTTGATGTATTGATGAATACCGGTATACTTATATTCTGCTTTATAGAGTGCCGGTTCGAACATGATACTGAAACCAAAATTATAAAATTCCACATTGTGTCGCTCCAGGTGATCCCACATTGATCCTGCTTCATTATAATCTTCAGGATAAATAGCACCAGCAGCCCCATTCATTGCGAATACTCCTGGTGCAGCTGAGTTATGACGATAACTTCGATTTCCACCATAACTTGCTGATGTAGACGTTTCACACCACTCATTCGGGTATGTGTTTACCAGCCATCTGTGGCCATCTGCTGAAACATCCGCATCGACATAAAAATTGTCTGAGATGGCAAATTCTTTTGCGATATGAAGGTGATTGGGCATCACTGTTAAATTTGAAATTGGAGTATTCTCCTTCCTGTTCATTATTGTGACATCTCTTCCATATCTCGCAAGAGTTGAGTCACCCCTGCCTTTTTCCAGTTGTCCGAATACCTCATCATATGTTCGGTTTTCTTTGGAGATAAATACGATGTGTTTAATCGGGCTAGTCTTCTCTCCGGGATATAAGGGGATAGGATTATCACCACGTTCTTTTTTCACAATGTCAGATACTTTTGTGAATCTGAAATTATTATCAATAACCTGTTTTGTCATCTCCTTCAGCTCCTTATCAGAAGGTATCTCCAGGACCTGAATAGTCCCTTTCATCAATGATCCAATATAACTTCCTTCCGGTCCTGCCTCGAACTCTGCTCCTCCATTAGGACCGCTGCCATATCCTTTTGCATTGGCAATGATTAGATATTCTCCATCACTGCTTACCTCAATTTTTGATGGAAACCAGCCGGCTGGAATATGACCTCTTACTTCAAGTTTTGAAATATCGATCACAGCAATTGCATTGATTCCCGACTCTGCAACATATAGACGTTTTTGCTCCGGATCTAATGCGAGTCCAAAGGGAATCACACCTCTGAAATGTCGTACTCTTTCCTCAGGCTTAAGGTAGATTGTATTAACAACTGTGTCTTCCTTAATGGATATGACAGAAATATTATCATTTGTTCCATTACTGATAAACACATATTCATCGGTGGCAACGATAGAATTGGGACTCGATCCACCCACTGCGGGTATCCCTTCAACAAGTGCCCCAACGAGATGACCTGTTTTTATTTTTGCAATAACTTCGGGTTCTTTCTTTTTAGTCAGATCGATAACAAATACTGAAAAGGACTCAGGAGAGTTGAGTTCTCCAAGTCCCTTGATTGAAATTGTGTCATTCTCAATTCCCTCTTTCATCTCCTTTGATCCATATGCAAAAGCAGGATAATCTATTGATTTCACCTGTGATCCTTCACCAGCTTTATCTTTGATGAGGGAGTATGCAAACATCCCCACATTGGCAACATATATTTTATCTTCGTCAGGAGAGAGACATATTCCAAAAGGATAGCGCCCCACAGGAACAGAGTGTGTGAGCTTTTTCGTTTCAGTATCTGCAACAATCATCCTGAAACCAATCTGGTCTACAGCATATATTGTTTTTCCATCCTTCGAGAGAACGAGGTCGCCAATATAGCCATGGGAATAATCTACATCCCCGGAAACAGAAGAACAATCAATAAAACCTTTCTTCTCACCTGAATCCAGATCAAAAAGATAAATCAGGTTCTCCTGTCCTCCAGCCACATATACAGTCTTATTATCCGGGGAGATGGCCAGACCCATAAATACAGATGCCAGTACGCCTCTGTCAGTTGCCGGTCCAGGAGGAATTTGTTGAACTTCGGGATGTTCTGACAGGATATTCCGAATGATGGTAATGGATAGGGGTCCGGTCCCTGAATTTGCTGTTACTGCGGTATTGTTATCCGGACTGATTGCCAGTCCGTAGGGGTGAGGTGCTGTAACAATGCTTTTCCCCACAGGCCTTATAAATCTTCCATTGGGAATTACAGTTACTCCTTCTTTGTCAATGCCGGAATATTCACTCTCTGCAGGTGCATTGATCAGCCATATATCATTTTCTGCATTGTTGCTTGAATTCGTACAGGACGTGACAAGCAGAATTATTAGTACGGTAGTAAATACTTTCATGACAACTTATATTAGTTCTGAGATGAAGCATGCCTCATATCCTACAAAAACGCTTTGGGTATTAATCTCCCAGCTGCTTAATCTTAAACCTATTGTTCACAGCAGGTACATGCTCTTTTATCAATATCCCTTCTATCTTTTCAATTATCTCAGGATGTTGAGCTGCTACATCATTTTGTTCTTCGATATCTGCTTCCAGATCATAAAGTTCAATGGCCATATTTCCATCAAAAATATTTTTACGCACAGCCTTCCATTTGCCCATTCTTACAGCTTGTTGTCCCTTGTAACTTGGAAATTCCCAATATAAAAATTCATGTTCTTCCTGCGTTTTCCCCAGGAATACGGGTTTCAGGCTTATTCCATCACTCTTAACGTCTGTATCAATACCAGCTAAGTCACAAATTGTAGGGAACATATCGTAGAATGCTGAAATATAATCGCTGCTTGATCCCTCTTCGATATTACCCGGCCAGCTGGCGATAAATGGAATATGTATCCCACCTTCATATATATAACCTTTTGTTCTTCCATAGCCATTGGTAAATGGGGAAGAGCTTTCAAAATATTCAAAATCCACACCGCCGGTATACGTCGGACCATTGTCACTTGAGAACATGATGATGGTATTCTCATATATACCCAGCTCCTTTAATGTCGCAACCAGATCGCCTACCTGCTCATCCAGATATGATATCATAGCAGCGTATGTAGCCCGTGGATAACGGTTTGGAAAATATGCTCTTCCTGTATAGGGCTCTTCATCTCCGATTATCTCTCTGTATTTATCGACATACTCTTTTGGAGCCTGCAAGGGAAGGTGAGGAAGGGGAGAGGCATAGTACATAAAAAATGGTTCATCGCTATTTTCCTTTATGAAGCCAATGGCCTTTTCATGCATTTTTGTTGGCGCAAAGTCATTTTGCGTGTAGCGCGCATAGCTTGCTTCGTCATATATATCGCTTTCAGGATCAAGCGGTGTTCCCGGTACCACGATTTCATTATCCAGCAGGTCTTTCTCTTCATTTTCCCATAGATGTGGAGGATAGAGATTGTGAGCCTGTCGCTGACAGTTATAACCATAAAAATAATCGAAGCCTTGTCTGCTTGGTATTCCTTCTGTTGCCGGAGCTCCAAGTCCCCATTTACCAATAACTGCAGTTTTGTATCCTTCAGTTTTTAACATTTCTGCAATAGTAACAATGCTATCAGGAATAGGACGTTGCCCTTCAAGATTAGGATCAACAGCAGCAGCTGCATAGTCCCATACTTTTCCTCTTGATGCCCATTCGTCATTTCCCCTGATAAATGCATGTCCCATGTGCTGTCCGGTTAATAGCACACACCTTGCAGGTGCACAAACCGGAGCTCCCGAGTAGTGCTGTGTAAAGGTCATCCCACTTGCTGCCAATGCATCAATATTGGGTGTTTGGATGATCTTTTGTCCGTTAATACCAAGTTCACCATATCCCAGATCATCGGCGAGGATATAAATGATGTTGGGTTTTTGTGTTTCAGTGTTACAGGAGGCTGCTAGTAAAATAGCTGCGAACATTATTAGGATTAGTCTCATTTTTAATGGTTATTAGTTAATTTCAATGACAATCTTGTTATTATACTCTTGATCAATTAATATATTTCGCTGGAAATTACCCCAGCTTAAATCTATATAATCTATCTCATTACTGATATATAGTTGAAGGATCTCTCCGTAATGTGCTAATCTGCAATTAACATCCCCATCTCCTGTGACAGATAATATTTTCTTTCCGTTATTGCTTAGCTTGTACTCTGTTATATTTTCCTTTGTTGACCTGGCAATGTTTGTGAGTTGCTTATGGATCTTTTCCTGCTCAGTTCCATCGTAGTAAAAACTTTTAGTATCAAGTGGCCAGTTTTTCTTTGGCTCAATACGATACTCTTTTGAATAGTTAGAGTAGAGTGAGATATTTCCTTCAGCTGATGACAAGTGATCTTCAGGATAATAGCTCCAGTATGGCAATCTTTTCCATCGGAGCGAATCTATCTTATCATAAAATTCAAACATAATTCCCAACTCACGAGTATATTCATGGGGGACTCCTTCTATATAGTATTTTACGCCAATTTCACCGTTAGGTGTAATAGTCATAATGAACGAAACAATAACATCAGTAGCATAGCTTCCGTTTAGAGCTATTTCAACCAGATTTTCTTTCTCAGCTATTGAATAATTATCCAACTTCCAATCCTTACTATAATCATTGATTTCATGATAAGAGTATATCACTGGTTTCCCCTTTGTTCGCAGATTTAGATATGGTCCGGAAATAGAAGTTTTACGATCGCTTTTTTGGATCTCATCGATCAATCCATCACTTTTATTGATGTGAATATTGGTATTGTTTTCACACTTCACTACTATATGCGTATCAGTTTCCTCGACAGTAATTGCACCTTCTTTACTATTTTTTATACTATTATCTATCTGTGGTATTTGCTGAAGAATATAGGCATCCACTAATCTCTCTTCATCACTGTATATTTTAAGTTCTACTGATTCAGACTCCACCCAGTTATCAATTGGAATATTTATTATACCGAATGTGTGTGGCAAAATATCAGTAGGTTTAAGAATAAATTCCGTATCTATATATTTACATCTTATTATTAATTCATTGAAGTTGGTGTGGTCAAAGCGATTATATGCAGGAACTTTAATTGAAGAGCCTGGTATATAGTTGTCAATAGAAGTTTTTAGTATTTTAAATGGAGAATATGCTTTTTTTGTATTCCAGAATTCTGGCTTCTTTCTACGCCAAACGTCAACAATTCCCCACTCTCCATATCCAACATTATTACCCGAATACTCAGCAGGAATTACATGCTCATCAATCAGACCCCACCAGTCATTATATCCAGGTAATGAATCAGGAAGCATGAAGGTTTCATCAATCATTCCCCAGATCGCACCGCCAAGACCACCGTCTGATTTAAAAGTTTTTTGCCACATACTATCCAGACTTATTCCCCAGAAATCTCTGATATTTGGATCCTCCTTCACTGTCAGATTATTATAGCACGCTACGTGGGCCCACTCATCGTAAATAACCGGCATCTTCTCAAACCCAAAATCTTCTGTTGTCTTACCATGTTGTGTCATGTTACCTGTTAATCCCGGATAGTGCATACTTAAAATATCATAGGATTTAATGGAGTCAGGAACATTTCCCGGGTAGCTGAAGATCACTGGACGAGTATTATCAGTTCCTTTGACCCAATCATAAGATTCTTTGAAATTAGTACCAAAAGTATTTTCATTTCCAATTGACCAGATGATTACTGAAGGGTGATTTTTATGATTATTTACCATCTCTTTAAGTTGGGACAAATATCGTTTTGAATATGAAGTGTCACTTTCAGACGCACCGGGATAATAAACCTTCGTGCGATGTGAGCCAACGAAGCATACTGCTGTTTCATCTTCAACATATATTCCATATTGATCGCAGAGTTGTAAAAAATTTTCACTGGGAGGATAGTGTGATGTTCGGATAAAGTTCATATTCGCCTCTTTTGCCAACATGACGTCTTTGAGTTCATAGTCAGGTGTTGATACGCGACCCAGCAATGGATGTATGTCATGTCTGCAAGCTCCCCTAAGCTTCACTTCGCTTCCATTTACCAACAATTTGTTTCCCTCTATTGATACTTCACGAAAACCAATTTTATATATTTTTTCCCATACAATTTTATCATTTTCTGAAAAGGAGATAAGTATATTATATAAATCCGGATGTTCAGCATCCCATTTATCAGGGTTATTAATATTTTTTATTACATGGAAATCTTTTTTGTTTATAAGTTGAATAGAATTATTTTTTATTCGAACTCTTTTCATAGTAGAGTCAAATAATTCAAAAGAGATTTTTGCATTATCTGATAGCTTTCTTAATTTTCCTGAGATGTGAAGGGATACATTCTGATACTGCTCATCCAAATCTGTAATAATTGTAATATCAACAGGATAGTTTTCCGGTAGTGCCAATAATCTCACATCACGAAGTATTCCTCCAATTTGATGTTTAGCATAACCGCTGGCGTAGGAGATCTCATCAGCTTTATCTGTCACCTCTACAGTGAGCATTGCCTTTTTGCCTGGTATCACAAACTGTGTTATATCGCAATCCCACCTTGTAAATCCTCCGGAATGGTCGCAAACATAGTTCCCATTAATCCAGACCCTAGCATAACTATATACTCCTTCGAATTGTAACAGTATGAGTTTATTTGTGAAATCTACTGGGATAAGAAACTCTTTTTTATACACAAAAGGCTGATCATGTTTAATAGGAAATCCTTGCATCATTACCTCTCCGGGTACCTGGATATCTTTCCAATCAGAACTCAAGGTGGATAACTTCCAAAAGTTATCTTCAGGATCTATATTCACTTTCCATGTACCATTTAATTCTATGCTTGGTTCTGAAACACCTTTAATTTTAGTTGTGATGGTGGATGAAACTAAAGTACTATCGTTATTGCATGAATTTAGTATAAGTAGAACAAAAATGAAGGGAAGAAGTATTTTCATAGTTCCAGTTTTAGAAAATGAATAATTGTCAATTGATCTTTAATTATTTGCTAATATCAGTAAACTATTAGCCTTTAAATTCTATTCGTTATTAGTAATACCAGAATTAATGGCCGGTATTTTTGCATTCATGCTTTTTTGCTGCTTATGAAGTGAATTCATCAGTGACTTAACTTTTTCAGGGTTTTCTTTGGAGAGATCATTGGATTCCGAAATATCATCAGTCAAATTATATAGCTCCACTACACCTGTTTCATAAAACTCTATCAATTTCCAGTCACCTTCACGAATTGCTGCTCCTGGTCTCCATCCACTTCCATGGTAATGAGGATAGTGCCAGAAAATATTGCTTCTCGAAAGAGTCTCTTCTCCTTCAATTATCGGACTCAGATCAAGTCCGTCGATCTCCTGATCCGCCTCATTTTGAATTCCAGCCATAGCCAGTATAGTAGGGTAGAGGTCATAGCTGATTACCGGAATGGAAGAAGTCCTTTGCAAATCATCATAATTGGATGGTTTTATCAGTAATGGTATCCTGATTCCTCCTTCATACAGCCAGCCTTTCCCTCCTCTCAATGGAAGTACAGCAGTTGGTGCCACACCTTTGTTTTTAGAATTAAGCGTTGAGAGTCCTCCATTATCGGAAGTAAAGATTATTGTTGTATTCTCATATAATCCAAGTGCTTTTAGCTCCATGATTAATCGGCCTACGTTTTCATCCATGGCATAAACCATGGAAGCATAACTGGCATTCACCTGGTTAAGTGTTGTATTTCCATATCCATCTAATCTCTGAAGAACTTCACTATTTTCCATTCCCATTAACTTCTCTTTGAAGTATTCTATGTTTCTTTTTGATGCCTGGATTGGTGTATGCACAGTGTAATAAGAGAGGTAGAGGAGAAATGGTTCTTCTCCAACCTGCTGAAGGAAGGAGATAGATTCATCTGTTAACCTGTCTGTCAAATACTCACCCTCAGGACCGTCAGTTAATTTTGGGTTTTTATAGGGTGAATAATATCCTCCGGGAGGAGATCCTTTATGATGCCCTCCCAGGTTAATATCAAATCCCTGATCTTCCGGAAAAAAAGATTCACCACCCAAATGCCATTTTCCGGCAAAAAATGTTTTGTATCCATTGTCGTGCAATACTTCAGCCAGGGTCTCTTCTTCCAATGGCAGTTCATTTAAGTCCTGTGGACCAATGAGCTTTGTATTTTTCGGATTTTGTCCAGGAATCCAATCTGTGATATTCACCCTTGCAGGATGCTTTCCTGTCATAATAGACGCTCTGGTTGGAGAGCATACGGATCCGGCAGCATAGGCATTTGTGAACTGTATGCTTCTCTGACTAAGTGCATCAATATTAGGAGTTTCATAGAATGTACTGCCGCTATATCCCAGGTCAGTCCAGCC
>JAUUZQ010000191.1 GCA_030589895.1 Bacteroidales bacterium
GATACTCCAATGCCTGATGGTGGTGAGCCTGAACTATGGTTTCATGATATTTTCAGAACCGATGGAACCGTATTTGATCAGGAAGAGATTGATCTGATTAAACAGCTGACAGGAAAAAGTGAGTAATCATGATATTTCAGAATTCAGAAGAAGCGTAATAAGGAAGGAAAGGATTAGCAATGATATCTAATATGAAGAGATCAACTTTTGCTATACCAATCACTCTGGCACTGATTATTATGCAATCCTGTTCCATTGATCAAAATGATATTCAATATCAAAAGTGGAATTTTGAAAGTACTGTATTTACCGCCAGACAAAATCATCCATTGGATAATGTAGCCGTTAAAGATCCTTCGATAGTCTTCTTTAATGAAAAGTATCATCTGTTCTACACGGCGAAATCTAAAATAGAAACCGAAGATCACACCAATTTCAGCATCAGTTGTGCTTATGCAAGCGCTTCAACAATGGAAGAACTGAATCATGCAGAACGCTTTTGTATTGACTCTATTACAGGCAGCACCATCATCGCACCACAGATTTTCTATTTTGAACCTCAAAAACTATGGTACCTAATTGCACATTCTCCAAAAGTGAGTGGGAATCTATCTGGGCTAACACCTGTTTACCTAACGAATAGCAACATTGAAAATGTTTTTGGATGGTCTGAAGCCAAAGAGATTAAAACAGCTAAAAGTGATGATAGTTTCTGGATTGATTTTTGGGTCATTTGTGATGATCAGAGTGCCTATTTGTTCTATTCAGACCAAAAAGGATCTGTGTTAAGGGTAAATTGCCCTCTGAAAAATTTTCCTGAAGGATTCGCAAATAGCAAACCGGAAATTGCGCTTTCACAACAAGATATTGATAACTCTATCTCCTGGAGAATGTTTGAAGCAGCTCATATCTATTATGTTAATAAAGAGAACAATTACCTTGTACTCTTAGAAGGGGCTTATGATCACCCTTCCAGAGAAGGAGATGTTGATTCGCGGAACAGATTTATTTTCGGTATGACAGCAGATTCTCTCAATGGAAAATGGAAAAGAATCGAGAATGATAACAATGAATTCCTTGCCGATGCAAATAACTTATTTTCTAAAGATGGCGGTAGTACCAATTATACCCAAATAAGCCACCCGGAACTCATCCGTTCAGGGTATAATCAAAAACTAGAGATTGAAGACTATAAGCTTACAATACTATTTCAAAGCTTTGATGGCTCAGTAATTCCCAATTCCTATGACTACAACGAATTGCCGTGGGAATTGGCATTGATGAAGAATTATTAACCCACAGATTTAATCAACATGAACCATCCATATCGAAATACTTCAACACACACAGAACCGAGTTTACGAGCTCGACGAAGTCAAATGACTATAATGGATGCTCCATCTGACCATTAAAAATCAATTATAGACAGATGAAAAATTCAACAATCAATATTTTACTTTTCGTATTTATCTTACAAGCATTATATTCCTGCAAAAATCCGACAAACACAGGAGAGTCCCAATCCAATCAAAGAGTCCCTGAGTTTAATTATCTAAAATGGACAATCAGTGATCCCATTTTTGAAAAAGGGCCAAAGGGTGCATTCGATGAGCTCTCTGTCAAAGACCCCACAATTGTATTCTACAATAATAAGTACCACCTTTTTTATACAAGCAAGGCGGCCTATGAGACCCGTGACAGGATGTCTCACCTAAGCAAAAATGGCTCAGGCCTGGGATACGTCTCTGCTGAAACTCTGGATCAATTAAAAGAGGCAACACGTCATGATTTAGGAAAGATTACAGAATCTGTGGTTATCGCTCCCCAGGTATTCTACTTTGAACCACAAAAACTCTGGTATATCGTGGCACAAACCCTTGTTGAAGGAAGACCAGACCTGATGCCCATATACCTTACTAACCCTGACATTGAAGATATTTATGGATGGTCGAAACCGCAGATTATCAAAACAAATAAAATGAATGATGGTTTTTGGATAGATTTCTGGGTGATTTGCGATGATGTGAAGGCCCATTTGTTCTACACAGACCATGAAGGTTCTCTATTCAGATTTGAGTGTCCGATTGAAGAATTCCCTGAGGGATTTGCCAACGAAAAAGAAGAAACCGTTCTATCGGAAAGAAATGAAAACAATATTGGAAGATGGAGACTTCATGAAGGCAGTCACATCTACTATGTAAAAAAGGAGAAGAAGTATCTGAGTATTCTGGAAGCAGTCTACCCTCACCCTACAAGAAAAAATTACTGGGAAAGCCGGAACCGCTTCCTTTTTGCAATGCTTGCCGATAAGCTCGAAGGTCCCTGGACCCGTGTTGAAATTGATGCAAACCAGTTTATGGGTGACCCTGCAAATCTTTATACTGAAGATGGTAGCAAGGCAATTTACGACCAGGTAAGCCATCCGGAACTAATCCGTTCGGGATATAATCAAAAACTGGAAATTGAAGATTACAATCTGCAACTCTTGTTTCAGGCATTTGATGCTGACACAATTGGATCAGATTACGATTATAATTATTTGCCCTGGAAATTGATATTGATGAAAAACTATTAAAGCTCCCTATCATGAAAACACTCGGAAAATTTATCATTCTGACAATCTTATTTCAGCTCTTCATATTCACCACTTATGGACAACAACCTGACCCACCTGGTCAGGCAGAGAATGGAAACCCGGTAAATGAAGCATATCTTTTTGCACATATGATGCACAACGATTATGGCAAACTATACTACACTGTTAGTCTTGATGGCTTACACTGGGAAATGCTTAATGATGGTGAAAGAGTTTTCGAAGATTACAGAGGACATCCCGACATTTGTTTAGGACACGACGGCAGGTATTATATTGCAGGCAATAAGAGTGACGGAGCCCATGATATTAATATATGGGTATCCGAAGATCTTATCCGATGGAGCCATCATTCCGATTACACCCCTGATCTACAGAAGACTCCCGGATATGAGCATGCATTACAGCGAATTGGTGCACCAAAACTATTTTATGATGATGCATCGTCACAATACCTTATGACCTGGCACACTCCACACAAGCAGGGAACCAAAGAAGATCCTGAAAGATACTGGGCAAGTCAACGTACGCTGTATGTCACTTCAAAAGATCTGCTAAGCTTTTCTAAAATTCCGCATCGCCTGTTTGAATGGGAAACCGGAACCATTGATGTCCTTATTAGAAAAACAAATGACACTTACTATGCGATCATTAAAGATGAGAGGTATCCTACGCTGGAATGGGTGACAGGAAAAACGATTCGCATCAGCAGCTCTCAATCATTGCTTGGCCCCTATTCTTATCCAGGAGAATCGATTAGTCCGAATTTCCGTGAAGCTCCGATGCTGATTCCTTCTCCAAATGACAAAATATGGTACATGTATTACGAACAGTACCCGGGAGTCTCCTATGGACTTTCTATTGCAAGGAATCTTGAAGGACCATGGTTTCAAGCTTCAGGATATACCTTTTACAGTACATGGGACAAATATGCCTTCCCTCCTTCGGTAAGACATGGCTGTATGATTACCATCACAAAAGATCAATATAATAATCTTGTGGGGCATTTTGGAAAAAAAGAAGTTTCCAATAATTAAGAAGAACTAATAGTATCAAGAGTATGAAAAAATATGCACTGAGACTTACAAGCTCATTAACAGGAATATATATATTATCAATTTTCACAATTTCCTGTAATAGCGAAGTAACAAAAGATGTTACATCATTTAACAACCCGATACTCATAGAAGGTGCAGACCCATATGTCTATCTTCATACAGATAGTTTTTACTATAGCATGGTCACAAGGGGTGACAGGCTTCAGCTTTGGAAAAGCTCCTCCTTCACCGACCTGATTGATGCAGAGACAAAAGAGATTTGGTTTCCCCATGAAACAGGGGAGAATTCTTGCTGCATATGGGCTCCGGAAATTCACTATTATGATGATACATGGTACATCTATTACTCTGCGGTAGATAAAGCCAATCCTACTGATGAATTCCGACATGTATATGTACTTAAAAATACTTCCAATAATCCGTTTGATGAATCGTGGGAGGATCTTGGAAAGGTTGAAACAAACTATCCGGGTATTGATGGGCATATTTTTGAACACAACGATACCCGATACTTTGCTTATTCACCCTATATTGGTATGCAAAGTGGAATTAATCTGGCCAAATTAACCTCTCCAACTACTATAGAGAATGAGATAACATTGGGCTTGCCTATCTACGACTGGGAAAAAACTCCACCCAGAGAGATCTTGGAGGGTCCCCAATTTCTTGTAGGACCAAAAGATAAGATTTTTATAATTTATTCAGCAGGAGCCTGTTGGGATGATAATTATGGATTGGGGCTTTTTTCTGCTAATAATGATGCTGATTTACTGGATCCGGATTCCTGGACAAGATCAAGCCAACAGGTGTTTGGGCAATGTCCCGATTCTAGTGTATATGGCCCCGGACACAATTGTTTTACAAAGTCTCCCGATGGAACTGAAGATTGGATTGTTTATCATGGAAAGAGTTTCTCAAGCAATCAGTGTTCCGGAAGAAGTATGCGAGCACAAACATTTTCCTGGGATGACAATGGAGTCCCGGTTTTTGGGAACC
>JAUUZQ010000134.1 GCA_030589895.1 Bacteroidales bacterium
GGTAAAGTGATTGATGAATATAAATCGGGACAGGTAAATATTGCAATGGGGATTGGCGGAGGAGGTCCGATGACTGATATTCATTTTGGCAATTTGCTCAATGGTATTCGCAAAGGAGAAAAATTAAATTCATCTATTGAAAAAGTGTATCAAAGCGTGCAAATGCTTCTTCTTTCAAATGTAGCATGGAAAACCGGTGAAACACTGGAGATTGATTCTTTGAATGGACACATGAAGAATAAAAAGCATATGAAGAATTATTGGGGAAGAGAGTATGAGAAAGGATGGGAACCTACTGTGTAATTGTTGTCCTTACGTTGTACTATTACTAGTATTGATACCCTTTTAGCTTAGAATGAAAAGACTATTTATACATAATGCTCTCATGATATTTGTTTTTATGAGTGCCTGTGAAACAGAACACGAAGTAGCGTGTTTTCCACAGCGCGTGAAAACAACACTTGCTTCCGGCACCAATGCTACATCCATTACAGCTGATTATAAATACACGGGTGATTTGATCGATAGAATTATCTGGAGCAATTCCCAAACACATTATTTTTCATATAACACAGAAGATCAATTGATTAAAATTGAGGAGTTTAATGTGAAGACACTGATGAAAACTGAATATAGAATTTTCTATGATGGGAATTATTTATCCGGTGTGGAGCAGTATTTTTCAGTACTGGATTATCAAACCCAGATGGAAGTGGATACAAGCTATGTTGCTTACCATACATATGCTCATGAAAATGGAAATATAAGTACAGAGAAAGTTTTTGGACGTGAAAATGAATCTCAGGATTTTGTGCTACTGAAAAATAACGCGTATAGCTATGATGTTTTCGGCAATCTAACGGAAATGATTTCAATGGATGATGTTTCCGGCGATACATTAGAATCTTATACTTTCATATATGATCTTCAGAAGAATCCTTATAATGCATTACAACTTTACTTCCATGGAAAGACTTTTGTAAATAATATCCTTCAGAAGGAGAATCTTCTAAGCAAAGAGACTTATACTTATCAGATTATCTACAACTCAACTCAATATCCAAATCAGATCAATATAAAGGAAAACGGGTATATGTATCAGGTGATCACCTTTGATTATGTTTGTAAGTAGAGAGAGGACTGCTAATTCTTCACGATCTTCACGATCTTCCTCTCATTCTTTGTTGTTGCAACCATAAAATATATTCCCGGCATCAGTCTTGCCCCATCCCACTGCAGTTTATAAGTCCCGGCTTCTTTTCGGGTGTTAAGCATGATATATACAGATCTTCCACTGAGATCATAGATGGTTAAATTTATATGTTCTGTTTCGGGTAATGAGAGCATTATATTTACATAATCTCTAAATGGATTTGGATAAGCATTGAGTTGTATGGGATCTCCAATCCCTAATTCAGGAGTTTTATACTCTTTAACTCCGATGGGCTCCTGAGGTTCAATCAATGCCACATTTTCACAGTATGTAGCAGTTGCGCCTGTATTTGGATCTTCGATGGTAAAGCATACCTCGTATATTCCATAGTCACTGAAGTAGTTGGTAGGAGTGAGAGAGGTATTGTTCATCTGTCCATCACCGAAGTCCCAGTTGAATTTATTCAGGTCACCGATGGTTGCTCCAACAAAATTGACCGGATACCCTGATTTCTTATTAGTTGGAGGAGCTACGGTATAATCAAACTTAGTTTGTAATCCATTGCTCTCCTCACCCACATTCATTAATTTGTAAACATCGCTGAAGCATCCTGTAAATGTATTGGTGCTTCGAAGGTGCACGATATAGTATCCGGAAGTACTCCAGTAGTTTACAGGATTTTGAACTTCAGATATCCCACTATTTTCAAATTCCCATAGCCAGCTTGTTGGATCTCCAAGGGAGTTATCAAAGAAATTAACTTTAAGGTTGGCCGAGTCCACCATGTAGTAGAAATGGGATAGGCAATTGGTATTGTCTGATAGATTAACAGGTATGGATTTATAGCGTGTATCTTGTTTGTCGCCATCTCCGAAGGCAGTAAGACTGACAGAATAAAATCCACCTGTAAAATATGTATGAACAGGATTGGTATCAGAAGAGGATTGGTCATCTCCGAAGTCCCAGAGATAGGTTCCGTTATCTCCTTCAGATGTATTAAGGAAAGTCACCGTATTACTTGCATCATCTACGGTATAGATATATGAAGCATAGACGTCAACACCTGGTGCAGAGATTAGTACGATCTCCTCTTTGTGGTCCATACATCCATTGTTCTCGTTAAAGGTTGTTAGTCCGATGGTGTAATAACCAGGATCAGAGAATGCATGAGAGTACGATTCAAGCGTAGAGGAGTATCCATCCCCGAGTTCCCAAAGCAGTGAGGTGTACTCACCAATGACCTGTTCAGAGAGTGTAATATTCATTGTAGTTGAGTCAATAAAGAATATGAAGTTTGCACTACACTCCACCTGTTGTATCTGAATTTCTTGTGATGACTGATCCATGCAGAGTCCTGCATTGTCACTCACAGTAAGGCTAACAGTATATATTCCCGGTTCAGCATATGTATGTTCTGGATTAAGCGAGGTGGAAGTGCTGCCATCTCCAAAGTCCCAATAGTAGATATCTGAAGAACCGGCGGTCTGTTCAGCGAAGCTTACCTTTCGGCGAGATATATCTATTCCGTAAGTAAATCCGGCAATACATTCTACTTCTCCTACCATGATCTCGGAAGAGATAAAATCTGCACAGCCGGTTTCACTATTTTGAGTAGTAAGTGAGATGATATATTTTCCTGCCTGACTATAAGTATGTGTTGGGTTTTGTGAGGTAGAAGTAACAGCATCCCCAAAATTCCAGTACCAGGCATTGGCATCTGCAGAAGATTCATCATTTAGGTGGAGGGTATTGGTAGAGTTGTCGATAATTTTTGAAAAGTTAGCCTGTAGTATACAGGGAGGATTGCCAATTTTCAGCTCCTTGCAAATGGAGCTATTGAGGCCTGCATCTTCGTTGGAAGCGAACAGGCATATGGTGTATGATCCATATTCATCGAAAGTGTATGATGTCTCTTGTCCGTCGAAGAAAGATCCATCACCAAATGTCCAGTGCCAGTTTGTTACATCACCGGTAGAGGTATTGATCAGTTTGATGGTAAGGTTTTCGTCATCAATGATCTGAGCAAAGGATGCAAGGGGAGGGATAAGCTCGGGAGTTGTGGTTACAGACAGATTTATACATTCAGTAGAGATATATCCGGTGGCATTATTACGAACAGTGAGACATACTTCATAAGTGCCATCTTTACTATACATATGAGATGGATTTTGTGCATTACTGCTTGTATTGTCACCGAAGTCCCAATACCATGTCTCGATTAGTCCGGTTGAATTATCGGTAAAAGTAAAATCACGTGTATCTGCAATGGATGCAGTATCAAAATCTGCATTACAAGCAACCGTACCTGCTTCGATTTCAGAGCAAACAGAAGATGTGCACCCAGTTAGATTATCCATGGTTGTGAGACAAACATCTAAGATTCCTGCGAGGGAATATGAATGAATTGGGTTTTCCAGAATAGTAGAAACTCCATCACCAAAGTCCCAATAGTATTCATTGGAGGTTCCGGTAGAAGTATTTGTAAAGGTAAAGTCAAGATCAGATTTAAGGGATGTAAACTGAGCCGAAAGGTTACAGAAAGATACTAGTTCGGAAGTATCGCGTACAAGCATTGGCAGTTCCGCATCTTCAATTTTCAGCATAAAGGCAGTGCCCCCAAGATCTGGAATGGTCCACATATGTGAGGAGTCGTTGATCGCATTGGTGAGAATGGGGGTCCATGAAGAACCTCCATCGGTAGAGTAGTCGAGATTGATACGATGAGCTAACCCAGTCCCTCCATAATCTTCCCAGGAGATCTCAATGGTTTTACCTGGATTGACTCCGGTGATGGCATTGGGATATTTAAAACGAAGGTCGCTAATGGATTGTTCTTCATCGATCTTTAATAATCCGGCTCTTAAAGTGCTGTAATTATCAGCAATTGTTTTGTTGGAAAGGAAATTATCAGTAATTCTGAGACTGTCGAGGTTAGGAAGAGACAGGAGAGGAAGCAGATCTGAGATATTATTTCCGCTTAGTCTGAGATCGTATATGCTATCATTAATTGCAATTGGATCTATGTTTGAGATTAAACAGTTTTCTACCCAGCATAACTTAAGACTTGACAGAGAGGCGAGAGGTGAAATATCACTAATAGGGTTGTCATGCAGACTTGTCTGCCAAAGATTAGTCTGTGATGAAATTGGGCTTAAATCTGAAACATTGTTATATGGAATCTCAAATCTTTCAAGGTTTAATCCATATAGAAAGTCAATATTGGAAAAGTTATTGTATGCAAGAAAGAGAACAGTAAGTTTAGGGCAATTACTAAAAGATCCGGCATTAGACATACTGCTATGTCTGCTTACTAAGGCCCAAAGATTGGGCATGTTCTGTATATCATATAGATTATCCAGCAGTGTTCCGGACAAAATAAGGATCTCCAGTGATGGATAATTCTGTATTGGAGTCAGGTCCTCAATCTGTGTATACATTGCATAAAGACTTGTGAGTTTAGGTTTGGGACCCAGGTCATCCATAGCATAGATATCATTATAGCTGAAACTGAGCTTTTCTAAATTGCTTAAATTTTGCAAGGAGATCAGAGATGTTATCTTGTTACGGTCGAGCCAAAGTTCTTTAAGATTTGTCAACCCGGAGATTGGTGCCAGATCTGAGACTTCATTCCCATCAATGGCCAATGATGTTAGATTCGTACAAAGCTCTAATCCGCTTAGATCCATAATTGGAGGAACGCAATCCATTGGCCAGAATTTCTCCAGCGTTTCCATCATTGCTTTAGAAAGCTGATTCGGGGTGCAATTAAATTCCTCACATAATTTCTCTCTCAGGGAAGGATCCGGAATAGTAACCATATCTTCAATGGGCCAGCTCTCTTCACCACCCTCGTAGCAGCCCATGTCGATTCTGCCATCCTGAATTCGTTGTTCATCATCCAGATCAAATGGACCAATATTCAGTCCTGTTGTATCAGGTGTTCCTGTATTCAGGCAGCCAGAGTAATTTCTGAGATGGAAGTCGTCTTCTGAAACAAAATTTGGAACGATGTCTATGTTTCCTTCGCCCTGAAATCCGCTTTTCACACAGCTATATTCGACTATTGGAGCCTGTTTATTATAAACAAAATTAGCTCCGTTGCGATTATAGAAGATGGAGTTCTTGATATTAGCTATCGCTGTATATTCCGGAGAGTCATAATCATAAAAAAAGAGCCCACTTGAGTTGCCATTAGTAATATTGTCAATTAAGGTGCAATTTGTAACACTCATCTCTGAATCCCAACATGAGATAGTTCCATTTTCATACACAAGATTTTGAAAGAATAAGCAATTTGAAATAGAGACTAAGGCTCCCCAATTTACCTGGATTGCACTACCAACAATTGCTTCATTGTATTTAAATACGCACTTATGAATAGTTGCCTTTGTATTTTCACCAAATATAACAATGGCACCTCCTGTACCTCCAGCTTTATTACCAATGAAGTAGCAATTTTCTGCTGTTAATTCGCCCTGGGCCCAGCCTGTTTTTATTGCTGCTCCATGAGCATCAGTATAACAATTGTTAAAGTTTAAACCAATGAATTTGACAGAACCTAATACTGTGATTCCTCCATTTGTGCTTGTAATTTTTGTATTAGCGATATCTGTAGTATCTTTTGAAAACTCATATTCGGAACAGATCGTTAAATTGGTATGGTTAATATTCAGATATTCTGTACTATAGTTACCTGGGAGTAGCACAATAGTATCCCCTGTGCTTGCAGCTCCTAAAGCCACTTCTATTGTTTTTAATGGGTTTTCGATATTGCCATTTCCGGTTCCGTCATTTCCGCCTGGGCTTATATATATGCTATGAGGATCAGGATTTGGAATATCGTAGAGCACTTCAATACCTAAGGATTCCAGAGCAGGAATTTGAACATTTATAGCATCAGAAGACAATGGATTTTGCCGAATAAAAATTACATTTATATTGGCTGCGTTTGGATTGTTCAATAGAGGTGCCAGATCAGTAATGTTGTTTTCTTCAAGAAATAATTCACTGATATTTATTAAAAACTCTGAAAAACCTATATCATTCAATTGATTTGCAGATACATTAAGATGGATTAAGTTAGTACATCCTCCGACATTACTTATACTGTTCAGTTGATTGTGGTTAAGCGATAAATTTATTAATTCAGTGAGATTATTGAATTCAATTGGAAGATCTCCAGTAATATTATTTTCTGTCAGATTGATATCACTTACCCTATCCTGTGTCAGGATAATTCCATGCCAGCTACTCACTGGACCAGACAACCAGTTTTCGTTATTATTCCAGTTGGTTCCATTGCAACTATTATAAAGAGCTACCAGGGCGAGTGAATCTTGTATATTTACCTGGGAAAAAAGACTTTGGAGAGAAAACAGAAAAATAAAAATAAGCGGGGTGCGTTTCATATTTTACAAAAGGTTAACTTAATATTGGAGATACTTTTAAAGATAATCAATTGTAGCACATATTTCATTTTATTTGAATATCAACGTTCCGTCAGGAGATATTTATATGCAAAAGAGGCACTACCCTTTCCATGTATCCCTCAATGCCACAGTCCTGTTAAAAACCAGCTTATTAGCTGTGCTCTCTTTGTCAATATTAAAATAACCTAAGCGTGTAAACTGAAAATAGTCGAGTGGTTTTGCATTTGCTAAGCTGCGTTCGACATATCCGCTGATTACTTTTAATGAATCAGGATTAAGAAACTTCTTGAAATCTGTTTCTTTATGACCATCAGGATCAGGATCAGTGAAAAGTCGGTCATAAATTCTAACTTCTGCTTTCAGAGCATGAGGAACACTTACCCAGTGCAGCGTACCCTTCACCTTGCGATTTGCTTCTGCACCCCCACTTTTGGTATCCTTATCGTAAGTACAATGTACTTCAATAATAGTACCGTCAGCATCTTTCTTATAGTCGTGACATTTAATGATGTATGCCGATTTTAAGCGTACTTCCCTATCGGGACCAAGACGGAAGAACTTCCTTGGGGGATCTTCCATGAAATCGTTTCGTTCAATGTATACCTCCCTGGAGAAAGGAATCATGCGTGTACCCATTGATTCATCTTCAGGGTTGTTGATGGTCTCCATCTCCTCAGACTCCCCTTCAGGATAATTTGTAATAACAATCTTCAGAGGATCAAGAACACCCATTACCCTTGGAGCCTTTTTATTAAGGTCTTCCTTTACAGCAAATTCCAATAAAGAGAAGTCATTAATGGCCTCCACTTTTGTATAACCAATGCTATTGATGAAGTTCTTGACAGATTCCGGAGTGTAGCCTCTTCTTCGCATGCCACTGATCGTAAGCATGCGTGGATCATCCCAGCCGTTAACCAATCCCTCATTCACCATTTGTAAGAGCTTCCTTTTACTCATCACGGTATAAGTAATGTTTAAACGGTTGAATTCAATCTGACGCGGACGATATGATTCTTCCATTAAATTGTCAATGAACCAGTCATATAATGGTCTGTGAACTTCAAATTCCAATGTGCAAAGAGAATGCGTAATACCTTCGAAATAGTCTGACTGACCATGTGCGAAATCATACATTGGGTATATTTTCCATGTATCTCCTGTGCGATGGTGCGGAGAGTGAATGATTCTGTAAATAACAGGATCCCTCATATGCATATTTGGTGAGGCCATATCTATATTTGCTCTTAATACCCTGGAGCCTTCTTCAAATTCACCATTTTTCATCCCTTCAAACAGATTCAGATTCTCTTCTACAGACCTGCTTTTAAAAGGGCTGTCTGTCCCCGGATTAGTGGGTGTTCCTTTCTGTGAAGCAATCTCCTCAGGTCCCTGGTCATCAACATAAGCCAGCCCCTTCTTAATCATATTTACAGCAAAGGCATATAGCTCTTCAAAATAGTCAGAAGTATAATACTCCCGATCTTCCCAATCGTAGCCCAGCCATTTAATATCCTCTTTAATGGAATCGATGTATTCTACTTCCTCTTTAACGGGATTGGTATCATCAAAGCGCAGGTTACATTTTCCCCCATATTTTTCGGCTGTTCCAAAATCAATATGTATGGCTTTTGCGTGTCCTATATGCAGGTATCCGTTAGGTTCAGGAGGGAATCTTGTATGGATCCGACCTTCATTTTTATTTTCAGCAATATCCTCTTCAACAAAAGCATGTATGAAGTTTAAGGATTTCTTCTCACTCGATTCTTCGATTCTGTCTGACATTTTGAAATATTTAGGCTACAAAAGTA
>JAUUZQ010000061.1 GCA_030589895.1 Bacteroidales bacterium
ACAGATGAAGGTGGATTTCATTTTCGTATTCTTTCAGGAAATGAAAGATTACGGATTTTTTTGTAGGAACGAAAAAGTGGTAACGTTTTTTACCCTTAGGTGGAATCAATCTACTTCCTTGTTAAAATAGATACTCTTTCCGAATCCTTTACCTACGATGATCTTGATAGATTGCTTCAGATTTCCGGTCCGGCAGACACACTAGATGTATCCTACGATGCAAGTAAAAAAGAAAGAATATATTCCAAATCAGATGCCGGAGAAGAATATAAATATTCTGCCTCCAACAATTTTCAACTGACAAGCATAGATTCTGCGACTTCAGCATTGACTAGTAGACCTGATATGTCTATATCTTATACCTCATTTAATAAGGTAGATACCATCTCAGAAGGCGATTATTTAATTACCTTTGATTATGGACCAAATGCCGAACGTGTGAAGATGGAAGTGAAATACAGAGATACTTTGCAGTACACTAGGTATTACTTCGGAAGCTATGAACTGACCGATTATGATAATCCAGATGATTATGACGAGGAGAAAACATGGTTTTCATCAGGCTCTGGAATCTTTGGTTTTAATAGAGTGATTGATACTGCTGATCACAATTTTTACATTTTGAAGGATCACTTAGGTTCTGTGATGACAGTAGCGAATGAGAACAGAGCTGCAGTAGAGTTTTTCTCATATGATGCTTGGGGAAGACGAAGAAATGATAGTACGTGGGCGTATGATTCAACATTAACCGCTGAGTACACTTCAAGAGGATATACAGGACATGAGCATATGGATGAGACTTGCCTAATCAATATGAATGGAAGAGTATATGATCCTCTTGTAGGTCTTTTCTTAAGTCCAGATCCAGTTCTTCAAGAGCCAATGAATCCACTCAACTACAACCGCTATAATTATGTTCTGAACAATCCCCTGAAATATACGGACCCCTCTGGGTATATGAAAGCACCGAGAGATTATGAGGATGAACAGATGTATGCTGAAATGATGACTATTATTAATGATTGGAATTACAGAAGTTATGGCGCTGGAGGTGGCGGTGCAGGAGGAAGTAGTTATGGTAATTATATAAATTCAGTCCATCAGAATCCTGATGAATGGACTTATGATTATTCAACTATGACATACCGAAATAGAAGAACTGGAGGAAGGATTAGTCCCAACAGTCAAGCTGGAAAAAACATTGTCCATTCTATCGGTCTAAATAGGTATCTTGTTCAGAGAAGTGTAAATCAAGTTTTAGCAGCAATTTTAGTTCATGATAATTTGCCATTAATTATTAAGAAACGTCAACAAGCAATTGAGGCACAGAGGAATGGTTCTGGATTACTGGCATGTTTGGGAGATCCGCCGGTAACAAGTTCCGGCGAGAGAACAACTTATATGGCAGGAGCTCTTGTTATTAGTGGTGTGTTACTTGCTGACGATGTTACTGGGGTGCTTGTAATGGATGACATTTTAATTCCTTTTATACTTGGTGGAGCTCTTATCCTAGACATGGTTTTAAATCCAGGACTGGAAGGAACAACTACAAGTAGAGGTAATCCAGCAGATTGGAGCTTTGATCCCAGAATTCAAGGTCTTGAAAATGATAAATACTTTCAACCAGGAAGTAAACCCCCAAAAGGATTTATACCAGCTATTATAGGTATTGGAGCATATGAATTGTATGTTAATTGGCCAAGGCCAGAGAATTACGAACAACCAATAGATAACATATATATTGAACCAGTTCCTGTTTACCCATATGAATTCAGACAGGGTAATTAAAAGAAATCCTGTATTGTATTCAATAGGTTCTCAATATGATATTACCACTTCCAACATGATAGACTATAAAACAATTAGAAACGTTTTTTTGGGCATACTACTGATATCGTTACTATTTAGTGTGTTTATATCTGATCACCTACCATACAATTGGAGAGTTGTTACTCATATTTCTCTTGCCATAGGGGTCGCTGGATCGTTTCTATTCGAGTTAGTAATTTTTATAAAAAACAGATTAAATAAAGATGATTAGAATACTATTGAAATACTTTAACCACATTGTGACATTCCTGTTTTTAATTGGATTAGCTTTAGAAGTAGTTGTGAAAGAGCAACTAAACAAAGATCTTTATATTAAGATTATTGATTATTATTTTTGGTTCAGCTTTGGGGTATTTACAGGTGTATTTCTAACAGGAATAGCAAATCGGAAATTAGCGAAGAGAGTAAATAGAGCTTCAAAGGAAATACCCAAATGAAAATATCGATTTTTATAGGGAGATGATTTCTAATTTTAATAGAACTGATTTCATAAAAAAATAGTATGCGATAGCAATTACAGCGCCGCAATATTTTTCAATTTCACTGATTTAATAAACCCATCCAGGACGTTAATGATATGTCCTTTGTCAGTCTCTTCCATTTTCTCAATTTCATTGAGTCGTTTGAGCATATCGGGATCTTTGAACAGGTTTTCTTGTTCTGTTTCCCCCAGGAGATAGCCAACGGTAGTATTTAAGATCTTCGAGATCTTCCTGGCTGCATCCACCGAAGGAGTCATCTCATCACGTTCATATCTACCGATTACGGAGGTAGATAATCTCAGATTTCCCGGGTCTTTTATATCAGGTAAAGCTTTATTAGCTTTGCAGTATTATGAGTCGGAGTTATAAAAGCAGCAAAAAGTCAGTAGTACCAAGCTGGTTCAAGCGCTTGCAAATGCGTTCCCAGAAACAAAAGTAAAAAGAGGCTGACAGGCGGTTGTTTTCAAATCCAGATAGGATACTGGAAGCGAAATTCAAAAAGTTGCACCAATGGGACTGGTTTTAGATTTACGATTACTTTTCCTTTCTAAAGCTTTTAATCCTTGACGGTTTACGGCTGGTATGTATAATCCCCAAGATAACAATCTCACTGACTTTGATTTTGTAAATGATAAGCCAGCTCATGCAAACCGCTTTGCGATAGATTTTAGTCTTAGTTGGAATTTCTTCACATTCCCGAAATGCCAAAGGGTTCTGTTCGATACGATTTATAGTCTCAAAGATTTTATCACCTACACGAATAGCGTTTAAAGGCTGGTGCTTAATGTAGGCAATATAGCCAGTAATATTGTCAATATTTTGGAGAGCGTTATCTGTTACCCTTAACGAATAAGCTTTTGGAGTTTTTTCTTTTGATTTGCCCATCGTTGTTTGGCTTCGGTAATACTTACAGTTGGAGACTCTTCGGCATACTCAACCCACTTTTTAAAATCCTCTTTACTTATTGGTTCTCCAGGCAAAGCGTAAGAATTTAAATCAGGTTCTTTTACTATCCGTATCAAATGTTTATGCTCTAACTCCTGTAATGCTTTTAAAGAGTTGTTATTTGTAAGTTCTATTGTTACTGTTTGCATAAGAAAGTTGTTTTCAATACAAAATTACTGCTTTTTTTATTACTTAACAATTTACAAGGATACTTGAAAAAGAAAAATCACTACCTTAGACCTTATTAAGTTTTTTGCATGGAACCCTGCACCTATATGGTCCGATTAGCGAAGTATACTGGAAAATACAATACCAATTTTAGATTGTATAAACTACATGGAAGTTTAGACTATGAAATATTCTATCGGTCAGAAGAGGGTGTTTTTGTTCCTGATATATATTTAAAATCTCGATTCGGCATTGGGCATACTGAACACTATAAAGAAGTTGTTGATGAAGATGGACAATTAACGTATCAAAACAGTTGGATAAATTATCATTCTGATTTCTTATCAGGTACATCCTCAAAAATTAAAAGATATAATGAGCCTCTCCTATTCTCAAAACTGTTCAAGCATTTTGAAGAAAATTTAAAAAAGTCCAGTAAACTAATAATGATTGGATATGGAGCAAAGGATATTGAGATCAATAAAATGATCTTTCAAGATTATAAATTTACTAATAATAAAATATATATTATTGATCCGTATCCAGGACATTTGTTAATTGACTTTGGTCTTAAGCTAAATGCAAAATTTATAACAAAACAACTAGAAGATATCAGTCTAAGAGACTTAAACTAAGCACTAAAGCGTTCGATTCTCAAAACCGTCAACACTTCCGTCAACAAGCGATAAAGAAAAATCCCGCATGTCGTTGACAACGCGGGATTCAGGTTTTAAGTGGTGGTGCCACCTGGAATTGAACCAGGGACACCAGGATTTTCAGTCCTGTGCTCTACCAACTGAGCTATGGCACCATCATGTTTTACTCTTAAAATTGCTACCAACTGTCCATGAAACAAGTTCAGGATGACTTCGGCACCAACATTTTGCTTTAAAAGCGAGGCAAATTTAATGACAATTTTGTAACCCGCAATAGTTTCAGGAAGAATATTCTTTTTAGAAAGACTCTAAATAGATGATTAGTATAAGAGTTTTTATACTTTTGTGGCGAATATGAATGGACAATTTGAAACATATACGCTGAAAAATGGTGTGCGTCTGATACACAGCAGGAACCGCTCCGAAGTTACACACTTTGGATTGCTTGTACATACCGGAACGCGAGACGAAACAGAAGAAGAGCACGGACTGGCCCATTTTATGGAACATATGTTTTTTAAAGGGACACCCAGAAAATCAGCATATCAGATTATTTCCCGTCTGGAAGATGTGGGGGGAGAAATTAACGCATATACCACCAAAGAAGAAACGGCAATATATGCTTCATTCCTAAAAGGAGATGTTCGCAAAGCCATTGAACTCATCCAGGATATTTTTCTACACTCTACCTTTTCAGAAAAAGAAAGAAAAAAAGAAGCTGAAGTGATCCTCAGTGAAATACAAAACTATGAAGACACTCCTTCAGAGCTGATATTCGACCACGCTGAAGAATTGCTCTTTCCTCACCACTCTATTGGCAGGAATATTCTCGGTACAGAGAAATCGCTGAAACGTTTTCAAAATGGTCTTGTGGAGAATTTCCGGGATATAAACTATGCAACAGATGAAATAGTGCTTTGCTCCGTTGGCAACATTCCCTTTGCAAAAATGAAAGAGTATGCCGATCGCTTCTTTTCAGATATTCCGACCAGATCCCGATCCCGCAAAAGAATAGTGCCTGTAAGTGAATTGGGAAAAGAAACACTGATGAAGCGCGATACTTTTCAAAAACATTGTGTCATATCAGGAGAGGCTTATTCGTATAAAAACAATAATCGCATTGCCCTGCATTTACTAAATAATATACTTGGAGGTCCTGGAATGAACTCCAGACTGAACATGGCACTTCGTGAAAAAAGAGGATATACCTATAGCGCTGAATCGCACTATATGGCATATACTGATATCGGAGCCCTAAATATCTATTTCAGTTGTGATAAAGAGCGCTTTGATCAGAGCATGGAGATTGCACATAAAGAAATGAAAAAGCTCAGGGATAAACTGATTCCTGAAAAACGCTTAAATGATGCCCGCCGGCAACTATTGGGACAAATCGCTATCTCCTCCGATAACGGTGAGCACTTAATGCTCAGTATGGGAAAGAGTTTTTTGGTTTTCAACCAGGTCGATAGCTTAACTGAAATTGAGAAAAAACTTGCGGCTGTAACTTCAGAAAAATTACAAGAGGTAGCACGGGAAATCCTTGATCCAGCCAGACTAAATACACTCATTTACGAATAATGAATTTTTTTGAACTGCCAGAGAAGATACTTCGATATACAGATGCGCATACAACAGATGAAGATCCTGTTTTAAAAGAACTCTTCCGCACAACACATCTGAAAACCATTCATCCACAAATGCTCTCCGGAAAAGTTCAGGGTCAGTTTCTGACCATGATCAGTCAAATGCTAAAGCCTGCGAAGATACTCGAGATAGGAACATTTACAGGGTATTCGGCATATTGCCTAAGTAAAGGATTGGCCGAAAACGGCACTATAACTACAATAGAAGTCGATGAGGAGCTTGAAGAATTGGTTTCTGTATTTTTTCACAAAGCGGGTATTGCCGAAAAAGTTAATTTCATCATTGGGGATGCATTGAAGGTTATTCCATCTCTAAAGGAAAAGTACGATCTCGTATTCATTGATGCCAATAAAGAGCATTATGTAGAATACTATAATCTGCTGATCGATAAGGTAAATTCCGGGGGGTATATTATAGCTGATAATGTATTGTGGAGCGGCAAGGTCGCTGAAGATCCTGAGCAGGATAACTCTACAAAAATATTGCATCAATTTAACGAGCTTATCACCAATGATCCACGTGTAGAAAACGTTTTATTGACCGTCCGCGATGGATTAATGCTCATTAGGAAGTGTTAATTTGCATAAATAGCCGGTGGGCTCTCTCGACAATTCATCTCGAATCATCTTCTAACGGAAGAGGAGCGTAAATCTCTTGGAATAAAGAGTGAAAAATGACCAAACATTTAATTTCTAAGCATTTTTATTACCAATGAACTAAAATTACCTGATTCGTAATTTATAATTAAAAGATATAAACATCTTTTTTTCTTTTATATAAAGGGGTGTAGCCGTTTTCTTATTTAGAATGGAGTAAAATGGGCCCGCCAGACTGCGTGATTATTTGCTTTTTGTTCAATCACACTGTAAATTTGTTATACATTTTTAGCACAGCACCTTTAACAATTAACATCATGACATCAATAGAATTTAATCATAAGCTGATCAGTATGGAAGAGCGGCTGGAAAGATTTGCATTGAGTTTAACTTCCAACAGAGAGGCTGCAAAAGATTTACTACAAGAGACTTACGTAAAGGCTTTATCGTCAAAAGATAAATTTATTGAATTTACAAATTTCGATGCCTGGGCTTATACCATAATGAAGAATACCTTTATTAATAACTATAGAAAAGCCATAAGACAGAATACAATAGTTGATCAAACTGAAGATCTCTATTACCTCAACAACTCAAAAGAATCGACCTATGTCAAGCCTGATTCTTTATACCAGCACAAAGAGATTACCAGGCATATTGATGCATTACAGGATGAATTAAAAATTCCATTCCTGATGCATACCGAGGGATATAAGTATAAGGAAATAGCTGAAAAACTCGAACTTAAAATAGGAACTGTAAAAAGTCGGATTTTCTTTACAAGGAAGAAATTAATGGAATCTTTAAAAGATTACGCGGTAGATAGAGTTAGCGCATAGAAGAGTTAGCTTATAGAACAATATTGAATCCAGGGTATGAATTATGCCCTGGATTTTTTAATTTACAGAAGTGGAATCTTTACAGAAGGAGCTTCCGGGAAGATGCTAAGCAGACATGGGAAAAATGATAAACCAGCCTGCATTATTTCTTTCAGTGAGGGCTAGACTAGTTGTATAATCTGGTCACGATAAAAACCCAGCGCTGCGTAGTCAATCTTATTTCTCAGGTACACTTCGACAGGTATTCCCACATCTGCAACATAAAGGTCGTATTCATCGATATGGTTTAATAGAATTGTCTTTGGAGCTGCAATTGTCAGCACTTTATGGGCTTTGAAGCGAATAGATTCTCCTTCTTCTGAAATTCCGGTAGGTATATCAAGCGATATCTTTTCTGCCTCTATTTCATTCATAGTCTGAATTAATTCTGAAACCTCATCTGGCAGGGGTAAGTGCTGCGAAAAGCCAAACAAACAATCCAATATCACATCATAATCCTCTTCCAGCGTTCTCTCAACACCATAGGAAATGGTCCTGCTCAATTGATCTTTAATCAAGTCATGTGTCGATTGTATTGGCGTTTGTATATGAACCGTATATCCCCATGCTTCCAGTCTGCGCGCAGCAACAAGACCTCCTCCGCCATTGTTTCCGGGCCCCACTCCTACAAGAACCATAGAACCTGGTTTTGCAATACTTGCGGTCAGGCGGGCCAACTGCATTCCTGCGCTCTCCATCATTAATTCTACCGGAAGATGGTAATTGTTTACTGCATAATAATCCATCTCCTTAAATGCATCAAGAGAGAGGGTTCTGATCTTATTCGCATGAACTATCGGAAAGGCCATGATATATAAATTAAGTTATTTTAGTTGACGCAGGCAGATAGTCATCAATATACCAACGACAACACAAATAAAAGCAATTGTTTATAGCAAATCAAGTTTCACAGCTTTGTGCCTGCAAGAAAACTTCAAAAACAAGCTTTGCACCGAGGGAAATATTTCTAATTTTGTCCGATGATAAAGCCGGAATTGAAACAACTACTGTTAGCCATTTCTTTTTTCCTATGGAGTATTCTTATCATTTTCTTCTCGGTAATACCCGGTGACGACCTGGTAAATCTGGGCAATGAAGATTCACGATTCAGATGGGATTATCTTGAACATTTTGCCGTTTTCTCTCTCTTTGCGATCCTATTCCTGCTATGGCAGAGAAATAATCCGACCAGAAAGGTTTTTATTGCCCTCCTTATTACCGGAATAAGCTTTGCCTCATTTACTGAGCTACTGCAGCTGTTCATTGAAAGCCGTAGTTTCAATTATATTGATCTGCTCTTTAATATCGCCGGACTACATTCGGGATATTTCATTATAAAAACCGTACAACGTTTCCGTTTAAGGTCGTCTAGCTAATAGATTCATGGTATTGTGCATCCACGACAGCAAAAGCTGCCATGTCGACAATCTCTCTTACTGAACTTTCCATTTGCATAATATGAACCGGTTTCCCAATACCAAGTAATATTGGGCCCGTTACCTGAGACTCCCCTATCTCCTGCATCATCTTGTAAGCAATATTACCTGAACTTAAGTTTGGAAAAATAATTGTATTCACCTTCTTATTCCCCAGCTTACTAAATGGGAATTTTTTCATCCTTAACTCCTCATTCAAGGCATAATTCATCTGCATTTCTCCGTCTACACAAAGATTTGGGTGTTCCTTATGTAATATTTTTACGGCCTCCTTTGTTCGCAAAGCACTACCACCATTTACAGAACCAAAGTTTGAATAGGAAACCATTGCTATAACAGGCTCAATGTTGAAATTTTCAACAGCTTCTGCTGCCAATAGCGTAGTGTCCACCAATGTTTGCGCTGAAGGTTGTAAATTAACTGTTGTATCAGCATAAAAGTAAGTTCCCTTTTTCGTCTGCACAATATACATTCCGGCAATATGGTTCTGTGGATTACTGGTTCCGGTAATTTGAATAGCCGGCTTAATTATATCTGCATATTTACTTGAAAACCCAGACAGAAAGGCATCTGCATCTCCCATTTCAACCATCATGATTCCAAAATTATTTGGCTGGCACATTTGCTGACAAGCATCTTCCAGGGTCAAGCCTTTGCGATGCCTCTTTTCAAATAGCTTTTGTGCATACTTTTTCCTAAGATCATCTTCTGCAGAACACTGCTGCTCAATAATCTGTATATCCTCCAAATCAAAATGAAACTCTTTTATTAATTTCTCAATCTGCTTTTTATTGCCAAGTAAAATTGGTTCGGCAATCCCATCGTGCTTAATTGTCTGTATCGCTTTTAGCATTTTATAATTTCCCGCTTCACCAAAGACCAGTTTTTTAGGATTCTGACGTGCTTTTGCCCTAACTTCTCTAATTAACTGGTTGTCAATACCCATTCGTTTTCTAAGCGAATCTTTATATTCATCCCAATCTTTAATTGGCACCCTGGCCACACCTGAATCCATTGCAGCCTTGGCAACAGCAGGAGCAACATGAAAAATAAGTCGGGGATCAACTGGCTTTGGAATAATATAATCTCTCCCGAAAAAGAGATTCTTGGTTTTATAAGCCTTATTCACCGTGTCTGGAACGTCTTCTTTCGTGAGCTCCGATAAGGCATAAACAGCGGCTATCTTCATTTCCTCATTAATAGCCTTCGCCTTCACGTCCATAGCACCACGAAAGATAAATGGGAATCCCAATACATTATTTATCTGATTAGGATAATCGGAACGTCCTGTGGCAAAGATGATGTCTTTTCTTGCTTTGATAGCTAAGTCATACGCAATTTCTGGATTTGGATTTGCCATGGCAAAGACTATCGGATCTCGTTTCATTGTCTTCAACATCTCTGGTGTCAGGATATCCGCTACCGATAATCCCAGGAATACATCAGCATCTTTAATAACCTCGCTAAGGGTTTCTGCTTCCGTATCCCTGACAAATTGTGCTTTATATTTATTCAGATTCGTCCGTTTTGTATTTAATACACCACGACTATCGCACATAAACACATTTTCACTCCTAACTCCTAATGAGATATATAACTTAGCACATGATATTGCTGATGCACCGGCACCATTGACCACAACTTTAAGATTCTCAAGTTTCTTGTCAACCAGTTCCACTGCATTTAACAGTCCTGCTGCAGAAATAATCGCAGTACCATGTTGGTCGTCGTGAAAAACAGGTATATCGGAGACCGCTTTTAGTTTCTCCTCTATTTCAAAACATTCGGGAGCTTTGATGTCTTCCAGGTTTATACCCCCAAAGGTTGGGGTAATGGCTTTCACAACTTCAATAAATGCTTCGGGGTCTGTTCTGTCCACCTCGATATCAAACACATCAATATCGGCGAAAATCTTAAACAGCAAGCCTTTTCCCTCCATGACGGGCTTTCCGGCCAGTGCTCCAATATTTCCCAGTCCAAGTACTGCCGTTCCATTAGAGATAACAGCCACAAGGTTTCCACGTGCTGTATATTTATAGGCATCATCGGGATTTTTCTCTATATCCAGACAAGGCTCTGCAACACCCGGTGAATAGGCGAGTGATAGGTCAATTTGTGTACTGTGGGGTTTAGTTGGTACAACCTCAATTTTTCCGGGTCTGCCCGAACTGTGGTAATTTAATGCGTCTTCTCTGGTAAATTTTGCCATTGGAGTAGTATTTTTTATTGTGGGACAAATATACGAAGGCGAATATCCACACTGTATGCTATTGGGCATGAAAGGAGTGGTTTTTTATATTGTGTGATATATTTCACACAACTAGGTTCACTTATAAAAACCAGACTGACTAACGAATGATCTTTAAACCCTGGCTTCTCCTTTCTCTAATAAGTTAAAAAACACCTCTTTTCACGTTAATTAACACTATTTCTATGTGTTTAGGAATGCTTTTGTATACGTTTGCCGTTGCTATACACTCAAAAAAATATAAACCATGAAATTATTATTTACGCTATTGCTCATTTCATTCACATCACTATTAATAGGACAGGGAACCCCCGGAACAGTTGACGTTTCTGTCACAACATTACCAAATGGAATTGATTTTTCCCCAAAACACGTGCTCGCCATATGGATTGAAGATGGTTCCGGAAATTTTATCAAGACGCTGAAATTAAATGCTGATAAAAGAAAAGAGTATTTATACACCTGGAATAATAAATCTTCAGGAAACACGACAGACGCTACAACAGGCGCTACTTTAGGTTCACATACAACACACAGTGTATCATGGAATTGTACTAACACATCTGGAGTTGTTGTTGATGATGGCAATTATTCTCTCAGGGTAGAATACACCTCTGAACATGCACAAGGGCCAATTACCTCTATCGGTTTTTCAAAAGCAGCGGATGAGCTTACCTTTCAGCCCACTGATGAAACATATTTCATTGATATGGATCTGGTTTACACTCCAGAATCTACAAGCGGAATCAGCAATAATTCGATATCATACAATCTGTCGGCCTACCCGGTTCCTGCAACAGAACAGTTGTTTATTGACATTACCCTTCCCTCTTCCCGGCAAACCAGCATAAAAATATACCAGTCAGATATGCGCCTGGTAAATATAATTTGGGATGGGGAGATTACGAGCGGATCGCACCAATTTTCCTGGAATCTAAACTCAACAAAAGGGGCTAAAGTTGCAGCAGGCACATACTTTGTAGTTATTTCCGGAGTTAACATGCTCTCTACCAGACAAATTGTAGTTCAATAAACTGTTTACTGCTGTTTTTGGAATTATCTTGCACAATTCAAATATCGATTATATATTTGCAGTCCGAAACGATGCAGGAATAGCTCAGTTGGTAGAGCGCGACCTTGCCAAGGTCGAGGTCGCGGGTTCGAATCCCGTTTCCCGCTCACAATTTTTACCACCTCCTTAGCGGGGGGTGGTTTTTTTATGATATATATTATCTGGCAGACCATGGCTATTCTCGTTTATAAGATTAATTTTACCCATTGCTAAATCAATAAAACTCTTACCATGAAAAAAATTACATTAATCTTATCGCTATTCCTGGCTGCATACACATTACAAGCGATTTCTCCCTATTATCTTGTTGCGGATGTATCCGGAGAACTAAAAACCGTTGAAACATCTATTATTAACGCGCTTGAGGCCGAGGGTTTCGATATAATCGGGAAATACAGTCCTTCTAATAATGGAGAACAAAGAGTTATTGTCTACACAAGCGCTCACTTACAGCAACTCTGTGGAAAAGTTGATGATCGTGGACTGATGGCTGCTGCCCTGAAAGTTGCTATTTGGAATAAGGATGGAAAAGTACGTGTTACCATGCTTAATCCTGAATATCTCTTTTACGTATATCTGCGGGATGAAATGGATAACTCTTCTTTAAATAGTGGATTAATGAAGATAAACGCAAAAGCATCTGCTGCCTTAAAAACGATTGGAACGACCATGAAGCCTTTTGGTGGGGATCTTGAACAAAAAGAACTTAAAAAGTACAAATACATGATGGGGATGCCCAAGTTTAGTGCTCCTGTTAAACTGAAGGAATTTGATAGTTTTCAGCAAGGCTTAAGTACTATTCAGATGAATCTTGCCAGTAAAAAAGGATCAACTGTTAAAGTATTTGAGATCATTGATGAAACAAATCAAACAGCATTGATTGGAGTTGGTCTGATGGATAAAAACAAGGGTGAGGCTCATTTTCTGCCAATTATTGGTGAAAAACATATTGCCGCAATGCCTTATGAGATCATACTTCAGGGCAATACAGCTACCATTCTTCACGGACGGTTTCGTTTTGCCTCACACTGGCCAGAGCTAACAATGGGAACATTTACAAAGATTATGAGCTCTCCCGGTGCAGTAGAAGATTTTATGAAGGCACTCACGGAATAATCTGTTTTTATAAATTCGCTTTTCTTTAAAAAATATTTAACTAAATTTGCACCGCGTTGCCCGAATGGCGGAATTGGTAGACGCGCTGGACTTAAAATCCAGTGGCCAGTAATGGCCGTGCCGGTTCGATTCCGGCTTCGGGTACAGAATAAGATAGCGGAAGGTTTTATCATCTTCCGCTTTTTTTATGTTCCAGGATTAATGTAAGGAAGCCGGGAGCTCGCAAACTCGGTTCCGGCTTCGGGTACAGATAGAATAAGCGGAAGACTCTTAAGTTTTCTGCTTTTTATTCAGCCTATATAGTCAAAGGTCTGATAGAAACAAGATGGGTCTTGAGATTCCTCATTTGAAGTAAGGGGGCTCTAATTAATAATTATCTTATGTGTCCTCTTAACTTTCAGATTCTTTCTAACCAGGAAGTAGGGTCCTGCGGGAAGCCCTGTATTCAATCTTCTTCGTAGATTTCCTTAACCTGGATAGATTATTTAAATTAAAAACCTATAGGACAGGTTGTTAGCTACTCTTTGCCTTTTGTAAAGTTTTTTGGAGAAACATTATAGAGCTTCCTGAAGCACTTAGAAAAGTATGAATGATTGGTAAAACCTACCTGGAACATTACCTCTGATACTGAGAACTTTCCGTTTGAGAGTAGTTGTTTTGCCTTTTGCAACCTCACAAACCTTATAAATTCATTGAGCGATTGCCCGGTGATACTCTTAATTTTTCTATAAAGATTCGAGTGACTGATCCCGATCGAATGACAGATATCAGAAGCCACGATGCGTGAATTTGTAATATTATTATGGATATATTCTATAAGTTCCTTCAGAATCTTGTCGTCTTTTGAATCCACCTCAACTTCCTGGGGAGTTAACATCAGGCGCCGATTGATAAACTCTTCAGTCTTAACGATATTTCGAATTAAATTGGCAATGTTTGCTTCTAGAATCTCGATCTCAAATGGCTTGGCAAGAAATACATCTGCACCCGCATCAATGGCTTTCAGCTGATGTTCAATTTCGATCTTCGAAGTGAGTAAGATGATCGGAATTCTACTGGTTTTGGCATTTTTCCTCACCTGTCTGCAGAAGGAGATTCCATCAATATCCGGCAGCTGAATCTCACTGATAATAATCGTCGGTTCCTTCCTTGAAATAATGTCCAGGGCATCTCCCCCGCTGGAGGCCCAAACGACGTTGTATCTATTTTGTAGCGAGGATCTGATGTAATCATACATGTCACTTATTGCATCAACAAGAAGAATAATAGGCAGACCTTCAGGAGATGTTAGTTTTTCGATGTTAGAGTCTCTCTTGTCGCTTAGCGTATCCTGATTCACATACTCTTTTACGTATGCCTCTGTCTCCTTGTTCTTCAATAAGATTCTGCTTGAAGGGAGTGTAACCTTCACCTTTGTACCCTCATTGATTTCGCTCTTCAATTCTATACTTCCCTGTAGTACATCAACAAAATCCTTCACGATGGTCAGTCCTATGCCTAAGCCTTTCTTATTTACACCTTCATTTTTAACCTGGTAGAAGCGCTCAAACACTTTCTCCTGTTCCACAAGATTAATACCTATTCCATTATCTATCAATGTGATGACAAATTCATGAGATGATTTAACCTTAACAGATAATTCAACATCTCCACCTTCAGGTGTGAATTTGATGGCATTGGAAACTAAATTCTGGATGATGGAATATAGTTTTTCCTCATCAGTCTCAACCATCATCTCCCGTACATCAGCTTTCAATTTCAGCCCCACTCCTTTTGAAATCGCATTTCCTTTTAAGGACTCGACAATTTCCTTACAAAAACCGACAAGCTCGAGCTTCTGCTGGAAATGGCCTTCGATATGTCCAATTTCAATTTTTCTGAAATTCAATAATTGATTGATGTATACTTTTAGAAATTTTACATTTCGCTCAATCAATTTCAATGAAATTTTAAGACTTTCCTCTAAATGTTCATGCTGAAGGATTTGCTTTAAAGGATCAACAATAAGGCTGATGGGTGTAAGAAGCTCATGGGAGATATTGATGTAGAATCTTAATTTTGATGCATTTTGTTGCTCGTTTTGTTCTTTTTCAATCCGAATGATATTCATTTGAGATTTTGTTCTCAGCCGATTGCGGTATTGAATGATTATAATTCCAATTACGGAGAAAAATAGTAAAATATACAGGGTAAACATTGGGGGGCTTGCCCAGAATGGAAACTTGATCTTAATGCCAAGTGAAGTGAACTGGAAATTATTATTTCCCAATAAGCTCTTCACTTTGAAAGTATAGTTTCCTGGAGGAAGGTTTACATAATCCATTGCACTCGTACCAGATTCATTTACTCTCCATTCTGTCTCGAATCCTTCAAGAATACATGAATATTGCTCTTGTCCCATATCTTTATAGGAAAGTGATGAATATTCAATTTTTATATTTCTGGAAGAATAGGGTAATACCAGGAAGGATTTCTTTGAGATATTCTCGTCTATGATCATTCTTCCCCCAATTTCTTTTCCTGGAAAAAGTGATTCTCCATTGACTTCCACAGAGCTAATTACTACGTGCTGTTCCTCTTCGTTTATGTATACATCCCGAGGATCAAATCTCAGATAACCATCGAAACCACAAACATTCAATTGCTTGTCAATGGTTTTCCTGAAAGGGGAGTGAATCAACTTCTTCAGTGGAATATTAGCAGGAATGGGATAAAAACTAAACCCCTTTCCAAGCGGATCATGCCTGAATATAGTGTTGGTACTACTTCCCCAGATAATTCCATCATCATCCTCTATTATTCCTGTAACAAAAAACACTTCTCCAACAGGCATGGGAACGAGATCAAAGGTGTCCCTGGCAATGTCATACCTTACCAACTGATTCCTTGAGCCCATCCACACCATTCCATTCGATGCGTAGCAGAGGGAAAGAAGAGGGGCGCTCCCAATACTAGTTTCAAATCCACCAAGATCCTCAATCGACTCTGTTCTAAAAGAGAATTTTGAAAGAGAATTGCCGTCGATTGCCCAAAGATTGTCCTCCCCTTTTGTATTTAAGCCATTGAAATCTGCAACATAATGCAATTCAATATCTTCGTTCACCATTTCACCTGCATCAGCTTTATATAATCCACCACCCCATGTACCAATCCAGAAAGTATGGTCTCTTCCTTGAGTGATAGAGCTAATGTAATTCGATGATACTCTGGTCCCGTTACCATCATCCATTGGTGGTATATAAATTTTCCCACTGCTTGGATCCCAAATATTAATCCTGGCTACACTGCCAATCCAAAGTCTGTTTTTTCCATCAATCTTAAGAGCATTGATATTGTTTATCGACAAAGACGCGTCGCCTAAAACATTCAAATGCTGAAAACTGCCATCAGTTTGCACACTGGAATACAGCAATCCGCTCGACGTTGCTATCCATATTGTATTTTTTCCGTCTTGAACAAGATCTTCCACAATTGTCCCAACCTGACCACCATCTTTTTCAATATAAACAGGAAGGCACTTGAATGTAGTATTTAAAATATTTAGCCGACTTATTCCATTTGACGTACCAAACCAAAGATTCCCTGAATTATCGGGATAAATCTTCCATATCTGATTGCTTATGATTGAGTATTGATTGAAAGGATCGTGGTAATTTTTTTCCACCCTGCCTGTGAGAAGATTAAGTTTATTCAGTCCCAGGTCAGTGCCAATAAAGACCTCCTGCTGGTTTAGTGCGTATATTGTTTTCACTACTTCATTGGTCAGCATATGAGTAGAGGAATTGATCAATTCTGTTTTCAGGGTATGGCGATTAAATAAACATAGCCCTGTTTCAGTACCAACGAGTAAAATTGAATCGTTGCCGTCTGAAAATGGTTTTATATCCAGTACCAGGTTATGCTTAATGTTTGGCTTATAGTCTCCTTTCAAATCAAAAGATTCAAATACTTCCCGTCTTTCACGTAACATATTTAATTTATCTGCAGTCCCAACCCATATGGTTCCACTCTTATCTAAATACAAGGCTCTAACAGTATTCTGACTGAGATTAGAATTTACATTGTTGTATAAAACCGATTTTCTACTGTGCTGATCATATTTGAATAATCCCTGAGTGGTTCCAACCCACAATATCGAATCGCCTTGATTCAATAAAGCCCGAACTACATGATTCCTGAATTGCTCCGGTCTTTCTATTTTCCAGTTTTGCAGGTTGATATTGAACAAGCCCAGGTTAGTGCCAATCCATATGCTTGAATCGACACCTGACACCAGAGCCTCTATACCGGCAATGCTCAATAAATTGGAATTTTCAATATCTGAAGATTTAATAGGCTCCGCTCTGTATCCATCATAACGAAACAATCCATAGTCTGTTCCAAACCAAACGAAGCCATAAGGATCCTGAAAGACAGAAAAAATTCTCGAATTTATACTTACCCCGTTGATGGTAACAGTTTCAAATAATAACGACTCGGAGGGTGAAGGATCCTTACTTAAAAGCATCACGCTCATTGCTGCAGCAAACAGAGATATCCAAACTCTCATACCAGAGATTTTATTGCAATATAGGATATATTATGCATCTCAGGAAATAAGGAAAGGTCGAATTTACTTCTATTTTTGACTGTTTTATGTTGTTTTTTTACTAATCTGAAGTGAAGAAATTAAATATTAGACTCCTGTTTCAGTCCACGATACTCTATATTACCAATATGAAGACCAAAAGACACCTGGTAGTCCTTCTTTCAATTTCAATGGGTCTGGCAGTTCTTATAACTGTGATAATCCTTAAGTTCTATATTGGACATTTTTAAACAGCGATATGATATGAAAAACTTCATCCTCACTTTCTTCCTGGCCATAATAACTTCCAATTTGTTCTCCCAGCAAAATGCAGTTTCCGGAAATGTTCACAGTTCTGAAGGAGAACCACTGATTGGAGTGAATATTGTAGAAAAAGGGACGATCAACGGAACAATTTCTGATCAATATGGAAAGTTTTCCATATTGCTTCAAAATTCACAATCATCAATAATTATCTCGTATCTGGGCTACCTGACACAAGAGGAAGTTGTTGGGGATAAAACAGAATTGGCGATCATTCTCAATGAAGACCATGTCAACCTTGATGAAGTTGTGGTGATCGGCTATGGAACAGCAAAAAAGAGCGATCTGACAGGATCGGTTACTTCAGTTAAACCTTCGGAGCTAAATATATCAGGTATCTCAAATGCGGCTCAAATGCTTCAGGGTCGAGTTACAGGATTGTATATTAGTAGTCACGATCAGAATCCCGGCTCAACTCCAGAGTTCATTTTAAGGGGTGCTGGGTCATTTCAAGAAGGTGAAGCCGGTCAACCCTTGATTGTAATTGATGGTTTTCCCATGGAGAATGCCTCATACATCAATACCGTTAATCCAAGTGATATTGAACAAATAGACGTGCTTAAAGATGCAAGTGCAACTGCAATTTATGGATCCAGAGGTGCAAACGGAGTGATCATCATAAGTACCAAGCAGGGGAATAAAAATGGGATTCAAATAGATTATGGAACTAAGTTTTATACCCAATCTATTGCAAGAACTATTGATATGATGGATGCTCAGCAATATGCCCGTTTCTATTATGATCTTGCTCATGACCCCAGCCTTCAGTTAGGAACATATGGCCCTGATAATGGATATCCCCACGAATTCAACACATGGGACAAGCTGGAAAATACAAATTGGCAAGGTGAGATTGTTAATAAGGGGAATATCACCCAGGAGCATAATTTCTCACTATCAGGTGTAAAAGAAGGCGTTAAATACCGTGCGGCTGCTAACTACTATAATGGTAATGGTATTATCAGCCCATCAGGCTATGAGCGTATCAATACCGTTGCCAAATTAGATTATGACTATAAAAAGTTCTCCTTTAACTTCAATGTGAACTACACAAATGAAAATAGAAACCAGGTACAAAACTCTTTTGAAAGGGCGCTTGGATTTTCGCCCTCCACACCTGTTAATGATACGCTGGGAAATTTGTCAGAACATGCTTTTACTCCCATTTCAAACTGGTATTACAATCCTCTTTTCCCATCTCAGGCAGAAGAACGATTCTCAGAAACCAATACAACCAGGATTTCAGGGGGTGTTGAGTATGAGATATTTAAAGGTTTGCGCGCAATTGTTAAAGGAGGTATTACACAAAATTCCCATGAGTCGTTTTACCAGAGATTCAAACCTTTATTTGAATCCCAGAAGGAGACTGAGGCTAGTATATCAACCACAAACAACCGACAGATCTATGCCGACTATTTCCTAAGATACAATAAGCGAATTGAGGATCATAAGTTTTCAATTATGGTGGGGGGGTCATACCAGCATTCAAGAAACAGGGGCCACTGGGCCTCTTCCCTGGATTTTCCATACATAAATATTGGATACTATAATATTGATGCCGGT
>JAUUZQ010000186.1 GCA_030589895.1 Bacteroidales bacterium
AAGAGCAAGATTGCCCGTATGACAACCTGAATATATAGTCTTTTATAAACCATATTTTTTAATTTTTCTGTAAATGGTCTGACGTGAAAAATTCAAATCTTCTGCCACTTTAGTGAGATTTCCCCGGTTTTTTTCAAGGGATTTGATGATGTAGTGTTTCTCAATGTCCTCTATACTTGTCAGCGACTCCTCCGCAAAACCTGACTTTTGATTAAAAACAAAATCTTCTTCACCGAGTTTGTAACCTTCAGATAAGATTACTGCTTTTTCGATTGCATGTTCCAGTTCTCTCACATTTCCCGGCCATGGATGCCTGCTGAGTTTCTTCAGAGCTCCCGATGTGAGCCTGGTATTTGGCCTGTTATACTTTCCGGCATACTTAAATAAAAAATGCTCAGCCAGTTGAATTATATCATCACCACGCTCCTTAAGGGGAGGGATGTCAATCTGGACTGTGTTGATCCTGTAAAGCAGGTCCTCTCGGAATAAGTTTTCTTTTACCATATCTATAAGCGACCCGTTCGTTGCACAGATAAACCGGATGTCAATTTCCCTTTCATCTCCAGAACCCAGAGGGCTTATTTTTCGTTGCTGAATGGCTGTAAGTAGTTTGCCCTGAAGGGTCAATGGAAGATTCCCTATTTCATCCAGGAATAAGGTTCCTCCTTCAGCTAATTCAAACCTGCCGGCTTTGTCGGTATCAGCCCCGGTATATGCCCCTTTTACATGACCGAATAATTCGCTCTCAAATAGGTTCTCACTGAGAGATCCGAGGTCGACTGACAAAAAGATCTTGTCTCGTCTGCCCGACTTGTTGTGTATGTCTCTTGCAATCAGCTCCTTTCCGGTTCCATTGCCCCCAAGTAATAAAACATTGGCATCTGTGTCAGCCACCTTGTTAATTATATTTAGAACTTCCAACATCCCGGGTGAGTTTCCGGGAATGAATTGATACTTTCGTCGATTGTCTTCATGTATCATTTGATGCTGATCTTCAAGCTTAGATTTACTGCGATTTGACTGACAGAGTTTAACTCCAGTTCTGATCGTAGCTATCAACTTTGCATTGTCCCAGGGTTTCACAATAAAATCGGTTGCTCCCTGTTTTATTGCTTTCACGGCAAGATTCACCTCCCCGTATGCAGTGATCATCATCACTATCTGTGATGGATCAATCTTGAATATTTCCTTCATCCAGAAAAGACCCTCATCACCGGATTGTTTCCCAATAGAAAAATTCATATCCAGAAGGACCACGTCATAACGTTGCTTTTTAATTTCCGCCGGAATGAACTTTGGATTTGATATCGTTTGTACAAGGTCAAAATCATCACGAAGCAATAATTTTAGGGTCCTTAGCATTGAGACGTCATCATCAACAATAAGAATTTTTCCACGCAATGGTTTTTCCATAGCTCAGTATAGATTAATTCAATGTGAAGATATATAAACGTATCGTTATGTAACAAACAGTGTAACATATTGGTACATAAATAAGGATCGGCATTTTTATAAAGTGCTCTTATTGAGCATACTAACAATACTGGCATTTTCATTGAATATACCAGTCTGACAATATAATCGGACAATTAATCTTTATCTTTAGACCAAGTATATGATACGCCACTACCTCAAATCCTTTCTTCGCTTTCTAAGAAGGCATAAAGCTTATTCAATTAACAACATATTAAGCTTGTCAATAGGTTTGGCAGCTGCAGTCCTGATATATCTATGGATTCTCGATGAATTGAGTTTTGACAAGCATCATGATAATTATGATAATATATGCCGGATCGTCACAACAATGAAAAATTCTGAGGGAGATATTCACCTAACAGTAACTGCTGCTCCACTGGCCCCTAAGCTTGAAGAATCTTTTCCTGAAATAATTGAAACCGCAAGATTTAAGCCAGCTTTATCAGAAATGCTTGTTTCTCATGGTGAGAATATATTTTATGAAAAAGGAATTGCATTTGTAGATGAGGAATTCTTCCGGATATTCACACATCCTTTTATTTTTGGTTCGGACCATGATCCATTTCCTGATAAACATTCTGCTATAATTTCGGAACAGATTGCTCGGAAATATTTCGGTGATGAAAATCCCGTTGGAAAAGCTATCACTCTGGATGATCAAACAATAATCACGGTCTCCGGTGTCATTGAAGATGTTCCTGCCAACTCAAATCTAAAGTTCAATATCCTTATAAATTTTGAAATGATCGAGGAACTTGGCTTGGCGGTTCATTGGGAGAATCTTTCATATTATGCCTATGCATTAATGAGTGAAAATGTTGATCACCCTGCACTAAAAGCTCAAATCGACACACTTACCAAAGAACTCTACAGTCATGGGACTTATGAATTTCTTTTGCAACCATTACCAGATGTACATCTTAGATCTTCCTTCGATTATGATGTAAATGGACATTCAGAGCCGACATACCAGTACATCAGTATATTTATACTCATTGGTATTTTCATCCTATCGATCTCGATTATTAATTATATCAATCTTTCCACTGCCCGTTCCACAATGCGAGCTCGAGAAGTAGGTGTTCGAAAAGTATTTGGAGCACGCAGGGGGCAATTGATAAAACAGTTTATGGGGGAATCCTTTCTTCTCTGCCTCCTTTCCTATTTAATTGCTATGCTGCTTGTTGAGTTGGTTCTTCCATCTTTCAATTCCTTCACAGGAAAAGAAGTTAATGTCGATTATTCGAATATTCCCTTTCTACTCGGTATGATTGCCATTATAGGTTTTACCGGCATATTATCGGGTTCATATCCTGCATTGCTACTTTCTTCCTTCATTCCGGTCAGGACTTTAAAGGGAGATATACAATCTGGTTCTTCATCATTTCGAAGAATCCTTGTAATTCTGCAATTCTCGATTTCTATCCTCTTGATTATTTGTACCGGAATCGTCTATCGTCAACTGGCTTTTATTCAAAATCAAAATCTAGGGATCAATATTGATCATATTATTTATTCTCCTGTTGTGGGAAACACCGGGGAGAATTTACAATTATTAAAAGAAGATTTGCATAAGTATCCGGGTGTATTGGGAGTTACAAATATTTCGGATCTACCAACTCTTACCAGTAGTGGAACATATGGAATAAGATGGGATGGGAAAAACGATGAGGATCGTCTATTTGTAAATGTTAAAAAGGTAGACCATGATTATATTCCCACCTTTGGTATTGAACTTGCAGAAGGGCGGAACTTCAGCCTTGATCATCCCACTGACTCTACCAATTTCATTTTAAATGAAACTGCCATTAGAATGATGAACATAGAAGATCCAATTGGGAAAAAATTCACACTCTGGGGTATGGATGGAGAAATAATTGGTGTAGCAAAAGATTATAATTTTAATTCGCTCCATAAGGAGATAGATCCAATTTGTTTGCACATTACCAATCCATATTATGCAAAAAAGTACGGATATATATGTATGAAACTGAAAGGTGATAATATTAGAAATACAATAAAAATTATTGAACGATCCTGGAATAAACTTAACCCTGCCTTCCCGCTAAACTATACTTTCCTTGAGGAGGATTACGCTAAACTATATTTATCTGAAAGCAGAATGCGTAGTCTGTTTGCTCTTTTTGCAGCACTGTCTATTTTCCTGTCCTGTCTGGGATTGTACGGTTTATCCTCTTTTATGGCAGAAAGAAGAACAAGGGAGATTGGGATCAGAAAAGCCATGGGAGCCAGATCCTGGCAAATTGTTACCCTGTTTTCCTGGGATGCACTAAAATGGGTTCTGATTTCAAACCTGATTGCCTGGCCCATTGCCTGGCTCTACATGAATCATTGGTTAAAAGATTTTGCTTATAAGGCAAAAATCAGTCCCGGGATATTTTTACTTTCGGGTTTCATTGTACTTCTGATCTCTATGATAACTCTCAGCTTCCAGGCACAAAAGGCAGCCAGGATCAATCCGGCCACATCCATAAGAAGCGAATAAGGCTACGGAGAGTGAAGGTGGAGCATCTCGGAATCGACCTGCCAGATCAAATCTAAATCCCTCAAAAAAGGTTCGAAAAAAAGGATGGTTAGGGGTACAGAAATGAGAAGAAGTAGATTAATTATCTGCTTCTTTTTTGTTTCTGAAAGTTTTTGGCTTCTTAATTTTTCAAACAACTAATAGGTACTACCAATACTCCGTCAGGACGTTTGTAGGCAACTTGGCCTCCAGTTAACACCATTAAGAAAGCAGGTTTGTTCATCTTTTCAGTATCAATTTTTTGACAGAGTTTAATTAGGTTAGACGCAGCTTCTTCTATTTGCTTCACTCCCAATTTAATCTCTATTGCCGCCCAACGGCCATCATAAAGTTTAACTATAATATCGGATTCAAGCTCTGATTTATCACGATAATGAAAAACCTCCCCATCAGATACTTGTGCATATACTCGTAAATCTCGAGTACACAAAGATTCAAACAAAAATCCAAAAGTCTCAAAATCTTTTAAGATACCATTTGAATCTGTCCGTAGAACAGCTGCAGCAATGGACGGGTCAACAAACTGACGTTTATTTGCTGTACGAATAGCCGTTTTTGAACGTAATGAAGGTTGCCAGGCTGGGATATCTTCAATAACAAAAATCCGTCTTAATGCATTTAGATATGAATTAAGCGTCTTGTCTGTGATAGACGAATGATTAGCCTTTATATCATCCATTATAGTTTTGGCTGTTGCCAAAGTGGAGATGTTTCGTGCTAAAGATTGAAGTAACAATCGGACCTTCTCAGGGTCCTTCTCAATACCGTCTACCTGATTTATATCCATACTAATAACAGCATCTACATAGTTCATTGCAATTCTTGGTGATTGTTTCTTTGAAAGTATAGCTAAAGGCCATCCACCTCGACATATTGAGTGCGCAATTTGTTCTATTGTTAGAGTGCTTTTTGCACCAACTTCTGTATTTCCATCAAAAAGTTCTCTTAGCGATACAGCTCCATTTGACT
>JAUUZQ010000124.1 GCA_030589895.1 Bacteroidales bacterium
AAGGAATACCCGGGAACAACTACGAAGTGATTTTATCCACTGACCCTGAATTTTTAAATAACAATTCAAAATACGAAGTAAATACGAATTCTGGACTGATTGTTCATTCTGGGTTTTTCTATTTTCTACCGGGATTATTATTAGTAATTCCATGGATCAGAAAAAAAAGGATTCCATATTTTTCAATGATGATCTTGCTTGCAGTTCTTCTCGATTCTCAATGCACAAAAAGTGAAATCTCAACTCCTGAAATACAGGTTGTTGAGATGACTAAAACCATTAGTAATCTGTCGTCTAGTTCCACTTATTATTGGAAGATTAAGGCTCATACTCATAATCAGGACGATTTCTACAGCGAAACTATTACAAGATGTTTTAATAAATGAAGTTCTGTGATTTTGATCGAAAATCCATCAACGCCTCCGTCAACATAAATTGGAAAGCCCCCGCAAATCCTAAGATCTACAGGGGCTTTCGCGGTTTGGCGGTGGTGCTTTGAGTACAAGTCAAATCAAGCTGGATTAACAATTATTAACTGTTTTTTCAATTATATAACTTATCTATCAGTTATATAACGGAAATATAAGTTATATTTGTTTTGAATTAAACCATACAATGATGTTACAATCAGTCCTCCAATACCTTATAGAGTCAACACTGTATCTCATCACCTTCCTTCTTATTTACCGCTTATTTTTATCGAAATTAACACACTTCACGTGGATGCGGGTATTTCTTTTAGGGGGTCTAGCGTTGGGGCTGATACTTCCCTTGATTACCCTCCCACTTAACTGGCATCATATGTTGCCAGGAGCAAGCTCCATTGACAAGCCGCTTAACCTTACCTTTCTGAACGTTGATTCTACGTTATCACAACGAAATCCAGGAAACCCTGCTCCAGAAAAAAACCCGATAACATTCTGGGGAATCCTGGGGTACGGACTCAACATATTCTATCTCTCCGTAGTAATTTATAAATTGAATCAACTGAGTAAAAAGCTTCTCAGCATCCGAAGCAGCATAAGGAATAATCTAGGAGAAAAGAAGGATGGATACTGGTTTATCCATTTAAAAACAACATCGCCAGCCTTCTCCTTTTTTAACTACATCTTCATAAGTAAGCACCTGGGTAGCATGGGCAATGAAGAAATTGAACGAATAAGCAGTCATGAAATCATTCATGCAAAACAATACCACACAGCGGACATCCTGTTTATCGAACTTGTATCCGTATTATTCTGGTTCAATCCCCTAATCAGAATCTTCAAAGAATACCTCCAGGAGGTACATGAATATTTAGCTGATGAAAATATCCTCAAAAACAAAGCTATGAAACAATCGTATTCCAATCTTTTGCTCAAATTAACCACAGAAGAAAACCCACCCATTCTTTCCTCTGCATTTTCAGCAAGACAGATCAGTCGCAGGATCAGGATGATTGAAAAATCCAAGTCTCTTCCACAGTACAGGATCTTATTCTTTCTCCTTCTTCCGGTAGCTGTATTTTTGCTTATGTCTTTTTCATATCTGGAAACCCGATCTAACCCAAATCCTTTGACCGTTGAACCTCAAGCCTCAACTGCCGTGTCTGCCAACCAGCATAAAGTTGGAAAAATAACATGGGTAAATAATACGATATACTCCGATGCGCAACTTAATAAAAAGCTAGGCATAAAAAGCGGAGATGACTACAGCATTGATCATTTAAACCAAAGACTCTGGGGCCTGGATGCTGTATCCTCAATGGATGCTGTGTCCTCATTATATCTGGACAATGGATATCTCTTCTTCCAAGCAGAGGTAGAAGAGAACCCAAAAGATGACGGATTTATTGATCTGACCATTACAATTTATGAAGGACTACAGGTAAAAATCAGACAAATCCTCATTACTGGCAACGGTAATATTCCCAAAAAGGATATTCTGGAGAAAATTTTGATTCAACAGGGAGAACTCTTTAGCAAAACTAAACTGATCAATTCTGTCCATGCAATAGCCCAAATGGATCAATTTGATCTGGAGAATATTTTGCCTAATCCCACTCCAATCAAAGATCCATTAACCGGAGAATTTACACTGGTGGATATTGAATTTAAACTAACAGAAAAAAAGTAGAGTTATGGAAGAGCTGACAAAAGTAGAGGAGCGTATCATGCAGCAGCTTTGGAACCTGAAAAAAGCATTTGTAAAAGATATTATTGAAAAGCTGCCAGATGATCCAAAGCCCCCGTACAACACGATCTCTTCGGTAATAAGAATACTTGTTGCCAAAGGCTATGTTATATTCAAGGCATATGGCAAGACCTATGAATATTCTCCAGCCATTAGTAAAGCTGAGTACCGGAAGGTCAGGCTTAAAAAAATAATGTCTAATTACTTTGGAAATTCACCGGCTACATTGGTATCACACATCGTCAAGGAAGAAAATCTAAGCAAAGAAGAGATCCAGCAACTTAAAGACCTCATTGAGAAAATGGAGTAAAATCAAAATCCATCAACACCTCCGTCAACAGAAATCGGAAAGCCCCGCAGATAATTGATCTTTGGGGGCTTTAGCTGATTGCAGACCGGGCTTGAATTTCAGGTTTCCAAATGTAGAAAATTTGGATGCTTTCCGATTTGTCCAATTCTAAATTAAAGACTCAAATCCTTTTTAAAAGACTCTATCAACTCAATGTATCTCTCTTTCATTTTTATCGCCTCAATAACATTATTTGTATCAAAGAATTGAATCCAATCATCATTCCATTCTACGTTATGTTCCTGTCGGATTTCATATAAAGATTTAATCTTTTCTTTATGTTCCCATCCTGAAAATGAGACAAAGCACAAATGAATAAAATCTATGTACTTTTTACTAAGATCATTCGAAAATAGTGGAGTATAAATTTTTATATCCTTATCCAATTCCTTTTTTAATCTAATTATGTCAATTGGAGTTATCTCTTTCCAGTTTCCACTGTAACAATAGAAGCATAATATATCATTGAGTTTTGGACCAATCCTATCATAAATTTCAATCCTCTTTTCAACTATCCTTTGATTGGTCTGATGCTTCTTGTTCAGACGTTTAATAATCCTATTATATCGAAATACAAGAAAAGCAATAATAATAGGAGCAAGTGTAGCTATGATCAGTATTGCAATCTTTAGACTATTCCAAATTTGATCAGTTAATTGAATTTCAGGTGAACTCATGGGGATTAATTTCCAGTGTTAAGATTCAGTAGGTGCAGGCTTGTGTTTTTTATATAAAAACGGTTTGTATTGATTTATCTTACGTGTTTCAATGTAATGATGTTTGTTTTGCAGTCAGGTATCTTCCCACAAGCCATGAACAAAGTTTTGATTATATATCTACATAAACAATCCATCAACGCCTCCATCAACATCAATTGGAAAGCCCCCACAAATCCTAAGTTTACAATTGGCTTATTCTATTGCTGATAATACGTTTTCTACATCTCCTAGTTTTAGAAGACATTTGCTATAACTATCATAAGTATTCCCTTTATCCGGATACAATTCTGTATTCAGTTTAAATATTTTAAGAGCATCTTCAGAAAAACCATAGATTGGTGTATCCTCAACTTTGATTATTTCAATAATCTCATCAATTGATTTTCCTTCCATCAACAGGACAGATAAAAATCGTAAAGAAGCAAGAAGTAGCTGAAGTGGAATTAAGATACAGAACTTATGTCCGTCCAGATTATCGCGCAAAAATAAAGTTCAGCCAGGATGCCTATAGAATCCTGTTTGACTCATGGAATAAGAATACAATTGAACACATTGAAGAATTCATTGGGTGGTGGGGCAAGTTCATATCTGTGGTTAACACTATCCAGAACAGGGAATGAAGCCATAAAATCTGCCGTTGCTAATAAGATAGTTCCCAACCGTACTCGGGCTGGTCAATCCGTTTGGGGCTGTCATTTTACGATCTGTCTTAACCGAAAAAGGCAGATTCTCTTTGACCGGCAATGGAATCTCTTTTCCGGTTACAAGACATTGACCCCGCCAGTGTCTTGCATCGCAGCCATATTTAATATCAAACCATCCCCTACCGGGCTTGCTGTATGCATTTTTATAATTAAACGGTTTCCCATTTCCTGGGTCGTTCCATCGCTGGCACATGCAACACCCCATTCATTGATATATGAATCACTACCTCTCATACCAAAATTTTCAGCATCTTAAAAAATGTTTGGTGGAACTCGTTTTTTGACATACTTGCGATAATGCAGATTTACAAACAGGGCAAATAAATATAATAACGGAGATTTCAGAACCGCAGGATTAAAAAGGGTCCTTCTTACGATGCTTTTCCAGGAAAACACTTCACTGTATAGCCACCAGAACATCTCTGTGAGTTTGTGCGGTGAAATTTTCGCTGGCGTATGAACACACTGTGAACCATCGTATTTCTGTAGATCTTCAGTTAATAATCGGCCTTCTGATTTATATTGATCATAAAGAGCTGAGCCAGGGGGTGGAGTTAAGATGTAAAAACGGGGAATCGGAATTCTGGTTTGTTGGATAAAATCGTAGGTTGCACGAATACTCTCTTCAGTATCACTATCAGTGCCTAGCATCATTTCTGCGCTTACCATAATTCCCGATCTGGTAAGCGTTTCAATCAACTTTTTATGTTCATTTACTTTAAGCCATGACTTCCCGAGTTTATCCAGTCCCTCCTGAGTAATACTCTCTATTCCAAAGCTCATCAAATTACCTCCGGACCGACGAACTTTCTCTAATAGCTTTATGTTTTTCGCTAAATGCAGAGAACATTGACTCGCCCAGGTCATATTCAATGGCTCAATCTCTTCGCAAAGGGTTTCAAGATACTTAGGGTTTGACACAATGTTATCGTCGAGTAAATAAAACCTTTTAAACCCTTTTTCCTTTACAACCTGAATATCCCGAACTACTTCATCGATAGGCCTGTACAGATATCTTCCCTTATAGACAGAAGCAATACAGCAAAAGCTACAGGTATGGGTACAACCCCTGCCAGCCTGTACGGGCAGCATATTTCCTATGGATTTTTCTATCAGGAGTTCATATCTTGGAACCGGTAATCCTTCCAGATTTTCTACAGGCAATTCATAAATTTTCCGGATTTTTCTATTCTTTTCGAAATCTTTCAGCAATTGTGGATAAGACTTCTCCGCATCACCAACCACAACTGAATCAACATATTCCTGCACTTTGTCAACTACCATAGAAGCCATATATCCTCCCATGACAACTAACTTTCCCCGCTTGCGAAATTCCCGGGCTATTTCAATACCACGATATATTGCATATCCCATTGTACCAATACCGATGATATCTGCATCCGAATCAAAATTAATATCATCAATAACTTCAATATTTACTTCAACATCCCAGTTATCTGGAGTCATTGCTGCTAACAAGGGAAAGACAAGCCCTGGCAGATGGATCCTTTTCTGCTTACATAACTTATTATCAGCGCCGTATTGAGTCGGCTGTATGAATAATATTTTAGGCATTCTGTTTCGCTTCCCTTATTTTCAACATATATTGTCTCCAGACCATGAAGCTTCCTTTTATCATCTTCCAGAGCATTAATAAATCATATCTTTTAATATAGTCAATTAAAACAGGCGGTTGGAAAAGAATTGAATTGTAGAGTTTGAGAATGTGTTTGTAAAAATCGGCCACGCTCATTTTTTCAGGGCGTATGGTAACATGAGCTAAATCCCACCTGCTAAAATCAGAATATGGAATAATAAGCTCTTCATCCGTTGCTTTCATACCGGTCCCGGGTAAAGGAGTAAGAGGTTGAAGGTTTACAAAATGAATATTCAGGTTCCGAATTTTTTCTTTACAAGATGCAAACTCATTTTCCCCCCAGTCCGGAGAGACAATAATTGTTGCATAACAATCAATATTATGGGAATGAAGAACCTCCATAGCTTCTTCATTAGTTTTTGCATCAATATTTTTGTTGTATCGTTCTAGTTCATGATCAAAAAAGGATTCAAAACCAACTATCACCGTTCTTAAACCAATGGAGCGAAAATCTAGCATGATATCCGGATTGTTAGCGATAAAATCTGCTCGTCCGTAGAGTAGATAATGTTTATCAAGGTTAGCTGATCGATTTGCCTCGATAAACCTCTTTACCCTTGTTCTGCTTGTCAGGAAGTCATCATCGACAATATAGATCTCCTTTTCTTTAATTGAGATGAGTTCGTCTATAACCTCATCGATCTGTCGTACGCAGTATTCTCCCTGAGTGATTTCCCTGCAAAAACAAAAATTGCATGAGTAGGGACAACCAAAAGCGGTTTTAATCAATGCAACTCTGTTGTGAAATATATAGAAATAATTTTTCCTGTATCTGGCTGTAGATGCTCGATCCGGAACGGGAAAATAATAATCAAAAGGTGGAAGTTCAGAAGGTGAAACCTGCTCGTATGGTCTGAGGATACCTTTGGGGAGGTCCCTTTTATATTTAATGTATTCAAGCAGCAGTGGAAAAACAGTGGTTGCATTTCGTACAACGCGGTAATCAATGGAGGCATCATCCAAATCTCCCGGACATACTTCACAATGAACTCCACCGACAATAGTAATGATACCAGGATATATTTTCTTTGCCACCTGGCAATAATGAACCATTTCCGGAACATTGGTTATGTACCCGGTTACACAGAGCAATTCCGGTTTTTCTCTATTGATAAAGTATTCAATTGGCCTATTCTCTAAAATCATGTCAATGATTATTGGTTTATCTTCAGCGCTGACAAGACTTGCAAGTACTTCCAACTCCAAAGGCTCAACAATCATAACATGCTGAAGACCAATAGTTACAGCAGACGGCTTCGGGCGAACAAAAAGAATTCTCATATTGTTTCTCTAAATACACGGGGTTCCTGAACAATGGTAGAGTACTCCAACAGGCCTTTTCCTGCGATTAGGAGTTTTCTTAATATCCAATTTGAATGGTATCCAAGCATAGATTTTTCAACGAGTTTTCCACCCATCCGGAGTTTCGGAATCTCAGCTGTTTGCCCCAGATCTATATAGGATGCTTTTTTTTCAATGCCTTCTCTCAAGACTCCAAAAAGAATGTTTAAGTAGGTGTTGAATTGTTTATTCATGCCATAATCAATACCTCCCAGGAAAAAATAGTATTTTTCCCTGAATACTGTTGAGATAAACCAACCGATAAGTTTTTCCTGATTGTAGTATGTTGTGAGATTAAAATTTGAGGATAGATTTTGAAAAAAATCCAGTGATAATGTCTCTAGTTTCCCTTTACTGCGTTTAAGCACATCAAGGTATTGGTTATACATTTGCTCATCAAAACAGGAGCAACCTTCCTGTTTCATTTTAATTCCCGAGAATGGACGGGACAGGCGTTTGATTCGTCGCCTGTAGTCTGCTCTTAATGATTTCATATAGCTTTCCCATGATTGAAATCTGCTTGTCATAACAATCGTAGGAAGTGTTCTGCCACAGACAAAACCATCGATTATGGGTTTTGAATCCAGGTTCAGGGCAAGAAGTAAACCTTTTTCCTTTTTTTTAATATGTTCAATAAGTCTGGATAAAAGCTTTACACTGCCAATAATTCCACTGGAAGAGACAGAGCAGGGAATTCCAACAATGTTCATCCGGAAAGGACTTGAGATAGAAACGTATGTAAACAGGTCAAGTTTTATTGTATAAAGGATTAAACCTGTCTTCAGGATACCATCCTGAAAAAGTGCATAATATCGTTGTTTACAGGGATTGTATTTTTCGGTATGATCTAGGAATTCTCTCGTTTGAAAATAATCAACGGCCAGACTATCCCATGTCTCAGGGAGATCGAAAGCTTTTAATACTTTTATTATTTCCAAATTAATAGTTTTATAAGATATTCCAGTCCTGTAAAGAAACTAGTAATTGAGTGTTCTACAAGTCCTAACAACCCATAGCGTTGGCGGTATTTTTGCAATGTCGCAAATCTCTTACCAGGTATCATATAAAGGTAGAATAGCCAGAGGTAAAACATAAAACTCGACATATACCTGGGTTTTTGGTGGAGTCGCAACAGATCATAACGCCACCAATTGGTCTGGTCCTCTAGTGGATTCGGATTGAGCCTCGCCAGGCTAGTACCCGGAAAAACAGTCAGTGTGGAAAAAAGGGCGAAGGGAATAAAATGATCCCGAAGATATCTTGCTAATTTCCGAAAATCGGCGTGGTGCCAGTCTGGATTTATAATGAAGAGAGCAAATAAGTCAATATCCAGATCCTGACAGATTTCTAATGTTCGGTTGTTATCAATAATAGAGGCATCCTTATTAATGGCATTAAGTTCTCTATCAGTAACAAACTCAAATCCAACCATCAGGGCCTTAACACCAGCTTCTCGTAATTCAGACATCACGTCTGGATTTTGAGCCACAAAATCGGCATTACCAATTGCTATAAACTCTTTTTTTAGCCTTCTTTCCTTGATCAGTTCACAAAATTCAAGAAGCCGTTTCCGGCTAAATAGAAAGTTATCATCCAGGATAAATATATTCTTGACAGCAATTTCTTCAATTTCATTAATAACATCTTTGATAGGTCTGGCACCATAAGTCCCTCCATGCATTTCAGTGCAGAAACAAAATGTACATCTGCCTGTGCAACCAAATGATGTCTTTATTGCAGCGCACGGTTTGTAATGAATTATTTTATAGCGATTGGGAAATTGCTCCAGGAGAAAGTGTTTGGCTTGCGGTAATTTCGCAGGATCAAGCGGTGGAGATGGATTGCAAACAAATCTCCCATTTACAGGAAAGGCCCCACCCTGTACATCACTATATGATTTATTCTGAAGTATCCTGTCAAGTACGCTAACAATCCCTTCAAGCTGGTTGGCAAAGAACACACCATCAATGTTTTTATCAAAAAAATCCTCGGGAACCACTTCTGCATGAGGCCCTCCAACAAATATTCTTGGAGGATCAGGCAGGTTCTTAAGACGTGCGGCAGTATTTAGTACATCTGAAACGGTCGTGATTAATGAGGTGAACAGAACAATTTGTGATCTTAATCTTGAAGCCAGTCGAACAGGATTACGGCGATCTACAATGCCATCGAGCAAATAAATATCGTGATTCTGCAGAACGGTGTACAGATATTCCAATTCAAGAGGCTCACAACGTATAAAACGATTTAATTTGATTGTTTGGATAGCCAGCCGGGGCTTGCAAACCAAAATCTTAAGCCGATTTTTATGTAT
>JAUUZQ010000101.1 GCA_030589895.1 Bacteroidales bacterium
CAATTTCAGAGGCACTACAGTATACCGAATTTATGGCAGGAGATTATTCCATTATTCCAGACAATTTTGGCTTATGGTTTACAGAAATGGGAGCTACCAAGGATAATGCAAATGAGACATGGGTTGCGGGATTAAGAGCATTTCTGTTTAGCATGGAGATGGCGCTACTTGGAGAGAAAGTCAAGACAGTACTCTATCATCATATCACTGAAAAAAGTGTTTTAAATAAGGATGTAAAAAAAATAGGAGCAGCAGGATTAGCACTCTCTTTAATTTCTGAAGCTATTGAGAATCAATCGGAAATGAATAAACTGGTTTTTGAGGGAAGTCTGAATATGATTGGAGATTATCCTTCTCTTCATGGCTATGCTTACCAAAGTGATTCTACACTGAATTTAATTCTGATGAATATCAGTGATCAAAAAATTACCGATGTAAAACTTGACAGTATTCTGTCCTCAAATACTATTCTAAGTAGAAAACAATATTACTCAAATGATCCATGGACGGAGGGTGTCTATGAAGGAAATGGGATTCATGAATGGGACTTGCCTGGGACTGACACTCTGATCCTCGAACCCTTCTCAGTCACAATAATAAAAACACAGAAACAGTCACCCATTGTCGACGCGCTGAATCTGCACCCTGAATCTGCTTGGAAAATATATCCTAATCCTCATTCTAATTATTTTTATATTGAAGGAAAAGATGGGTCTTCTAACGAATATTACAGGATTTTTGATGTCAAAGGACAATTGGTCAAATCAGGCTTACTTCATACCGGAGCAAACAGAATATATTATACGGGTAGTGAAGGGTTCTATTTCCTGATGATAAATACAAGTAAACAGCACAGGATATATAAGTTGATTAAATCCAGATGCATATTTTAGCAGTCTGCTTATAGAATCTGAATTTCCTATTGAGCAAGTATCTATTTTCAATATTGAAGGTAAATTGTTATTAAAGGAAAAGTGCTTTGATCCGCGCATTGATATATCATCTATTTCAAGTGGCAATTACATTTTACAGTTAGAATTTAAAGATAAAGCACTTGGTAAAAGTGCTCTTCTGTTTTTTAAGAGCTAATATTCATTCCAATAATAATAATTATTTATGTACTTTTGACAGATAGTGCAACAAAAAATTAGTGTAAAAATATGAGCCTGAAAAAGTACTTGGATCTATTTTCAACTTTTGTTTCAATAGCTTTTTTCACTGTCATTTTTTACTATTTCTATTTCATCGCAGATCATATTATCTACCAGCAAAATGAGAAGGTTCTGTTTCTATTTGACATAGAATATTTTAAGGATTTTCTACTTTATCCCGGAGGACTTACAGAGTATTTCTCGAATTTCCTGGCACAATTCTTCTATCATAAATGGCTGGGAGTGACAATAATTACTGCTCTGACTTTTATAGCATCATTTATTACCCGCAAAATCTATCAAAAACTCAGTGGAAACCGTATTCCATATCTTCATCTCCTACCCTCACTACTATTTGTAGCACTATACCAGGGTCAATCGATGGAGCTTGCACTGGGTTATATTCTCGCAGCCATGGCCTTCCTGGCTTATTTAAGTTGTGCGAAAAAAACCAATAAGTATATTTTTGTTGTAATTGCATTCATTCTATTGTATTTTGTTTCAGCAGGTTTTTCCATCATCTTTTTAGTCAGTTCATTTGTCTATGAACTCATTCACATTAAAAAACAGAAAACACTGCTTTTGCTTTTAAGCTATTTGGCATTAGGGATGTTGATCCCGTTTATTTCCTGTCGGTGGATTTTTGTAATTTCAGTAAAAGATGCATACCTGTATCTTCTCCCTCTTATTCCGGCTTTTAGTGTACCTACGGCAAATATTATTTCTATATTTTTCCTTCCACTACTCCCCTTCATAGCTCTCGTGAAATTTGCACCTTCAGAAACCAACAAGACAAAAAACATCCTAAAAATTTCTCTCCCATTTATATTATTGGGTCTCCTCTCCATATTTGTTTTTACTAAATCACTCAATAAAGACTATAAACTCTTGCTACAGATTGAGAAACTGGCCCTTGAAGAAGAATGGACAGAACTACTTCAAACATCAGCACAAAATCCAAATGGCAGTGATATAATTGCATCATATACAAATCTGGCCTTATATAAGACCGGAAATCTTCCATGGGATATGTTTAGGTTTATACAGTTCCATAATGAAAACGGACTCATTCTCAAATGGAGAACAAGTTCAGATATCCTCATGGCAGGTAGTAATGTCTATTTTTACCTGGGATTGAATAATGCTGCTTACAGATGGGCATTTGAAGACCTGGTAGTTGAAGGAGCTACCCAGCAGGTTCTAAAAAGGCTTATTTTAACCAGTATGATTAATAAAGATTATCTGGTAGCCGAAAAATATATATCTATTCTGGAGAAATCGCTTTATTACAAAAAGTGGGCAAAGCGATACAGAAGGATGCTAAACAATGATCCGGCCGTGAATTCTGATCCACTGCTTGGTGAAAAGGTAAAACAATTGGCCCATAATAATTCCTTCATTACCGTAATAAATAATGAACCGAATTTGAAATTACTGTTACAATCAAATCCTCGAAACAAAATGGCTTTCGAATACTTAATGGCACAATACCTCTTGAAAAAAGATATTGAGGGTTTTGCAGGACAGATTGAAAATATTCGGAATTTCCAATACAATAAACTACCATCCTCATATGAAGAGGCTCTGTTAGTGTATTACATCTTCCATGAAACGGATAAGAAAGACCTGGGTGATCTATCAATAAGTAATAATACACTAAAACGATTTAATGCTTACTCCGAGGGATATTCAAAATATAAATCGAACAAGGATATGGCCATTAAAGCCTTAAGACCAGAGTTTGGTGGCACCTATTGGTACTACCATCATTTTGTTGACAGGCAAAGTAGTAAAGAGACCAATTCACAAAAAGTGGACAGATGAAGAAAAAATATTTAATATATTCCGGTTCAGCAATCATATTAATTACGGCCACTGTCTTACTGTTTTCATCGAGCAAAAATATTTCCAATTACTCAGATATTGATACAGTTCCAGCCATCAATCCGGATTATTCAGGGGTAGTCATCCCTCCAAATATTGCACCACTTAATTTTTTAATTGAAGAAGAGGGGAAAGCCTTTGCAGTAAAATTACATGCTGAGAATGGGCGTCCTGTTAAAATCTCCGGAAAGAAAAATAAGATTCACATTCCTCGGAAAAAATGGAGCAGATTACTAAAACTAAATGTTGGTAATGAACTTCACTGTGAGATATTCATTAAAGATAACTCGGGTAAGTGGTTGAAGTATTCCACAATAAAAAATAAGATATCAAATGAAGAGTTGGATGGCTACCTTGCCTATCGTTTAATACATCCCGGATATAACTTATGGGATAAAATGGGCCTCTACCAAAGGAACCTGCAGAATTTTGACGAGAAGCCAATTATGTCGAACAGAACTACCGACAATAACTGCATGAACTGCCATGCCTTTCGCAACAACGACGGAAATACTATGATGTTCCATATGAGGGCTAAGCACGGTGGGACCATTATAGTAAAAGATGGGGAAGTAAAGAAAGTCGATACTAAAACCGCAAATACAATGTCAGCAGGAGTGTATCCTGCATGGCACCCAAATGGAAACCTGATTACTTTCTCTGTTAATGAGATACATCAATATTTTCATGCGCAGCCTGAAAAGAGAATTGAGGTAATGGACCATGCAGCGGATTTGATCCTTTATGATATTGATAGGAATAGTGTATCGATTATTGAGCAAGCTTCAAAGCCGGACGCTTTTGAAACATTTCCGGCCTGGTCGCCCGATGGCAAATATTTATACTATTGTTCAGCATTGGCAAGATCCCCAAATGAATATGAGGAGATCAAATATAACCTTCTAAGAATAGAGTTCAATACAGAAGATAAAAGCTTTGGCAGGGTTGATACTATTGTTTCCTCAAATGAAACAGGACTAAGCGTCTCTTTTCCAAGGGTATCACCTGATGGGCGTTATGTGCTCTTTTGCATGTCTGACTATGGTAATTTCTCTATATGGCACGACGAAAGCGATCTGTATATTTATGATTTAGAGAAGGAGCAAATATCTAAACCCGATGCGATTAACAGCCCGGAATCTGACAGCTACCATACCTGGTCATCAAACGGAAAATGGATTGTTTTCAGCAGCAGAAGAATAAATGGTTTATTCACAAGACCCTATTTTGCTTACCACTATGGGGAGGGTCAGTTTTCCAAACCATTCTTGTTACCGCAGAAAGATCCTGAGTTTTATAAAACTTATCTGAAATCATACAATGTGCCGGAACTTATAAAGACTCCGGTATCTGTTTCTACCTGGGAATTTAACCAGGTGGCAAAAGAAGATGCCGAAAAAAGCAGCTATGAGGAATAAGTGTCTGTAAAGAATAACACTTGCTCTGGCTGTTGCTGTTGCTCCTAGTCATACTTTTATGTATTCTTATAGTTCTACTCCTTGACTAACACCACCTTGGTAATCATCAGATTCGGACCAGTAAGTGCATTGCTAAGCAGAATGAGTTTTCCATCGTTGCTATCTTCTCTCATAACGTGAAATTTTACCCACTGACCATCTCCATCGTGCTTCTCTAATTTCATCATTCTACCCTCGAAATCAAGTATACCGGAACGTCCATTGTTATTCCAATCGTGAAAATGGACGTACAATGACCCAAGAATTCCTTCAGGACAATTTATCTGCAATTGCATCTCCTTTCCATGCCATGCAGTTCCTCCTTCATCTTTCCAAACACCATCTGCAAAAAGAAGATATTCAGTTTTATCAGCAATTTTCACTTCGTCCCACTCCGGTTTCCAGGGGATATTACTATTGCTTACTTTCAGCTTTTTAGCTGCTGAAACATAAAGAATAGCATTTTCAAATAATTCAGGTACATCAGCTTTTTTTGCCTCAGGTACAAAATCAAATTTCTTCTCTAACCAATCCGGATCAACATCTGTCTGCGGGTCAAAATCCTCAGAGCGCATGTATCTTACTAAACTTCGTTTTAGCTGACCAGCAACCGGCAGATCTGAATCCAGGTTATATCCACAAACCAGCAGCGAACCATCTCCTACCTTCACTTCAAAAATGGATCCTACTTTGTTGTTTCTGTGGAAATCATCCACCGGCTGAGCTATCGGTCTGTATGATGCCGGCAGATCGTTCAGAATAAATCCTTTTGCATCTTTACTAATTGTCTCCCATTGCCAATCGCTATGATAAGATGTTGGGAAATCACGAAATGCTTCATGGCTTTCATTTAATAATAAGCCTATACACGATTTTCCTTGTCCCGGGAAAAAGGTTAAAGACCAGTAAAGCGGATAATAATGTGCTTTCACTGAAGTCTCCTCTGTACCCAGCTGATGTGCCATTAAAAGGACCTTACCACCACCTGCCAGCATATTCAAAGCCTCTTCATCAATCGCATCTGTGAGCAAAATATCATCAAATTCAGGAGCTGGCAGATCAGCAGGATACACCCATATATCCCAGCTATTCTGATAATTAGTCCCTATCACTTCTACTTTAACATTCAATTTCTGTGCAGAATTGATGTTTTTCAGGGAAAAACTGATCTCTCCCAAGTCTGTCAGAGAACCCAATGCGAAAGTCTTGTTTACAAATGTGCCCTGCTCGTATATCTTACCTTTTGGATCAGAAATTGTCCATTTACATTCTGCTGTAAGAGGAATAGGACCATTATGTGACAATTGAGCCCTGGCAGTAAATGTTTCATTGGATCTCCAAACATATTTTTCAAAGCGAAGCAGTGGTACAGTTGTATTATAGTGTTCTTTGAATTTCTCCGGACTTATAATTCCTTTGCTATCCCAATGCGCATCCAACCAACCAATCAGGGCCTCTCCCTGTCCCTGGTAGTCCTGCATACTTAAGAGTTGCACTCCTGCGCAACTTGCAGTACGCAGGAAAGACTCTGTTTCGTATTTGTACATGATCTGGTTCAATGCACCGGAGGCACGCGCAAAATCAATATCCTGATCAGCGATTCCATTTTCCTCAGCAACAGCTTTGAATTCCTCAAAATTGCGAGCTTTCAAAACGCCACTATATTTATCAATCTCACTCCATTTTGGATAGACCGGCCACTGACCAATCTCATGGGCAATGATTGGGATATCCATTTTCGAATAGACCTCTTCAAAATCCCAATCGGTATGCGAACCACTTAGTCCCCTGGTTCTCCCAACTCCCTTGATATAATGTGTAGCACTATAATCATCAATGGCGGTAATCTCCCTGGCTGTAGAGATGGAATACAATCGTCGTGGATCTTTATCCTTCAGATCGGCCACCCACTTTTCCATTTCAGCAAAATCTGAATTACCAAGTTCATTTCCTATACAGAACATAGTAAAAGAGGGGTTATTTCCATATACATCCACTACCCGATTCATCTCTGCCACCACAAAACTGTCACGCTCCAATTCATAGCCAAGCCCCTTGGGATGTCCCTTTGTATCCATTTCAGGTCGCCCTTTCGCCTTCATATCCTCCGACATCCACCAATCAATCCAGATAGATGCCTCTGCCTGAAGGTATATTCCAACCCTGTTAGCCGCTTTAAATGCAGCTTCGGGTGGACACCATGAGTGGAACCTCGCATGATTCAATCCATACTCCTTATAAATTCTGAAAATACGCTCCCAATCTTCAATATTACATGAAGGATATCCGGTAAGCGGGAAATGCACACAATCGATATTTCCCCTCAGGAAAACCGGATCTCCATTTATAAGTATCTTTGTACCATCATGACTCACCTGGTAATACCCAAATTCAGTTTCATAGACATCTGTTTGCTTACGGGACCTGATACTTGTTCTAAGAAGATATGTTACAGGTGTGAATTCACTCCATTTTTGGAGCTTTTTACCAATTGGGATCACTATTGATATTACATTATTTCCAGCAATAAGTGACTTCTTTAGTTCTCCGGAAATAATTATCTGCTCATTAGAGAGCAAAGCTATCTCATAGCTCAATTTACCTTTTATATCTACATCAGATTCAATCAGATATTCAACAGTAAGTTGTTCTTTATCAATATCCGGAATGGTTTTAACTGAAGTAATCCTTAAAGCATCGTAAGCCCTCATCTCCATTTTCCCCACAATTCCGTTCCATATACTCTGGGTGTACTCTCCATAAGCATGACCCTTGTCTCCAATATTATGGATCATATCGTTATCCACAATAATTGTAAGCTCATGCTTTCCCGGACTCAAGCTAGCTAATTTATGTATGTGTGCTGTTCCCAAGCCATCTTGCCGGCTCAACTCTTCCCCACCTATAAGCACTCTGGATTCCCATAACACTCTATCCAGATATATTTCAATATTTTTACCATTCCATGATCTTGGAATATCTATTTCCCTGGTATAATAAGCCTTCCCCACATATTTATATTCCGGAGTCAGAATGCCATAGTCTGAACCTATGGTTTTATAAGCCAATTTATTTTCTGCCAATGATCCCGGCAGATCAATAGTCCCTTCAAAATTACCTTCAAGATGATGAAGTGCGGGATCATTTTTATTCTCTAATTTCACTGACCAATGTCCGGCGAGATTGATAATGTTTTGGCCATGAAGTTGGAAACCAAGAAGAAGAATGAGAATTAATAATTTGATTGCTTTCATAAATACATATATTGAAAACTGCTACACAATACTACTGATTTTTCATAGAATTCTTCGCATAGCAGATCAAATTATTTATACAGTTTTCTGGTCTTCTACAGTAACAAAATGTGTATATTACTGACACAAAAAACAAATTTATGTTCCCAAAAGAAATGTACATCACTCGCCGAAAAAAGTTGAAAGAAACTGTAGGCTCAGGCATCATCCTGATGCCCGGAAATAACGAGAGTCCCATGAACTATGCCGACAACACCTATCACTTCAGGCAGGACAGCTCCTTTTTGTATTTTTTCGGTGTGAATCATCCATTCCTTGCAGGTATTATTGACTGCGACTCAGGAGAAGAAATGATCTTTGGTAACAACTTTACAATTGACGATTTTGTGTGGATGGGACCTCAACCAACAATTGCTGAACTGGCAAGTAAATTTGGCATTGAAAAAACCGGGGATCTCACAGAGATAGATGCTTTTATAAAAAAAGCAGTCACAGCAAACCGGGAGCTGCATTTTCTACCTCCCTACCGACCTGAAAATAAGATCAAGTTGTATGAATGGTTAGGAATCCCCCCTTCTGAGCAAGCAGAAAAGTCTTCTTTGAAGTTGATAAATGCTGTTGTAAATCAAAGAAATTATAAATCTGCTGAGGAGATTATTGAAATCACGAAAGCAGCCAATACCTCTGTGGACATGCATACTTTGGCAATGCGGATGGCAAAACCGGGTACGACAGAAGCGAAGATTGCTGCTGCAGTTCAGGAAGTAGCGGTTTCCACCGGAGGACAGACCTCCTTCCCGATTATTGCGACAATTAATGGTCAAACACTTCATAACCACTACCATGGGAATACTTTAAAAGATGGCGATATGTTTCTTCTCGATGCGGGTGCGGAAACAGAAATGGGATATTGCGCCGATCTGTCAAGTACAATCCCTGTAAATGGAAAGTTCGACAGCCGTCAGCGGGATATATACAATATAGCCCTGGACAGTCACAATACTACTATTGAAATGCTAAAACCAGGTATTCCTTTTAAAGAGGTTTACTATAAATCAGCAGCTGTTATTTTCCAGGGAATGAAAGATATCGGGCTCGCAAAGGGAGATGTAAATGACGCTTTGGAAAATGGAGCTCATGCCATGTTTTTTCCATGCGGACTGGGCCATATGATGGGAATGGATGCGCATGATATGGAAGATCTTGGAGAAGTATATGTTGGCTATGGTGGAGAACCCAAGAGCACTCAATTTGGGGTAAAGTCATTGAGGCTGGGCCGTCCACTGGAACCTGGTTTTGTCCTGACCATTGAACCCGGGATATACTTTATTCCGGAATTAATAGACCTCTGGAAATCAAACAAGCACAATGCTGAATACCTGAATTTTGACAAGCTGGAGGAGTATCGTAATTTTGGGGGACTCAGGAATGAAGAGGATTTTCTGATTACTGAAACAGGGTATAAACTTCTCGGAAAACCAAAGCCAAAAAGCATTGAAGATGTTGAAAAGGAATGGGCAAAAGGCTAAGGTTCTAAAATAATCTTTTCAGCAACTCCCAGCGTTCTGATTTCCAATTTAACCATGGGGGTTTTTCCAGGGCTATTAAATTTACAATCGAAAGTCAGGCTATGCTCTCCATTGCTCACTAGAAATGCAGAAGGATCAATACTAAATTCTTTGATCAACTTCCAGTTCTCATCATAAACATAAACAAGAGGACCACCTGTGTATTTGATGATCTCTCCCTCTTTTAAAGTAATTGCTAACTCTATCTGTTTATAATTATCAATCTCTATTTTAATCTCTGAGATATCACTATCAACTGCACTCAAGATAAAATTCATGCTTTGCTCTGTCCCAATATGCTCGAAATTAAATGTGGAATAAAGTGGTTCTCCCGGCTGCCTGACTTTTTTCTCATGATTGAATTTTCCGGAAAATACACGGTATAAATTCCACTCCCCTTCATTCGTTTTTTCAAGTGTAAATTCGGTGTCAGTATCTTTCATAATTTGTTTTTGTTCATCAGTAAACAAACCTGCAAGTCTCACCTTCTCCCACTCACCTATCAGTTCCAATATTTTATCCGTATTGCCGTTTTTTTCTATTGACTCATTGCTTATTACAAATGCATAACCAGCATCATATCCCGCTGATCTGGCCAAAAGCCATTCGCAATCTTCAATACTTGTTTCTGATGTCATTTTAAACCAACCCAGCATCCCCGGCATAAAGTTTCTCTTAAAATAGGGTTGATTTTTCATTCTGTATTCGACCTGACTCTCACGGAAACCGGCATACCAGGGCTCTCCCCAGTTCATCCGGGTATAAATGTGCCAGAAAAAATGGGTAGTTCGACTGGCGTCAGTAATCATGTGACTTCTTAAATCATCCGATAAAGAATTATACCAGGTATAGGGCATTAATGTTTCTCCATAGCTCCCCAAACCCGTTGAGCGATTACCCTCCAGTCCGTCAAAAGAAATTTGCCGCAAACCAGTTTGATTATATAATTCTGCCATATTATTTGACATCTCAATCGTTAAGTCTGCATTGCTTAGAAACACCTTGTAAGCATGGTCAAGCAGTTTTGCTATTTCAGTGTCAGATTTATGGACCGAAGCTATTGTTTTAAAAGCGCCTCGCTGACAATCCATTAATTTCCATGGTGCCTCCTCAGATACACTACCATAGCGAATTAATTCCTCACCAATCACGACTGTTTTTAAACTATTATTTTTCATCTGATTAAAAAAATCTGGAGATTCAATAAAGATTTCCGCTTGTGCTGCATCAATATCTTTGGTAATAATTGAACTTCCCACTTTTGCCAGGCGTTTGTCAGGTACCGGTGTAACATAGGGATCATTGCTAGTAATGAAATTTGAAAGGACATGCATACCAAGCATTATTCCATTTTCATTGGCTTTATCAACGCATTTTTTCAATCCAGCATATCCATTGGGAAATTCCTCTTTGTGCAATTCAAAATGACCCCAATTTTCAAAGTCCCTTCCATAATGATATAAATATCTTAAGCCTGCTTTTTTAGTTAAAGCTATTGCATGATCTATATTGGCTTCATTATAATTCATTATTAAGTATGAAGCAGCAGCTCCTGATGCGGTTTTCACCCATTCGCCATCAATCATCGGGTGTGGTAAACCTTCTGCTAATTCAATTTCTCCGATAGTCTCAAGGGCTCTATCTGCCGAACAACCAAAAAGAGCTATTTTCGAACCTATCACACCGCCATCGTCATAGGCAGGTGCAACAATTTTTTCATGCTTAAAATCCTGAATAATTCTATCTTCAAATCTGTTCCTGCAGTACGCCTGCAAGCTACTGCCATTGTCAGTTGGTTTTGCAGCTTCAACCCGGTATAAAACACTACCATCATTTTCTGGATGTAAATTGTTCGGATCATCTGCATCAGTAATGTCAAATTGAGGCATACGATCGCTCTCGTTCCATGGATAGCCCCCGAGGGTTTTAATGTTCAATGACTGAATTCCCAGTGCATACTCATCTCCTCGAACAACGCCGACGGTTTCACTGATAATTGTATTAATGGTAATTGTATAAGGTCCCCAGGTAACTAATTCCACCTTTTCATTGTTTGTTACAGCAAGAATCTCAAAACTGATATGTGATGATTGTTCTATTGGTTTTATCTGAATACTGATGTCCGATTTTTCATAAAAAAGAGAAATAATGCCTTCCTCCAATGTTGCTTTTGAAGAATTTTCAAATTCTCCATTTACCCTAATAGACAAGAGGTAATTCGATCCACCTTCAGCAAGGTAATTTGTTCCTGTTTCTTTATCAATCAGTCCCGCTATTTCACCACTCTCCCCAATTGTAATCTTTAGAAACTCACTTTCAAGTTGAATGCTTGAATTAGAACATGACGAAAAAACAATCACAGTAAGTAGTACTACTGCTAATCTAAATATTGAATTCATTATTTTAAATGGTTTATTCAAAAAAACAACTTTCCAGAATTTAAGTGATGGAAGAATAATAATTATGAGTAAAAGTAATGAATACCTGATATTTTTGAAGTTATATTAGATTAAATTACACGGGAAAGCAAAAAAAATCCGGTGCATGATACACCGGACTTATAGTAAATATCGTTATTCTATTCTTTACTCCTCAGTCATAACAATTTTTTCAATTCCATCGCCCTGACTTATAGCATCGATAACCTCAA
>JAUUZQ010000187.1 GCA_030589895.1 Bacteroidales bacterium
CGGACAAGTTCTACTTCCACTTATAACAGAAGCACAACTACAACACGTCCTGCAAGTTCAAGCACCACTACAAAGAGCTCAACAAGCAGTAGCTCGTATAGCAGACCAAGTAGCAGTAGCTCAACAAGAAGCAGCAGCTCTTACAGCAGACCAAGTAGCAGTAGCTCAACAAAAAGCAGCAGCTCTTACAGCAGACCAAGTAGCAGTAGCTCCTCAAAAAGCAGCAGCTCTTACAGCAGACCAAGTAGCAGTAGCTCAAGTCGTTCTTCAGGAAGCTCTGTAAGCAGATCAAGCGGCAGTTCTTCACGCAGCAGCGGAAGTTCAAGCAGCAGCTCTGGAAGAAGTTCATCCAGTAGCTCAAGAAGCTCAGGATCTCGCAGATAAGAAGGTCATTTCATATTACTTCCCGGTGAAATATTCCGGGAAGCTTTCTAATTTTTAAAACAAACACAATGAAGATAAAAGGTTATTATATAGCCATAATGATTCTGGTCTTTTCCGTATCATCATTTGCGCAAGATCAGGTTCAGGCATTCAGATATTCACAGGTTTATACTGTGGGAACTGCACGATATGCAGCAATGGGGGGAGCATTAGGAGCTGTTGGAGGTGATTTTTCATCTGCATCAACAAATCCGGCAGGCCTTGGCCTGTATCGCTCTTCAGAACTAACGATTACACCCTCATTTTATGTAAATAATTCATCTGCAAATTATCTGGGGCAGGAAAGTGGGGACTCGGATTTTAATCTCAATATTGGTAGTCTTGGAATAGTCACTGCATTTGACAGGAATCAAGATGAAGGTTTGGTGGGTAGCGTATTCTCATTTGGATATAATGCATTGAATAATTTTACAAGCACTACCTTGATGCGGGGAGTTAATTCAAATTCCTCCCTCCTTGATGATTTTACATGGTTTGCAAACAATAACAATGAGAGGGATCCTTTTTACGAAGAACTGGCTTTTCAGACCGCTTTGATGCCTTTTGATTCGATAGCGGGAAATTACTGGAATTACCTGGAGCCATACGAAGCTATTGGATATGATGGCTATGGACAGGAGCAGATTCGTATTGTAGAGAAGAGTGGGTATTTGGGAGAGTATATTTTCTCGTATGCGATGAATGTATCTCATAAGATATATCTGGGAGCTTCAGTAGGAATTCATTCTGTCAGGTATAATGAGGATATTTATCATACTGAAACTGACATTGATGATCTTGAACCGAGTTTTGATTCCTTTCGTTTTGGTGAATACAATAGTACACGAGGTACCGGATACGCATTTAAAGTGGGTGTGATAGTTAAACCAATTCATATACTAAGAATTGGAGCTACTTTTCATGCACCTGTAATATATTATCTCACAGACGATAAATTTACTGATCTGAATTCTTACTGGAATTCAAATGCAGGAATTCAAGATGAATATGAATCATCGGGAATTTATGCCAAGGAGTATACCCTAAGAACTCCATACAGGGCCTCTGCAAGTGTTGCTTTGCTCATTGGAAGCCTTGGAATTATATCAGCTGAATATGAGTATGTAGATTACTCTTCATCAGATATGAATAGTCCGGGATACAAATTCATTTATGAGAATATTGCAATTTCAGAGGATTTCAGAAATACACATAATTTGAAGGCTGGTACAGAATTGAGATTGAATCCATTGTATCTGAGAGCAGGTGCCCAGTATTACATGAATCCATATACTGATTCCAGAAATGGTTCTGATATATGGGTATATGCTGGTGGAATTGGTTTTAGAACCAATCAAGGATTTATAGATATGTCTTATTCTCTGAGAACAAGCTCTGAATTATATGGACTCTATCAACATTCACCTGATCAGGTGGATGGATTTGAAAAATCAATAAATAGTTATACAGCAAGTAACTTCATGCTTACATTGGGGTATAAGTTTTAAGTTCATAGAATAGACCGCTTTAATATCCCTCCTGCATTCTGTCCTTCATTGAAGAGAAGATCGAGTATGCTCAGGTCTTTCACAAATCCATATCTATCTGCAAAAACCTGGTGGTAGGGCAGAGGTGTATATTCAATAGATTTCATTTGAAACGCTCTCTTGGGATGTATGGCCTCTCTGATGTCCGATTCAGGCTCGATAAAAGCGTATTGTTTACTCAGAACATGGTTAATGTCAATATTTAAAAGCTCCGAAGTGATGGAGAGAAGTTCACAATTCAGGTCTATAAGAAAAGTGTATTTTCGAGAATAAACTGGTTCTATGTAATCCTGGATAAATTCAAAGTAAGGGGCCGAGGCATAGGCTGAATTGATGCTCTTCCAGTGGACTGCCTGCCAGGGGGAGTCGTAGTCGACTTTTACATTCTTGAATACTGTCTTTTTTCCATGGTTCTTAACAATTGGAATATGCATATCCATTGGTCCATTTCCCCCCAGAATGCGACATCTGTTTCTGTACGTTTGCTTTGTATAGTGATCGTATTGCTCAATAATAACAGAGCTATTTTTTGCCAAAAGCAATGCATAATATACTATTGGCGCATTATACAGACTCGGAAAAATCATCAGGATTTGTTTAACGGTCGCTGCGAATTATCTTAAACAGTCTGTTCCAGCGGATTCCGCCATAGTCTTTGTCAAGGCTCAGCCAAATAAGGCGGGGCTTCCCAATTATATGGTCATCTGGCACAAATCCCCAGAACCTTGAATCGGCAGAATTATGACGGTTATCACCCATCATGAAGTAATAATTCATCTGAAAAGTATAGGATGTAGCGAGGACATCATTTATGTATATATCGCTTCCTTTTACTTCCAGCTTATTCTGTTCATAGGCAGAAATTATTCTGCTGTAAATAGGTAAATTGACTGTAGTGAGCTCAACAGTCTCTCCTTCTTTAGGTATTGTTAATGGACCAAAAAACTCAAGATTCCAGCTATAATCAGGTGAGTGAGGAAAGATGTCACGATCGTATTGCTCTTCGGTAAACCTTTCAATCGCCTTTACACTAACAACTCCCGGGAAAGCAGCAATCTCTTCAGCAAATTCATCTGACAAGGGAAATGCATAACTTGGATTGTTCCTGATATCTGCCGATTGAGGAGAAACACGGAATTTCTCTAATGATCTCGGGTTAATTGGTGTTCCGTTTGTGGTAATGCGATAGTATCTTTGGATTCCTTCGTATGCTTTTTGGGACTCTCCATTTACAATTACATTGTTCTTCTTAACTTCAATAACGTCTCCTGCAATCGCTACACATCTTTTAATATAATTGTCTCTTCTGTCAACAGGACGTGTCTCTACATCGAATAATTTATGGATCTGTTTTCTTGCATATGATTCATAAACATTATAGCCTAACTCCCTGTCATTTTGTATTTTATCTCTTTCCATCAGGCTGTAAGCCTCGTCTCTGACAAGAGCGAAATAGTCGAAATTTCCTTTTGCATACAGTCTGTGATCCGATTTCTCCAAAGCAACTGTATCTGATGCCGGAAAGTTGAAAACTACAATATCATTGCGCTTCACATCACTGAATCCTTTCAGCCTTTTATAGGGTCTCTTGATCCACTCGAGGTAGGATTTTTTTTGCAGTATAGTGTTTGGTAAAAATGGTACAGCCAATGGAGTATTTGGTGTTCTGGGACCGTATGCAGTTTTACTCACATACAGGTGGTCTCCAACCAACAATGAACCCTCCATTGAGGGCGTAGGAATCTTATAATTTTGAAAAATGAATATATTGATCAGCGATACTGCAACAACGGCAAAGATAAGTGCATCCAGCCATTCAACTATTATATGGTTCTTTTTATTTCTCTTCTTCCAGAAAGTCCAGTTTACTTTTTTACTTACATAGATATCGTAAACAACAGGAAAACCTATTAGAAACCAATAGTTGTGAAGCCATATTACGAAAAGCAGATATAAAAATGCAGCGATTCCAAATTTAAAATATTTGTGTTTAAAAATTTTATCCATTGTGAGTATGTTTATTTAATGCGCGTAAAGATACGTTCTTTTCTTAAACCTTTTAATAATGATTTTGCAGGATCAATTGATAGCCATATCATCACTGCTTTGCCCAGAAGGTGATCCTCAGGAACAAATCCCCAATAGCGGGAATCAGCCGAATTGTGTCGATTATCGCCCATGACAAAGTAGTAATCCATCTTAAAAGTATATGTTGAAGTCTTCACCCCATTTATGTAATATTCTTTATCGATTATCATTAAATCATTGCCTTCATAATCTCTTATTGCCCTTTCATAGAATGAAAGGCTGGAGCTGCTGAGCGTAATACTCATCCCTTTTGAAGGAATTACCAGGGGCCCGAATAAGTCATTTGTCCATTTATACCTCACATCGTGCGGGAATATCTCCTGGTTATGAAAGGAAAGAACGGGTTCAACAAACCTTTTCAGGCTTCTTACTTCTTTTAGATTTTTAACATATTCAGCCTGCTCGATGGTCAGATAAATAACGTGCAATGAATTGGCAGGATTGTAAGTAAATTCATTTTTAAGAATTTTTAACGATTCAAGTATGCTATCCGAAAGAGGCTTGCCCAAAGTGGTGAGATAATATTTGAATTTTTGACTTGGGAGGAATTCAATCTGATTACCATTTACTTCAACAGATCCACCAATAATTGTAAGCGTATCTCCGGGTAAGGCAATACACCGTTTGATATAGTTTTCCCGTTTGTCAACCGGATGGGCTAACATATCAAAATTATTGTGAATATACTCTCTTCCATATTGCCTTACAAGGGAGTAATAGTTCTGCCCGGGATATTGTCTTACCATTGTGTCGCCTTCCGGGAAGCTAAAAACAATGATATCATTTCTTTTAACCGCAGACAGACCTTTTAACCTCTTATATGGCATCTGGATCCTTTCAGAATAAGTTTTTTTACCTGTTTCAAGCTGGTTTGGCAAGA
>JAUUZQ010000056.1 GCA_030589895.1 Bacteroidales bacterium
GCCTGGTCTAATCCGACTGCAAACAGGAGGAATATGATGTTAATACCCTTTTTTACTTTTACATACCTTTGAAGAATTGTACCAAATGCAGCAACAGAGGCAAGGACAAGGCCGGGGAGCAGTGATATTTTCCACAAATATGAAATGTCCGTCACTTTGGCTGATATTGAATAGATAATCATTACAATGATCCAGATACCAAAAAAGAGAGCTGAATTTCTTAAGATATTCTTCATATTCGTGGTGTCAATATATTAAGCACGAATGTAAGATTATTTTAGTTTTTTTCACAAGCCCTGAGGGAAACATGATATTTTAAAATCTGTTATTCTTTTCATCATTTTGGTTTATTAATTAAAAAATTTATACTTTTAGCCTTTCAAATTGAAATGAAACAGATTTTTATCAATACAAATTGGTGGTGGTTTTCCGATAATACGTAACCGGAGAAGGAACAGCTATTGTATATAATTCATTAAGGCTTGCCGGATTCGGTAAGCCTTTTTTAATGCCAAATTTTGAAGTAGAATAATGGAAAAAGTAAAAATAAGAACGATATCAAAAAAGATACTCTCAGATATTGTTACCCCGGTGAGTATATATTTGAAAGTGCGGGATATGTATCCGAATTCACTTTTGCTTGAGAGCTCTGACTACCATAGCACAAAGAATTCCTATTCCTTTTTGTGCCTGGATCCGATTGCAGATTTTGAAGTGAGAGAGGATCAGCTAACAGTCAAGCTTCCGGGACAGGAAATTGTAAAGCAGAAAATTGTAGATAGACAGTCCGTCGTAGATCGGCTCAATGATTTTATAGGGTCCTTTGAAGTTATTGAAACTCCTGATGATTTAGTGATTGACGGGATATTTGGCTATTCATCGTATGATGCTGTTCAGTACTTTGAGGATATTACGCTAAAATCTCCTGTGGATAAGCAGGAGTCCATACCCGAAATAAAATATGGATTCTACAGGTTCATATTGGCTATAAATCATTTGAAGAATGAATTGCAATTGATCGAAAACCTGATGGAAGGTGAGGAGAGTAGTATGGATCATATTGAGGATTTGATTCAAAACAGGAATATTGCTACTTATCATTTCAAAACAGTAGGCGGTGAGCAAACCAATATGACAGATTCGCAGTATATGGATATTGTTGAAAAGGGCCGGGAGCACTGCTTCAGGGGTGATGTGTTTCAGATCGTACTTTCCCGACAGTTTTTACAGCAGTATAAAGGTGATGAGTTCAATGTATACAGGGCGCTCCGGTCTATAAATCCTTCTCCATATCTTTTTTATTTCGATTATGGAAGTTTCAGGTTATTTGGTTCTTCCCCCGAAACTCAAATTGAAATTAATGATGGAAAGGCATATATTAATCCAATTGCAGGAACTTTCCGCAGAACAGGTCGGGATGATGAAGATCAGGAGTTGGCCAGAAAACTGGCAGAGGATGAAAAGGAGAATGCAGAGCATATCATGCTGGTAGACCTGGCGCGCAATGATTTAAGCCGGTCAACAAGTAAAGTGACAGTAGAAAAATATAGGGAGATACAGTTCTATTCTCATGTGATACATATGGTGTCGAAAGTTTCGGGAATACTTCCTGATGGAGCAAATACTGTTAAGATAATGGCAGAATCGTTTCCTGCCGGGACACTTTCCGGGGCACCAAAATATAAGGCAATGGAGTTGATAGATCAGTATGAAGGAAAGAGAAGAGGCTATTATGGAGGAACCATTGGTAATATCAGGCTTAATGGTGATATCAATACTGCCATTATGATACGCAGCTTTATGTCGAAAAATAACACACTTTATTACCAGGCTGGTGCCGGAATAGTATCAGAATCTGATAAACGGTCGGAACTAAATGAAGTGGGTAATAAACTTGCTGCCTTGAAATCTGCCATCAAAATGGCAGGGAATTTATAATTTATTTTAGATGAAGAGAAAGATGAAAATATTAGTGCTGGACAATTACGACTCTTTTACGTACAACCTCGTACAGTATATCGAAAGAATTGAAGGAACTGAGGTAAGCGTAAGAAGAAATGATAAGATCAAATTAGAGGATATTGATCAATTTGATAAGATTCTTATTTCACCAGGTCCCGGTATTCCCGATGAGGCTGGTATTACCAAAGAGTTGATCGCTCATTACGGTGCATCAAAAAGTATACTTGGTGTTTGCCTTGGTCATCAGGCAATTGCAGAGGTATTTGGTGGCTCAATTCACAACCTGGATACTGTTTATCATGGAGTGGCAGGTGAAATGATCAGGGAAGTAGAGGATGATAAATTGTTCAAGGGAATCCCTTCCGAATTTGAAGCTGGACGATATCACTCCTGGATAGTGAACGAAGAAATGCCTGATTGCCTGGAAGTGACAGTGCGAAACAGTATCGGTGAGGTAATGGCATTGCGTCACAAGGAATATAATGTTAGAGGAGTTCAGTTTCATCCTGAGTCGGTATTGACAGAATTTGGAGAAATGATGATTAAGAATTGGGTTTTAGAGGAAATTTGAAATTTTCGCAGAGACGCATGGCGTGAGGAGTCTTTAAAAAAAAATCACGACATGGGACATCTGTACTAAGTATCATAAAGAATAACGATGAAAGAAATATTACAATACCTGTTTGATCATAAGACACTAACCAGAGAGGATGCAAAATTGGTACTTACAAATATTGCATCCGGGAAATATAATGACCCTGAAATTGCAGCTTTTGTATCAGTATACCTGATGCGCAGCATTACAGTTGAAGAGTTGAGAGGTTTCAGAGATGCACTATTGGAGCTTTGCATCCCGATTGATCTTTCCGATTATAACACAATTGATGTATGTGGAACAGGTGGCGATGGAAAGAATACATTCAATATATCCACGCTAACTTCTTTTGTTGTTGCCGGAGCCGGAGAGAAAGTTGCGAAGCATGGAAACTACAGCGTCTCTTCATCTTGCGGATCATCAAATGTGATGGAATATTATGGTTACAAATTTTCGAATGATGAAGATCATTTAAGGAAAGAGTTGGATGAAGCCGGGATATGTTTTCTCCATGCTCCCTTGTTCAATCCAGCAATGAAAAATGTTGCACCTGTCAGAAGAAGCCTGAGGATGAAGACTTTTTTTAATATGCTTGGACCTATGGTTAACCCATCTTCTCCAACCAATCAGCTGGTTGGAGTTTTTAGTCTGGATGTGGCCAGGTTGTATAATTACATATACCAGGATTCAGGTATTAATTTTGCAATCATACACTCTTTAGATGGATATGATGAAATATCTCTAACAGGGCCATTTAAAGTCTTTAGCAATAAATCTGAAAAGATATTTAATGCATCTGATCTGGGGTTTAATGAATTATCTCAGGATCAAATATTTGGAGGGGATACAGTTGAGCAGGCAAGTAAGATATTCATGGAAATTCTTAGTGGAAACGGAACTGAGGCACAAAATAGTGCAGTTGTGGCAAATGCCGGGTTTGCTCTTCAGATTATGAAGCCAGATTCAGATCTTGATGCTTGTCTTGCAAAGGCCAATGATGCTTTAATGTCCGGAGATGCGCTTGCTGTATTTAAAAAGCTAATAGAATTGAACTAAAATGACGATACTGGATACTATTATAGAGAATAAAAGGATTGAAGTGATGAAGAGAAAGGGGAGAAAGTCTCTGGATCAGCTTATTGCGAAACCTTTGTACAAGAGAAATCCCCTTCATGTCAATGATTACTTTAGCGACACTATACCAAATATAATTGCTGAGTTCAAACGGAAGTCACCCTCGAAAGGAGTACTTAATTCAACGATATTACCTGATTCGATCGTGGATTCATATAAGAGGGCAGGGGCGAGTGCAGTGAGTATTCTTACTGACAGGAATTTTTTTGCTGGTTCATTTCAGGATTTGGAACGCTCGAAGATGCATGTTGCTGATATTCCACTATTACGCAAGGATTTTATGATCGATCCTTACCAGGTTCATGAGGCAAAAGCCTATGGTGCAGATATAATTCTTCTGATTGCTGCTGTTTTAGGAGCGGATGAAATAACCTCTATGGCGGTTTTAGCAATCTCTCTGGGACTGACAGTGCTTCTTGAAGTGCATAATGAAGAGGAAATTGAGAAGTGGAGTCCTGGAATAGAAATGATTGGTGTGAATAACAGGGATCTTACAACTTTTAAAACTGACATTGAAAGATCATTCAAATTGTTTCAGAAACTGCCTGCAGAGGCAATTAAAATTTCGGAGAGCGGACTTCAGGATCCGGAGGAGGTGAAAAAATTATTTAAGGCTGGTTATCAGGGTTTTTTAATGGGAGAAAGATTTATGACTGCAGAAGATCCCGGGGAAGCGTTGTCGGATTTTATTTCAAAATTGAATGCATAGTGATGGCTAAGTTAAAGGTGAAAGTTTGTGGGATGACAAATATTGAAAATGTGCAAAAGGTGTGCAGTTTTTCACCTGATTACCTTGGGTTCATATTTTTCTCAAAGTCGCCCAGATATGTTGGTAAAAATCCCGATCCGGCACTATTTGATGCTGTTCCCCCGGAGCTTGAGAAAATAGCTGTATTCGTGAATGAAGATTTTAAAAGGATTATTGAGATAACCGGGAAGTATGGGATTGCCTGTATTCAGCTTCATGGAGAGGAATCTGTCGGGATGTGTCAATTATTAAGGAAGAATGGATTGAAAGTCATAAAGGCAATTCCGGGCAATAAACTGCATGATTTGGAATTGATTGCGAACTATGCTGAAGTAACAGATTATCTTCTGTTTGATACACCGGTTGAGAGCTATGGGGGTAGTGGAGAGAAATTTAACTGGTCGGTTTTGGAGAAGCTTGAATCTCCGCTTCCATTCTTTTTAAGTGGAGGAATTGCCCATGATGATGCAGATGAAATTCTAAGAATGAATTATAAAAATCTTTTTGCTATTGATGTCAATAGCAAGTTTGAACTGAGTCCGGGAATTAAAGACGAAATATTGGTCGGATCATTTATAGAAAGGATCAAAAATGAAACATAAAGGAAAATTCAGGGCAGATGAGAAGGGATATTACGGACCTTATGGTGGTGCATATATTCCTGAGATGCTGTATCCGAATGTCAAAGAGCTGGAAGATAAGTATGAAAGCATTATTGATTCTGAAGCATTCAGAAAAGAGTTCAGTGAGACATTGAGGGACTATGTTGGTCGGCCTACGCCCTTGTATCTTGCAAAGCGACTATCGGATCATTATGGAACGAATATTTACTTGAAGCGTGAGGATCTGAACCATACAGGAGCGCATAAAATTAATAATACTGTCGGGCAGATCATATTAGCACGGCACCTGGGTAAAAAGAGGATAATTGCTGAAACCGGTGCCGGGCAGCATGGTGTTGCCACAGCAACGGTTTGTGCGCTTGCAGGATTAAAGTGCATAGTTTACATGGGTGCTTTGGATGTGGAGAGGCAAGCTCCGAATGTGCGTAAAATGGAGATGCTTGGAGCAGAATTGAGACCGGTACACAGCGGGAATAAAACCTTGAAAGATGCTACAAATGAGGCGATCAGGGACTGGATTAACAATCCTGTGGATACGCACTACATCATTGGATCGGTTGTTGGTCCTCACCCTTATCCCACAATGGTTGCCCGTTTCCAGTCTGTCATAAGTGAGGAGATGAAGGTGCAGCTCTCAGAGAAAACAGGGAGAGAATTCCCTGACTACATTATAGCTTGTGTTGGGGGCGGAAGCAATGCTGCCGGTGCATATTACCATTTTCTAGACAATGAAGCTGTAAAATTGATTTCTGTTGAGGCTGCGGGGAAGGGATTGGACAGCGGCATGTCTGCTGCAACAAGCACCCTGGGGACTGATGGAATTATTCATGGTAGTAAAACACTCCTGATGCAGGATGAGGATGGACAGATAACGGAGCCCTATTCAATATCAGCAGGGCTGGATTATCCCGGTGTTGGTCCATTGCATGCATGGTTAGGGAAAAGTGGTCGGTCTGAAGTGATAAATATTACGGATGATGAGGCATTAAAGGCAGCATATTTGCTTACCAGGATGGAGGGGATAATTCCGGCTATGGAGACTGCACACGCTTTGGCCGCACTTGAAAAGCAATCCTTTGCCAGGGAAGATGTTGTGGTGGTAAATCTATCGGGAAGGGGAGATAAAGATATGGACGCTTATTCTAATAACCTGAGGAATGATATAAGCAATGAATAGAATAGATGCATTATTTAATAGAAAAAAAGGTGATATTCTCTCACTGTACATGACGGCTGGTTTTCCTGAACTGGATGATACAGTAAGAATTATCAGCTTACTGGAGTCTGCCGGAGTTGACATGATAGAGATTGGTATGCCATTTTCTGATCCCCTGGCCGATGGTCCTGTGATACAGGAAAGTAGTCAGAGATCACTGGAAAATGGAATGAGTCTGAAATTACTTTTTGAGCAGTTGAAGGATATCAGAAAGAGTGTTGAAATACCATTGATATTGATGGGATATCTTAATCCTGTCATGCAATACGGCATTGAGAAATTTGTAAGTGATTGCAAAGAGATCGGAATTGATGGGTTAATTATTCCGGATCTGCCTCTTCATGAATTCCGTGTGGATTATAAATCCCTTTTCGACAAGAATGGAATACATATGATAATGCTTATAACTCCTCAAACAACACAAGAGCGGATTTTGGAGATTGCAGAGCTATCGGGAGGTTTTCTTTATGTGGTCGCAGATTCTTCTACTACAGGTGTGAAATCCGGAATAGCAGAGGCACAACTAAGCTATTTTAAGATGATAAAAGAGATGGAAATAAAGGTTCCAAGAATGATTGGTTTTGGGATATCTGATGCAGAAACATTTCAGACAGCTTGCTCTTATGCCAATGGAGCTATAATCGGGAGTGCTTTTATAAAAAGTTTATCAGGAATTAAGGACTCCGGACTGGAAACTGTCATTCACAGATTTGTGCACTCTATTCGTTCAACAAATTAGCATTGAATCTGAATATGATTTTGGCAGTTAGCCGGACTCCTGAGAGATTTGAATGACCAGCTCTTTCAGGGAGTATCAGATTTGCATCCTCAGTGTCAGCTTTTGCTATTTTAAAAGTTCCCCCAACATCATATTGATATCCTGCTTCAATACCCAGTGTATAGTTTAGAAGATGGTAGATGGCCTCAAAACCAACTTCAGCTGAAGGTGAAAAAGACCTCAGCTTTACGGTCAGGTCTTCAAAATAATAATATGTTGAGATGCTTTCAGTGATCTGGTCACGAGTATAACTAAACATAAGGCTTCCGTAGGCAGATATTTCAAAATAGTTTCTGAAAACCAATGGGTAATACAGGGAGGTCCCTAGCTGAAATGCTGATATACTTTGATTTATATTCATCGTACCGGAATAGTCAGCATAAGTGGCATATGCTCCTGTGGCTGAATAGCCATAAAAAACGCCATATTTTATTCCAGTATAATTCTTTTTGTGGACTTGCAATCTGAAATGTGTATAGGGCGGAAAATAGGTGAAACCTTTGGCATCAACGGGTGAGATGGCAATTATTTCGTCCTGGAATAATTTCATATCATTGAATTGATATGTGCCTATACCAATTCTAAAAGAGAATCCTGATTCCTGGGCATAGCTAATTGTTCCCAGAAGTAGAATCAGGATTATGGTATTTAGTCTCTTCATTTCAAAATCTCTCCCCTGTTTAGAATAACATTCCACGAAGTATCCAATTTTGCATATTCAGCATCAATCCTGTCGGACAGACTTCCACTTGTGGTCTTATATATCAGTTCCATATTCATTTCATATTGACCGTCTTCTGTTAAATATGTTGGATTAATCCACAAACTATCTCGAATACTGTCTGATGCAAAAATATAGAACTCACTTAGAAAGATTCTGGTAATATATAATCGGCCGGTATCGATTGAGACTTCATATTCAAATAAAATACTGTCTCGTATTATAATGGTTTCTAAAGTATCAAAATTTGTTGAGAGGACTATTTCCGGTAATTCGGTAGAAGGAATATCCACGAAGTAAAATTCATCACTTGAATAGTAACATGAAGTGAAGAATAGTATTACAAAAGCGAATACAATGGAAATTTTCATACAGATAATGTGAGTTGACTAAAGTAGTAAAAAAGTTGATAAGTAATGAATAGAGAAATATTCCGATTAGCAGGATGTTTCAATTACTTTTTGAAGGACAGTTTCAACTTTCAGGCCCATGGCACGTATTTGCTGAGGTATTATACTCTCTTTTGTCATTCCGGGAACAGAGTTGAGTTCAAGAAAGTATAACTGATTTCCTTTTATTATGAAGTCAATTCTAACTATTCCACTTGAGTGGGTATAATCATAGATATCGGATGCCAGTGTTTGGCATTTTTTTGCTAATTCTGCGTCAATTCTTGCAGGTGTTATCTCTTCTGCCAGCCCTTTGTATTTCGCCTCATAATCGAAAAACTCTGTTTTAGAAATTATTTCTGTGAGCGGAAAGATCAATTCATCCTCATTGGTTTTAAGCAATCCGCAAGTTACTTCTGTACCTTTAATAAAAGATTCAATAATTACTTCACTATCTTCTGTTAGTGCAGCTTCAATTGCAGGTTCCAGGTTTTCTGTTTGAGACACCTTGGCCATCCCAAAGCTTGAGCCGCCCCGATTAGGCTTTACAAAACAGGGTAGTCCAACAATCTCAATAATTTCTTCTATATCATATTGATCGTATCGCTTCAAAAGTTTTGATTCAGCAGTTAAAATATTAAACTGCTTAAGATATGCTTTTGATACGTGCTTGTTGAAGGTTATGGCAGAAGAGAGTAAGCCAGAGCAACTATAGGGAATCTTCATGATATCCAGATAGCCTTGTACTTTACCATTTTCACCAGGTGTTCCATGGATTGCATTCCAGACATAATTAAACTTGGTTTTCTTTTTCCCAACGGAATAACCAAAATAATTCAGATCAACATTATATTCATTCTCACCAATTGCCACTTTCCATTCAGTACCTTGAACAATCACCAGATATGCTGTATAACCGGCTTTCTCCAGCCACTTAATTACTTCTTTCCCACTCTTCACAGAGATTGCAGATTCTGAAGAGTCACCGCCTGCTAATACTGCTATATTCATTTGATTTAATCCTCTAATAAGAATTAAAAATACTAAGTTTTATACGATTTTACCTCATAGGTGCATGCATTATTTTGACGAGTGCTCTTCAGATTACATAAACCTATAATAACTGATTGTCAAGCATTTTAATTGCAAGAAAAACCGCTTGTCACAACAAATCAGTGTTTAATAGAAGAAAACTCTGCATTTAGTCAACTTCCGGCTCCCTTCCTGTAATATATTTCCTCCATTTCTCAATAACAGTTTCCAGGTCATCGGGCAATTCAGACTCGTAAAACACCTCTTTGCCGGAGGTAGGATGGATAAATCCCAGTGATTTTGCATGCAGTGCCTGTCTGGGTAAAATAGTAAAACAATTGTTTACAAATTGTTTGTATTTTGTGAAAGTTGTTCCTCTAAGTATCTTATCTCCACCATATTCCTGATCGTTGAACAGGGGGTGTTTAATATATTGAAAATGGGATCTGATTTGATGTGTTCGTCCGGTTTCCAGTCTGCACTCAATCAGGTTCACATATCCCAGTTGTTCCAGCACTCGATAGTGAGTAACTGCGTGCTTTCCCTGCGATCCATCGGGAAAAACTATCATTTTTGTTCTGTCTTTTGGATTGCGGCCAAGGTTTCCGGTAATTGTGCCTTCAGATTCTTCCATGTTTCCCCACACCAGAGCCTGATAGGTTCGTTTTGTTGTTTTATTAAAAAACTGCAGTGCCAGCTTATTCATGGCCATTTCATTTTTTGCAACCAGAAGAAGTCCTGAGGTATTTTTATCAATTCTGTGTACAAGTCCGGGACGTTCTTCGCCTGTTTGAAACATGGGATTGTCTTGCAGGTGAAACATCAAAGCATTGATCAATGTTCCGGAATAGTTTCCATGGCCGGGATGAACGACCATCCCCGGATTTTTATTTACGATGATCAGGTCATTATCCTCAAATACAATATTCAATGGTATGTCCTGAGGAATTAACTTTATTTTTCGCGGTGGGTTGGGCAGGACAATTGAGATAACATCAAGAGGTTTTACCTTGTAATTTGCCTTTACACGGTTGTTATTTACAAGAATACTTCCAGCAGCAGCTGCTGCTTGTATTCTGCTTCGGGATGTATTTTCAAGTTTATTGAAAAGAAATTTATCAATTCTAAGGGCATTTTGACCTTTGTCAGCTACAAATCTGAAATGTTCGAATAATTCGTTCTGATCAAGCTGTTCTTCCTGCATACCTTATTTGCTGATTATGATTCTTTCGGAGGGAAAAGAGTAATTATCAGATTGAAAAGTTACAATATAAATTCCGTTGGAAAGATTGCCAAGATATAAACTTTGATCTTGGTTGAATTGCGATGCGACCAGTTGACCCGAGACGTTGTATACATTGATCTTAACCTCTCCTTCAAAAATTGTATCCGGAAACTTAATGCTCAGGGATTCAGATACAGGATTTGGGTATAGTATAACGGACGTCTTTTCATAAAGCTGATCATGAGCAGAAGAGTATGTTCTCAGAACATAAGGTCTGATCATCAGATTCCCCGGAGCACCTGATGCTATCCATTCGCTACCAAGGTTGTACAATAAATTCCCATTGGAGGGTAGATTTACATCAAGGCCTACATTTAATAAATACTGATTGTATTGAAGGATTCCAACATAGAATGTTCCATCAACGGGAACTTTGTTCTCAAATTTGACTCTTGTATATTTATTAATACCATCAGAATAGAATACACGGTAATCAGCATCTGTATCATAAATTATATTTCCGGGAAGACCTTCATTGTCATCCCAAACCATGAACTTAAAATAGTAATTCAGATTCAGGGAGTCCTTAAGTTGAGTAAAGTAAATATCCAGCCCACCCAATTCGTCGCTTATAAAACTTTCAAATCTAACTGCGAATATACCACCGCTTGTGCCTTGTCCTCTTAATCCATAAGACCTTTCAGCACTTCCATCATCATAGGCGAAATAATCACGGAAGGTTTGCAATCTGGTCATTGTATCATTTGCTTTGTAATCGAAATCGTCGGTGCGGAGATAGGATTTGATTTCGAACAGAGCAGTATCTCCTCTTCCAAATTCAAATGGATAGATACTTGAAATATCATATGAGCTAAATGTTCCCGGAAAAATATCTTGTGTCGTAGGAGAGCCTGGAGAATACTCTTCACCATAGATCAGGTCCTTGATCTCCAGATAGCGTGTAATGTTACGGGTTGCTGTGTCGTTATTATAATAATCTATTTTAATGCTACCACTGTAATGGGTGTTATATGCCCTGCTAAAATGATCCCATGGAACAGACTGAAAGTTTTCCAGCATTGATGGGAGAGGCTTTGAAAATGCCACATCACGCAGGACTGTATCACTGTAAGCCCGTAACCTGTCGAGACGAACATAGTCGATATTCCAATGGTCAACATTGCCTCTTTCATCGAGATAATCTGAATTTTTGGGAAGACTGGCTTTGTTGCGAAACCTGAATTGAAAACCTTCTTTTAGAAAGGCAGTATCAACAATTGGTAACATCACCTGAACGAAAGGTTTTAAAGTATCCCCACTGATCTGCCAAATGTTTGACCAAAGATCCAATGTTGGATTATAGAAATCAACACAAAGTGAATCATGGGCACTTGGAGTTAATCCATTTCCGGCTGCCTGGTAGAAAAAACTCAGGTAAAGACTATCTGATTCAGGATAATCGAGATTTATTGCTTGTGATGTAAGGTAGTCAGCATCAAATGTAACTGGGTCAATTGTGGCATAATCATACACAGTGCCAAATTCATCTATTGCATCCAGGGTTGCAACACCTGATGAAACAGGATTTACTTCATAGCTTTTATTAATGAAGGCAAAGCTGTCAGACCAAACAGCAGGATCAGGAAAAGGAGAGTTAGAAGAAAAGTCATCCAGAAATGGAAGTTCCAGCATTACATCCTTAAGTGATTTCTTCACAGGATGCAACTTAACATGTGATTTGATTACAGCATTGTCATTCAATGGCATTATCAACTCCTGTCCGTTTGTACGCTGAAACAGGAACAGTGTAAGAACTAAAAATAGTACGCTTCTATAAATCTTCATCATCTCTATCTACATAGGGTAGCAGAAGTGTCGTGTCCTGAACCGGCAATAAGGTTGAATCTGTCGTAAGCCAGATATCCACGTCCATTCCTTTATTTATTCTTTTCTCCACTTCATACGCCGGGTACTGCCGATGAACCATTGCTACGATACTATCCTCTTCAGTCAACACCGATTCATCATAAGTAACCATTCCAAGATTAAGGTATCGGTTTGATATGTTTTCCTTTGCTGATACTAAATCAATGCCGATTAAATCGGGAATAGGAGTGGTCTCGTGACTCAGCCCCATACCCAGTACCAAATCTATCTTTGAACCCTTGGTAATTAAAGTGCCTTCTTCTATAACGGAGCCATTATATTTTTGTTGTAATACACTGTTAACTGCATTGTCGGGTTTGTAAGTGATATCACCAAGTGTTAATCCTGCATTTTCAATGACAAGAATAGCCTGACGATCAGATACATCTACCAGGTATGGCATTGAGACCATTTCAAGGTTGACAGCATTCATGGTTAAGAAGAGTCTGCGATTTACTTTCACTTTTGATCCCGGTTTAGGGTTTTGTTTCAATACTGTACCGCGTGGCATTTCAGTAGAGAAAATCGAATCAATTATTTCATACCTGAGTCTTCTGGATGAGACAACATCATCTACCTCGTCGATTGTTAGTCCGGTTAAATTTGGGACTGAGATTGCTTGTCCGTGATGGGTATATATTTTAAGCCATATCAGTGTACCTAAGAACACTACCATGGAAATAAGGATAGCGAGCAGAAAGTGTCGCCAAAAGTTTAGAGTGATGAGGAATTTTAAGAAGTTCATTTATGTTGTATCTGTTATGGCAAAGATAATCATACAAAATAATTGTACCTATGTAAGTCTTATTTTTTATTATCCCTTCCTGTTAGGACTGCGGGACCGGATTCTGTTGCTACCTGTGTTTTGAAGGAAAATCGGAGAAATAGCAGAGGGTGGCAAGTGAAATTGAGTTGTGTCTACTATTTAATTCAAAAAAAAACCAACCTTGTGGGGTTGGTTTACAGGATCAGAAAATGAATTCTGTTATGCTTTGTGGCGACGTTCACTTGAAACTGAAAGTTTCTTGCGTCCCTTTTTTCTTCTCAGTTTTAAAACTTTTCTGCCACTAACAGTACTCATTCTTTCCCTGAAACCATGTTTGTTTCTGCGTTTTCTCCTGGAAGGTTGAAATGTCCTTTTCATTATTCTGGTTTTACTATAAATTCGATTTACCTACAATTCGGGCTGCAAAATTAGTGTTTTAGTTTTAAAAACAAAACAAAAGGGGGTGACAAATTGAAAATAATGATTTATCACTCATCTTAAAGCCATTATAATTGAGAAGTGGGAGATAAATTTAGTTTCTCAAACTTCTTTTTCATAACTTGGAATGGGGATTCGATTGGTGAAGCTATAGGAGCTGAACCAGATCAAATAACACTCTAATAACGAATGAAATCATCTATATTTATCCTGCTTTTTTTGAGCAGTGTCATATTATCTGCTCAAAATCCGGATACAATCCGGATCCTGGAAGTTGTAATACAGGGTAGAGCAATGTCTGCATATGAAGTATTTATGCCTGAGAAAAATAGCGGTGCGATTAAATCCACAGGTGAGTTGATGCGACAAATTCCTGGAGTAACAATTACTAAGCGAAGTTCATTTTCAATCGAACCAAGTATCAATAGCTTCAAATATGACCAGATTAATACGACAATTAATGGTGGAATGTCTGCATCAAATTCTTGTCCGAATAGAATGGACCCTGTTACAAGCAGAATTTCACCAGATGAGATTTCAAAGATAGAAGTTGTACGTGGACCCTACGAAGTTAGATATGGACAAATTATGGGTGGTTTTATAAACCTTGTAGGCAATGAAAAAATAAATTATGAGAAGCTGTGTTTTGGTGGAGATATTTCTTCTGAATATGATTTCAATGGGAATGGAAAAATTACTTCTGCGAATATAAAAGGAGGGACCAGATTTTTTGATATAGCATTGAATGTTAATTTCCGCAAATTTGACAATTATACATCAGGGGATGAACTGGAAATTTCATCAGCCTATGAAACGTATGGGATTAATTCGGGGATTGGTTTAAACATATCACAAAAGCAGAGGGTATTCCTTAATTATATGCATTCCGTTGCCAATGATGTATTGCATGCAGGTTTGCCAATGGATGCAATATATGACAAGAGTAATATGGTCTCCCTCGATTATGAGTTTAATAAGCTCAGCAAAGTAGTCTCTTCTTTTAAAATAAAGCTGTTTGCTGCTGCTGAAGACCACTTAATGACCAATGAATACCGTCCAAATGCTGCTATTTCTCTTGCCAGTACGCCAGTATTTTCAAAAGACCTTGGAGGAAGATTTAGTTTTACATTGAATCCTTTTGAAAATGGAACAATGAATATTGGTGCAGACTTTAAACAAATTGCAAAAGATGGAAACAAAGAAGTGATTCAGTATATAAATCCTTGTAGTACGCCACCCACTGTTTTTGATCCTCCGAATGAGAAAGTGTTTGAAGTCTGGCAAAATTCATATAGCCGGGATCTTGGGGCTTTTATAGATTTCAAGTATTATTTTTTGTCAAAATTAAGTGCCAAAGCAGGATTTAGAACAGACTTCATCAGAAGCAATATAAAAGAGCCGGAACAAGACTTTATCAGCTTGTATGATAATGATATACAGTCTGATGATATTTTAAATTTTAATTATTATTCGCAAGTAAAATATAGTCTTCCTGGTAATATTGATATTGAATTGTCTGCTGGTCATGGAACAAGAAATCCAAATTTGTTAGAACAGTATATTAATCATTTTACGATCGGACTAGACGCCTATGAATATGTTGGGAATCCCCATTTAGAATCAGAGAGCAATAATCAAATTAATTTATTGCTGAGCAAACAGAACAAAAGCTTTTACATTTATGCTGATTTGTTTTACTCAGCTATTCAAAATTATATTTCGGCTGTTGTGGATACAACTATTGCCCGAAAATTTCTAGCTTGTAAAGAGCCTGTATTTGCCAAACGTTTTGTGAATATTGAGAGGTCTCAACAATATGGAATAAACTTCGGCGCGAAATATAATTTCATAGAGAATTTTTCAGTCAATATAGATCTAAGTTATATTTTTGCAGAAAATCTGGATTTTGATGAACCATTACCAGAAATTGCACCTTTTACTTCACTAATTTCACTTGCGTACAGAAATAGTAAGTTGCAAATCACCCTGGAAAACGAATTTCAGGGAAAACAGACAAGAGTTTCAGATTTAGCAGGTGAGAGGGAGAGTGAGGCGTTTACTGTTTTTAATGTCAGTACTTCCTATTTGTTTTTTGATATTATGAATGTTGGATTGGCAGTTGACAATATTTTTGATGTAAATTATTACCGTCACCTGAGTCGGCCATATAAAAATATGGATACAAGTTCCATGTTTTTCGAGCCGGGTCGAAATATTAGATTGTTCCTAAAATTATTTTTTTAATAAGAATATGTGGGTTATATGTTGCGTGCTGGTTCTTATGCTGACTGGTAATTCAGAATGACGGACCGTCTTACATTATTTAATAGAAAATGACGAAAGCATAATAATAGATTTAGGCCTATAGTTTTTTTAAGCAATTTTAACTTTTCGGTATATTTCTCAATTTATTTTGTGCTCCTCAGAGAAAGAATAATCATGTAGTTATGTAGCTAAGAGTTCATTAACAGATACGCTGGAATGAATCTACTGCTATCCCTTTTAATAAATTCTAACGTAATTCTGTCCACTATCTCCCAAAAATTTGAAGTAGATAAGTAAAACGACTTGAAAGTTAGTGAACATAAACTAACTTTACATGTTATTACCAATATAATTGGCCAATAGAGTAACTAAAACAATTAATTATGCTGCGTAAAATAAAATTAATAACTCTTCTGATATTCTTTATTATAGGTTCATTATCTGCTCAAAAGGCGGATGATGTTATAGGTGAATATCATTTACCCAACAATTTGAATATTAGAATATTTAAAATTGACAATAAGTACTATGGAGAAATCATTGGAGTTGATGGCTTTAAAAATGGACAAACCAGAGATAAGAAAAATCCGGATAAGTTAAGGCGTAACGACCTTCTAATAGGAAAAATAATTATAAAAAATCTTGAATTTGACATTAAGAATAAGGAATGGATAAATGGAAATATGTACGGTCCGGAGAAGGGCATGGAATTCAATCTGAAAATAACTGAGATAAGGAAAGAGGAGATAGAAGTTATTGGTTCCAAGTATTTTTTCCGTCATACAATTGAGTGGCCAAAAATGTAAGGAAGTAGATATTTTTTTATTAGCAGTTAAGAGGAAAAAAACTAATTTATATAATGACAATTATGAAAATCACAGAGAAAACATATGTTTCTGAAATATTGAAAGAGTACGGAGATATAGCAGATGTTATGGAAATATTTGGTGTAAAGCGAGTTGGCGGATATGGAATTCGAAAATTCATCACGAAATTCATTACTGTTAAAACTGCTGCTTTTGTCCATAAGGTTCCTTTAGATCAATTCATGGAGATATTGGAAACTGCTATAAGTAAGAAGGACCTGGTAGATAAGTCGCAGAGTTAATCACTTATAAATATTGTTGTTTACTGTTTATTTGCAAATGGATACTGACGGTTGAGGAAGTAGGATTGGCTTCTGCTTGCTTGTTACTTTTTGAAGGATTTTTTTCCCGTCAGCCCCAGGTATACCACTGACTTAGTTTCAAAAAAGCTTTCGTCAAACCATTGGCTGATCGGTTCAATTTTTACCCTGTCCCTGAAATTGCTCAGCTCCTCACTAAGATCTCCACCTTTCAGGGAAATTACACCATTGTTAAGGCTATTTGTAGAACGCGTATTGATCAGCTTTTTTGTCCAGGAGTAAAATGTCGGAAAATTGGTAACAGCTCTGCTCACAATAAAATCAAAGCGGTCAGAAATATTTTCTGCCCTTGTATGTATTGTTTTTACATTCTTTATTCCGGATGTCACCAGCAGTTCATCCACTACTTTTATTTTCTTACCAATTGAGTCTATAAGCGTAAACTGGCTGTCAGGAAACATTATCGCCAGGGGCAATCCTGGTAGTCCCCCACCGGTACCAACATCAATAATTTTTGAATGAGGCGAAAATTGAATGAATTTAGCGATGGCAAGTGAATGGAGAAGATGCTTTTCCTGAAGATAGATGATATCCTTTCTGGAAACTACATTGATCTTCTCATTCCATTCCGTCAATCCCTGTTCGAGTGTTTTGAATTGCTGTTGTTGATGAGAAGAAATATCCGGGAAATATTTTTTAATTAAATCCATTCGGACTATAATTTTTCGCTGGTCCGATTCATGATGTTCAGGAGGAGTTCACGTGCCCTGAACAATTGAGCTTTAACAGTACCAATGGGCAGATCAAGATGAACAGATATCTCCTCATATGAATACTCATTGAAATAGCGTAGCTCGATCAGGCTTCTGTATCTTGGCTTAAGTTTTGAAACAATATCATGCATCAGACTGATCTTTTGCTTATTTATCATACTCACTTCCGGATCAGGAGTATCTGATTGAATGAGTGCGGATGGACTCAGAGAATCATCTCCATCAACAGTTTGGTCCAGTGAAACTGTTGTTCCTCTCTTCTTTCTTATAAAATCGATACAGTTGTTGGAAGCTATTTTAAACAGCCAGGTACTAAAGGCAAAGTTTGGAGTGTACTGGTCGATGTTTTTAAATGCTTTTCCGAAGGCTTCAATGGTAAGATCTTCTGCATCTATAGGATTGTTAACCATTTTAAGCAGCATGTAGTAAATAGCATCACGGTATTTCCCTAATAATTGGCCATATGCCTGTTGATCACCATTCTTTGCCTTATCAACAAGTTCAAGATCAATCTGTGCTTTATCGGATAAATTAGAATTTAATTCCATTTAGGTTCTCGTGGGCTAAACAAATTCACTATACTGATCAAACCTAATATCCAAGGCATCAGCGGATCAAACAGAAGCGAAGGTACTAATAAATATCTCTCATTCAACCGACGCATTGCCAATTTAACATGTATCGATTTCACTATTGTAAGCAGGGCATAGCTAGCCAGTGAAATAAACATCCAGTTTTCATCGAATAGCAGAAAAACAAATAATAAATAAAATATAACTCTGCTTAGATATTCTCCTGCCAATCGAATTCTGGATGAGGCTTTATAATATTTTCCTGTTGTAATATGTCTCCTCTTTTGTCTTATCCAGTTTTTTAAGTTTGAAGGAGGAATAGATAGCGTAAGACTTTCAGCATCAATAACTACAGCAGTATTCGTTGAGCTTGAAGCTTCATTTACAAAGAGATCATCATCACCTGACAATAGTTTCAGGTGAGAGGCAAAGCCTTTGTTTTTAAAAAACAGCTCTTTTCGGTAGGCAAGATTTCTGCCAACACCCATATATGCTTTCCCGCTTATGGCATATGAGATGTATTGCATGGCAGTAAAAAGTGTTTCGTATCTGATGAATGTATTTAGCAAGCCTCTCTTGCGTTCATATTTTCCAATACCAAGAATTAGTTCTGTTTCATTTGTGAATTGTCTGCTCATTTTCGAGATCCATTTGTCAGAAACAGGGTAGCAATCTGCATCGCTGAATAGAAGGCAATCATTTTTCGCAGCTTTTATTCCAATTGTCATAGCCAACTTTTTGCCATGCATAAATTTACTATCCAGTGGAATCGATGTATACCTGAAATGTGGGTATTTCACCTTCATATCCATAAGAATATCTATGGTATGGTCTGTAGAACAGTCATCAACCACAATCACTTCATAGTATTTGTAATCCTGTGTTAGAAAGGCAGGGAGGTGTTTTTTAAGGTTCTCAGCTTCATTGCGAGCGCAAATTACAACGGAGATATCAAGTTTACTCTCTTTTAATACAGTCGGTTTATATCGAATGAACTTTCCATATCTGAACAGATAATAGAATAACTGAACAGTAAATGAGACAAGCAGCAGTCCTGCTACTGCCAAAGTAAATATATTTGTTTCGTAAATCAGATCCTTAAAAAACATATACCTTGAATTGATTGGCAATGTTAGAAAAGATATTTCTTTCGACCAACCAACTCTGCGTGCTACTTTCATATTTTTATCAACAATTGTCTATCTTTGCGACCTAATATTGAGGGATGGAATTTAAGATATTACATAAGGATACAAAGAGCAATGCACGGGCGGGGGTAATTAAAACAGATCACTCGACTTTTAATACTCCCATATTCATGCCTGTTGGAACGCAAGGCACTGTTAAGGGTATCCATCAGTATGAGCTAAGCAACGACATCAAGGCCCCAATTATTTTGGGCAATACATATCATTTATACCTTCGGCCGGGTATGGATGTTATGTCGAAAGCCGGTGGCTTACATAAGTTTATGAACTGGGATCGTTCAATCCTTACTGACAGTGGTGGATACCAGGTGTTTTCTCTTTCAGGAAATAGAAAACTTACAAGGGAGGGAGCTCATTTCAGATCGCATATCGACGGGTCAAAACATATTTTTACACCGGAGGGTGTTGTTGATATTCAACGTACAATTGGCGCTGATATCATTATGGCATTTGATGAATGTACACCCTGGCCATGTGAAGAGAAGTATGCTTCAGATTCTCTGGATCTGACACATCACTGGCTTGACAGGGGGTGGGAACAGTTTCAGAATACAGAAGCCCATTATGGCCATCAGCAGGCATTTTTCCCTATCGTTCAGGGAAGTGTATATAGCGATTTAAGGAAGAAATCTGCAGAGAAAATAGCCTCCTTAAATGCAGAGGGAAATGCAATTGGGGGGCTATCTGTTGGAGAACCTGCTGAAGATATGTATGCAATGATTAATGTGGTCAATGCTATTTTACCTCAGGACAAACCGAGATATCTGATGGGTGTGGGGACACCCATAAATATTCTTGAGGCAATTTCCCTGGGAGTGGATATGTTTGATTGCGTGATGCCTACCCGAAATGGAAGAAATGGGATGTTATTTACCAGCAAGGGAATCATCAATATCAGGAATAAAAAATGGATGGATGATTTTTCCCCAATAGATGATATGGGAAATTCTGTAGTGGATAGGCAATATTCGAAAGCATATTTACGTCATTTAGTTATAGCAGGTGAACTACTCGGGGCACAAATTGCCAGTATTCATAACCTGGCATTTTATTTATGGTTAGTAAAAGAAGCGTTTATTAGAATAGAGAAAGGTGAATTTAGTCCATGGAAGGCACAAATGGTGAAAGATTTAGGTACAAGATTATAAAGCTATTGCGGCTTAAAATAATTGATGCATATATCATTGAGAAATTTCTGGGGACTTTCTTTCTGTCTATCATATTAATTTTATCCATTGCTGTTGTTTTTGATATTTCTGAAAAGATAGATGACTTCATAGAGAACGGAGCTACCCTGAAGGCTATCATCTTTGAGTATTATCTGAATTTCATACCTTATTTTGCTGTACTCTTCAGCTCGCTTTTCACCTTTATTTCTGTGATCTATTTTACCTCCAGAATGGCTTATAACACAGAGATAATTGCCATTTTGAACAGTGGGATGAGCTTTAGGAGACTGCTGCGTCCATACCTTATATCTGCAGTGATTATTGCACTATTTTCGTTTCTTCTGAACGATTTAGTGATCCCAGGGGCAAATAAAGTCAAGCTTAATTTTGAAGAGCAGTATATTCATAACAGACCGCTTAAGTTCAAAGTAAAGAATTTCCATCGGCAGATTGAACCTGGTATATACATGTATATGGAAAATTACAGTCCTATATCAAAGGTTGGGTATAACTTCTCTCTTGAAAAATTTGAAAAAGGTGAATTGGTCTCAAA
>JAUUZQ010000199.1 GCA_030589895.1 Bacteroidales bacterium
GGCTCTGATATTGTAACGGTGATAAACCTGCTGAAATCTACCACATCCCCGGCCTGGTAATTATCAATTGCATCTCCAATATACCGTGTTCCAGTACTTTTCTTAAGAAGCATTATTTCACTCTCCGGATGAAAGTGCCAGAATGGATAGAAATGGGATTCTTTCACCTCCATAATCTCAATGACCTGGTTGTCCTCCGAACTAACTTTCTTATAGGAAGGATGCTTCATTTCGCTGAACCGTTTCCTAACAAATTTATTCAATTATTTCACGGATTCATATATATTAACCTGCATGATGACAGAATTCTTAAATAGTATGCTAATATATTTAAAATGGAGTGGGTAAATTTCAACCTAACTTTGTACATAATCAACGTCAGGCATAACTGAGATAATATGCCCCAATAATAGGACCACTGGTTAAGTTGAGAAATTAGGACTAATCACATAGAGATCCCGTTGGAGTAACTCTGTATGGTCTTCGGCCCTTAATCTAATGTTACCAGGAATTGTTTGGCTGTCATAACCGGCAATTTGGAATTCCTGAAGTCTTTAAGGTTTCGGGTAATAATAATATCTTGATTATTTTCAATTGCCGTAAAATGCTGAAGACCATCTTCAAAGTCAGTAAAGGAGTCGTCATTTAACGCTAATCCAACTACTTTGTCATCCAATGGCAATATTTCGACGATCAATTTTAGTTTTCTTAAAACTGATTTCGCTTCCTTAGAATTTATTTGTCCTAAAAGTGTATAACTTGTATTGCAATCATTAATAACACTGATAATTTACCAACAAAATCTGTTCGCGATGAAATACAAAAATGTTATTAGAGGAACTATGGCCCTTATTCTGATTTGTATATTGTTTCAACAGTGTAGTCAAACGAATGATAACACATATCAGTCTTTAATGAACTTTGCCGAAGGAATCAAGGTAATCAATACCCACGAACACCAACACTGGCCAGAGGAGAATGGTGATCTTACATACCGTCTGATTCATCTGATTAACAGTAGTTACCTGATGTCTGATATTGTTTCTGCCGGGGGACAAAAAATGGATTGGGGGAGATTGGATACCATAACGCTTCTGGAATATTGGAAGGTGAATGGAGAGGCATTGGATTATTCCCGGAGTACCAGCTACTATAGTCATTTTATTAAGGGATTTCAGAAGCTCTATGATTTCGATGACCCCTACTTTATGGAAAGCAATTTTCGTCATCTTTCATCTCAGGTCGAGGAGAACTATATTGACTACAGGAAATGGTTTGATAGTGCATTTCGAAAGGCAGGTTTTGAACTGATGTTCCTGGATCAGTATTGGAAGCCCTTCAATACAGAGGTGGTTGAACCATACTATGCTCTTGTTTTTCATATTAATCCGCTGGTAATGCAATCAAGCAACCGTCCTGAAGCTGAGGAAGAACTCCAGGGAATTTATGAAAAAGCCAGAGAGGATGGATTCACCTATTCTACACTGGATGAATACCTGAAATATTGCGATCATCTTTTCACGAAGAATATTGAAAAAAATGCAGTTTGTGTGAAAAATTCCATGGCCTATTCCAGATCACAGTATTTTGAGGATGTACCCTATGAGGTAGCCAGTAAACTGTACGCAAAACCTTCAGCAAGCTTAAGCGCTGATGAGGCCAGGAAGATTCAGGATTTTTTGTTTCACTGGATCATTCAGAAGTCGATTGAATCCGATCTTCCCATCCAGATCCATACCGGATATCTTGCAGGAAATGGCAACACGCTGGATAATGGTAAGCCTGTAAAACTGAATAATTTATTTCTGAAATATCCGGATGCGAAATTTGTCCTGTTTCATGGAGGATACCCATGGACAGGAGAGTATGCTGCCCTTGGTAAAATGTTTCCAAATGTGTTTCTTGACCTGGTGTGGTTACCACAAATATCGAGGGAGGAGGCAGTTCATGCATTGGATGAAATGTTCGATTGCGTTCCTTACAATAAATTTTTCTGGGGAGGTGATTGCTCCTTTATAGAGGAATCAACAGGTTCGCTCGAGTTTGGAAGAGATGTTGTAGTTGAGGTGCTTGCAAAAAGAGTCAAACGAGGATTACTCACCAATGAGGTGGCATTTGATATGATTCAACGAATCTTCAGAGAGAATGCCATTGAGGTTTTTCAATTAGAAGAGAGGTTAGGACGAGATTTTTAGCAAAGCGTTATTTCTCCAGGTACCCGTTAAAGTCTTCCATATTTTGTCTCTCTCCACGGTAAGTGATGGGTTTGGGATCGAGCCAATTCACAATTTTATCCTTGATTGAATACGCAAAGAAGTGATTCCCGGTCGGTTTGTAATGACCAATGAAATAACGCTTGAAATAATCATCAAGCGAAAGATTGAACGATTTGTAATCCTCTGCATGAACCATATTCATATCAAAATAGTAGTAATTATTTTCATCAAGGAAATCTACTATTTGCTGGTCATAACGGGTTCCATCCTTTATTAATGATTTTGTGACTTTGTAGGGATCAAACAGAACAACCAGCAGCTGTTTATCATTCAGATCGGCAAATAGTCTGACTTTCTCCAGGATAAACTCTGTAGCTGCAAATGCACAGGCATGTCGCAATACCACAATATCTGCTCTTAATTGATCTTCATTGGTGAAATTGATGGGCGGAAGGTCTAATATTTCTGCAAGTTTCTGAAGGCGTCCCCTGTCAAGTCCGTCAATATTCCTGTTCAGATAGGTCATCATCTGCAGCATCATATCATCTTTTGTATTCTCATACATGAACTCGGGATCCATCATTTTGTACATGGACTCGGGTGTAGACAACAGGTTTTCCTTCTCTTCAAATTGTCCCGTCTCCAGGTTCATCTCCAGGTGTGGCCAGAAATTATTATGAAACCTTCTGCCTCCCCTGTTGTTCCAGTTGGGATAAAAGGTCACATACCGGCAGGTCAAAAGGCTCCTTGAATGATCGTCTCCCCATATATAGAAGAGCATATAATCAGCACTGTTTTCCGTTTTTTCTTCACGGAGCATCCTCCGGTATGCCTGGTAAACACCATATCCCCCCATGCCATAATTACGGACAGGTTCACCAAGGTGGGCCGCCAGGTACTCCTGCCATGTTTCACCATCACTGACCTGGGAACACATGGTGAAGCTATTGCCATAAGTGTTAATCCTGCATGACAGATTTTCATACATATGCATGGCCCTGGCACCATCAGAGCGGACAGTGGAGATATACTTGCTATTATCAATTGCGCCAGGCAGCAGATCATTACCCAGAATATATCCCAGCTCAGCATCATATTGCGCCCATGAATGCTGTTGGGGATCCACAAAGACATCGATTTCACTTTTCGTTAAAGCGCTATTCCTGATATACTGCTCGAAGGATAAATTATCATTCTTATCCTGAGCCTGAAGCTGAACTATCGGGGTGATGGAAACCAATATTGACAGAACAGCAAAACATCGATTTTTTTTCATAATGATCACTTGTCTTTATTAAAAACTTAGGGCTGATAGCTTCTAACTCCCATCCCACACATCCATAAAATCATCACCGGTTTTCTCCATCCAATCCACCAGGTTATTACGAAGTGATTCTTTGAC
>JAUUZQ010000144.1 GCA_030589895.1 Bacteroidales bacterium
GTAGGTTGAGAGTAATCAAGCAGTATAAACTATGGTGGGGAATATATGGGGAATTTTACGAAATAAAAAAATGCAACAGTTTGAATATCATCACTGTTGCATTTTCATTTTGAGGTCGGTAGCGGATTCGAACCGCTGTAACTGGTTTTGCAGACCAGCGCCTAACCACTCGGCAAACCGACCGTGTAATCCATGGCCTATAAGGCGAAGGATTGCCATTCAAATTAATGGACTTTATTATTACCTCATCTAAAGAACTCTATCAATACCTTACTGGTAGCGGATTACTCCGCTTCGCTCCGTGAGCTCGTCGTCGTTCCTCCTCCTCGGTTCGAACCGCTGTAACTGGTTTTGCAGACCAGCGCCTAACCACTCGGAAAACCGACCGTGTTCTCTAAAGCTTTAGCGTAGGAGCGCCTTGTTCTCCATACAGCCACACTAAGTACATTGTGTACACCATTACTTCGGAATGCAAAATTAATAAATTATACGTTAAAATTACAATGCAATAATAGATGATATCATTTTACTCGATGTATCTATACATAAGGAAGAATTTCATTCCTGTAACACCTTACTATTTTTCACTCTCATTAATAAGCTTTTTGTATCTTTAAACTTCAATTCAGAGCAAGAAAACAGGTGAAAAGGGAATCTGGAAACGCAAGAAATTTTCAATAATGACAAAGAACAAACAAGATATCCGATGGGAACAACGCTTTTCCAATTACCTTAAAGCACTATCCCAATTGGAGAAATATGTTGAAAAAGAGAAGCTAAGCGATATGGAGCGACAAGGCTTAATTAAAGCTTTTGAGTTCACTTATGAATTGGCGTGGAATACCCTGAAAGATTATCTCGAATATCAAGGAATCATGGAATTAACTGGCTCACGAGATGCAATCCGTCAATCGTTTAAAAATGAACTTATTGCTGATGGAAATGGGTGGATGAATATGCTTGAAAGTAGAAATAAAACTTCACATACTTACAACGAAGAAACTGCAGAAGAAATTGCAAATGCCATTTTAACATTGTATTATAATCTGTTTAAAAGTCTTGAGAACAAATTGAAATCTTTGCTTTCTGCTTAATAAAAACAACACTCATCAAAACAGTATGAAATTCGGGCTGAAGGAGGAAATTATTGATCGTATCAACAAAGTATTCAATAGATATAAGGATATTGAAGAAGTAATCCTTTATGGTTCTCGTGCTAAGGGAAATAGCAAACCCGGATCAGATATAGACCTCAGTCTGAAAGGCCCAAATCTTAATATTACAACTCTAAACCAGATCAGTATTGAACTTGATGATCTACTTCTCCCCAATACTTTTGACCTGTCAATCTTTCATCACATCAAAAATCAGGATCTGCTTGATCATATTCAACGAGCAGGAAAGGTTTTCTTTAAGAAAGATTAACCTCTATTCCTGAAATTCTATATACAATTCATTGTTAGCAACGACAACATTAATCAATCTCCCATGACCACACTCAAATCCCTCATTCTCCGAAACCGTAGCTACCGCCGCTTCGATGAAAGCCACTCTATATCCCGTGCCGACCTTCTCGGGTTGATCGATGCTGCAAGACTATCAGGCTCAGCCAGAAATGCACAGCCCCTGAAGTACTTCCTGGCTTACAACAAGGATATCAATGAAAAAATATTCCCCACATTAGCCTGGGCTGGATACCTCACCAACTGGCCCGGACCCAAACCGGGAGAAAGACCATCAGCTTATCTTGTACAATTAAACGATACCACCATAAGCACAAACTATTTCTGTGACGATGGAATCGCCGCCCAATCCATCCTCCTTACTGCAGTTGAAAAAAACCTCGGCGGATGTATCATCGCATCAGTGAAAAAAGAAGCCCTTGCAAAAATCCTGAACCTGGATGAACACCTGAAAATTATTCAGGTAATAGCCCTTGGCTTACCTATTGAAGAGGTGCTAATTGAAGATATGCAAGATGGTGATTTCAAATACTGGAGAGACGAAAATCAAACGCACCATGTCCCAAAACGCAACCTGGAAGAACTGATAATAAATTAGGGAATTCACTCCCGGCATTTATCCATCCTCGCATGTAATTCCACCGACCTATTACCTGCTTCAATGCACATATCACAATGCCCCGACAACAGACAACTCCCATCAAAATCTTCCGATCCTTCATGTAGAAATTCTGTTGACATTTTCTGCTGCAGCACTTCCCTGTTTTCAGCCACCAGATGTGAAACTTTTTCAATTTTCATAACACTGATATTAAGTGAACTCAAATTGCAGAGAAATTCGTCCCTGCTATTCACTTAATGTGATGAGAATTGAAAATATCGCATGAAACAGAAAAAAAACAGAAAAATTTGTAAGTTGAGCAAAGCTATTTTAGCGTCTCAATCACACCCAAACCCTTACAATAAGTGCGTTGAAATAGGAGGAAGAGATGAACAAATCGGAAATAAAACCTCTATTCCCAGTCCACCAATGGCGATTTATAATAATCAATCTCCAGAAAATCCATCAATTTCCCATGTCTTCCAAGCCTGATCTTATAACTCTCCCAATCCCGCAATTCCACTGGCGACCATCCTATCTCACTATGTCCAATGATTCTTGGGAAGGCCAGGTACTCAATATCATCAATTGTCTGAATCGTTTCAGCCCATAGTGGAGATTCGATTCCAAGGATATCATCTTTTGTAATTCCCTCTACCAATGTCAGCGGATCCCATGAATATGCAGAGTCCAGTTCAATATAACCAGACCAGTTAAGCCCCAAAGGTGAAGATTCATTGTACTGCATATCGAGATAACACCTTTTAGCCGGCGACATTATGATTTTTGCTCCATGAGCAACTGCTTTTAATGCGTTTTCAGATGAAGCCCAGTATTGTGCTACAGATTCACTTTTCATGTCAGCATGTGTTATCTCATCCCAGCCAACTACCCGTTTGCCATGAGAAATTACTATATCCTGCACCCTGTTTATAAATGGAATATAGTCTTCCTTAGCTGTTACATGCGACTCATCTCCTCCTATGTGAATATAGGGGCCTGGAGTAAGTGCTGCCAATTCCCGAACAACATCGTCAATGAACTGATAAGTAATCTCACTGCTGGTACAGAACGTGCTAAAGCCTACACGTGTACCGGTATATAGTTCGGGAGATTTGCCAGAACAGTTGAGTTCCGGATAAGAAGCAAGCGCAGCATTGGTATGTCCCGGCATATCAATCTCGGGAATGATGGTAATATATCTTTCTGCAGCATATTTAACTATTTCTGAATACTCCTCCTGGGTATAAAAACCTCCTTCACCACCACCAACTTCTGTGCTTCCTCCAATTTCTGTCAGCTTTGGCCATGACTTGATCTCAATACGCCATCCCTGGTCATCTGAAAGATGAAGATGAAGTACATTCATTTTATACAAAGCAATATAATCAATATATGATTTTACATCCTTCACAGTGAAAAAGTGACGGGAGACATCCAGCATCGTTCCCCGATATGAAAACTCAGGATGATCATTTACAATCCCCGTGGCTATCTTCCATGATATACCCTTTTCATCAGAATGCTTAGCATCAAAGAAAAACAACTGTTTCAAAGTCTGTGTCCCATAATATATCCCGGAAAATTCTGAAGCGGTAATCAAAATTCTCCTTTTTCCAATATCAAGTGTATATCCTTCCTCTCCAATCTGACTATCCTTATCGATGCTTAGAACAATAACATTAGACCGCCGGACCTTTTTCCCAGTCACATTCTCAATTTTCAAGCCTGATATTTTCTCCATATCACCTGACAGAAGAGCTCCAATCTGCGCTAATTCTTCATTTCCCTCTGCAACAAAAATTGACGTTCGGGAATCAATGTCGAAATATTCACCAGTAGCAACCAGCAATTGAGGCACTGGTATCAGGTAATCTGTTGTAAACTCACTCATTTCCTCTGTTGTACATGATAGCTGATAAATAAAGGAAATTAGAAAAAGTAAAAAAATGCTGCGATGAAAAACTTTGTTGAAATTCATTGGTTTCTATTTAATTGGATTATTAAACTATAAATATGGCTGATTTCACTTTGCCTTCTCCACTGCTGCTGTTGTGGTATAGTATTTAGCAATCATATTTGCCACCTCGTCTTTCGGAATTTTACCCAAAGCCATATACTTTAGAAATTGTTGTGTGACCTGTTCAAAATGAGCCTCATGACCTGACCTGTACTTATTTGGAATATTCACTCGCCAGAATCCGGTTTCAATACGCTCCATGGATATCCCGGGATACTGTTCTGCCAGCGTTTCATTCATATACAGATCAATATTCCCTTCCAAAGCAGAGGCATGCCCTGCATCAACTGCCTTGACATATAAGGTGGGTTTATAATTTTCCTTCTGCCCCTGCTTGATTATCAGATCTGACAATGATCCCCGCATTATTGAATAGTGTGTGTCTCCCGTTCCATCAGGTGCCCTGTATTTCCATTCAACAGATATTTTTGCGTGGACACCCTTCAAGGTATAATTAAGAGAACTGTTGGCGATCACCCTGAGGGTGTCGTTTTCAATGTATTTTCTGAGGTATTCCGGATACTCATCCAGAACCGTTACAGCTTCAAATTGAGCCTTCGATAAATCTGTTGTCCAGCGCCTGGAGTCCAATATGGAAATATCATTTTTATAATCGATCACCTCACCCGGGAAAGCCTCCCATTGTATAAGATCTACAAGATGTGTCCCCACATCCGCAATTGCTTCTCCCTCCTGTTCCACATCAAAAAACCAGGGCGGTCTTTGGAGGGGAATACCCGAAATGATTTTTGAAAAGTGATGAACACTCTCCTTTGTTATAGCCGGTTCCGCTTCTGTACCAATTAGAAGCGTACCGAATATCCTCTCCTGTTGAGAAAATACCCTTTGAAGCATTGTTGTAATCTCAAAGCGCTCAGTCATAATATCATACAATAGCAGCCCTTTCTCCTCAGCAATGGCAAACGCTTCCTTCAATAATTCAAAATCTGCTGGTTGAATCGCCATGGGCTTGTCAGATAAAACATTTAAACCACCCTTTATGCATTCATAGATATATTCAGTTTTATTCTGGTTATTGCCGGCAAGTGTTACCAAATTTCCAGGCTTCTGCTCCAGCATTTTTTCGAAAAAATCCTCCTTGGTATATACTGTATTGTGCCATTTTGTTGGATCTTCAATTCTTGAATTGAATGCATCAATCCTTGCCAGATAATCTTCTACTTCTGCTCCTTCAGGTGCAAAAATATACACCTGACTATCGACCAGGGGATACATGTTTTTTTGTATCAGGGCTGCATGAAAATGGCCGGGAGCAACTGTCATTATTGTAATCATATCTCCATCTGGATTAGTGATTTCCTTCTGTTTACAAGCTGCCAGTATAAATGGAATTGTAATAATTAAAATATATTTATTCATGTTTCCCTATAACTTAAAGGATTCAACTCCATAAGGTTTTCTCTCAGGACGACTCAACATGCTATTGGCAAGGTCACTGTTCAGAAATTTTTCATTTTTCGGATCGTACCTTAGCTTACCCGGAACTTTCATAGCGATATGACTTATCAGACAAGTAGCACAAGCTCTATGACCCGGTTCTACAGGTGAAATGGATTCTTTCCTGGACTGAATAGAATCCAACCAGTTGCCGTGTTGCTCGTTACTTCTGTAGAGATGAATCTCATTTGCCATTATTTCTGAAGTTAATATTGAAGGATCCATTGCATCCAATGCTTTACTGCTATTTTCCTTTGCCACTGGATCAGACGTAGTCGCCTGGTAATTACCACGTGAAACAAAGATCCATCCATCTGATCCCTCATACCGAATACCGTTTGGATAGCCACCGCTAATCAGCATTTCGACTCCATTTTCATAGATTGCCTTCACCATGAAATCCCCATGTACATTCCAAAGTCCTGTCCTGGGAAACTGAGCAATCGCTTCCACTTCAATCGGATTTGTATATTCAGTATCAAGACCCCAGTTAGCTGAATCGATGTGGTGCTGTCCCCAGCCTGTGATCATTCCTGCACCAAACTGCTCACGCCTTAACCATCCGGGTCTGGAATAATCGTGCTGTGGATGAACCCCAATTTCAGTATAAAAAGTTTCAGGCGTCGAACCCAGCCACATATTGTAATTCAGATTTTTAGGGATGGACATCTCCTCTGCCTCCGGACCTGCGGGATCTCCGGGAAGACCAATCTTCACTGTATGGATTTTACCAATCCGGCCATTCCTCACCAATTCTGCTGCTATGCGAAACTGGGGTGAAGATCTTTGTTGGGTACCCATTTGCAGAATAATTCCCTTCTTTTGAACAATATCACTCAATATCCTCCCTTCTCTAACGGTAAGTGAAGTAGGTTTCTGAAGATAAATATCCTTCCCTGCAAGAGCAGCCTCAACGGCGGGCTGTGCATGCCAGTGATCAGGGGTACTGATCATCACTGCATCAATATCTTTGTTCATCAACATTTCCCGATAATCATCATACATTTTTGCATCGAGATACTTTTTCTTTGCTGAATTATCAGCATAGTAAGCATCCACCAACTCCTTCCCCTCTTTCATCCGCTTAGAATCCACATCACAAACGGCAATAATACGAGCTGCATCATATTTTAACGTTTCATGCAGATCGTGCGCACGGGCTATTCTACCACAGCCAATCTGACCGATTTGAATTTTATTGCTTGGTGCTGATTTACCAAATACCGAAGATGGTACAATGCTTGGAATAACAATTCCTCCGACGATCCCTGCTGTAGTTGATTTGATGAATTTTCTTCGTTCCATGTTGTTTAATTAGTTGTGTTATTGCACAGAGTGTAATGCATAAATTCCTTACTCAAGAACCCACTGAATACCTCCGGCCAGATGCTGCCTGAAATTCTCATCTGAGTAATACTCAATCTTATGTCCCAATGCTGTAAACCAGGATTTTCCTCCTTCAAATTCATGATACCAGGCGAGCGGAAACAGATTCCCAAATACAGTTCCCGGATAATCATTCTTCTGGTCATCCTTCAAAGTTGTCAGGTCAACAGAGATAAGCACATGAATTGCCGGATTCAATTGATCCATAAAATAACATTCATCTTCCCATTTCCATATTTCGGGAAGGTGCCTGGTGGAGTAATGATTATTATCAGTAATCCTGATATCAAACTTCTGAAGCCTGGGATGGCGAACAAATTTTCCTCCCACCATTGACCAGAACCATGGCCAATCCCGCTCAGATGCACAAGCCGAGTGAATCCCAACGAAACCTCCTCCCGATCGAATAAATTTCTGAAAGTTTTCTCTCTGAAGATCATTCAGAAATGCTTCATTATTGGAATTGGAAAATATTACAGCATCAAACTGAAAAAACTCCTTACTTTCAAAAATTGCCGGGTCATCTGTTACAGACGTCTCCACCTTCATCAATTTACAGATTTCCTCTAATGCCTCCACACTGGCAGCAATATTATCATGAACATAACCCTCACCATTCCTGGTGTAGATCAGTACCTGTTTTCCTGAAAAACTTAGCTCCTGAGCATATAATCCTGCTGTAGCCATAAATAATGCAATTAATAACAAAATAATTAAATTTCTCATACACTCTTCTTAATAGTATTAATAAAAGCATGGATATTTTCTGTAGATACATCCGGCGGCATGCCACCACCACACGACCAGATAATTCGTTGTTTATCGGTCGTTTCGTTTATCATTTTAATAGTCTCTTCCTCTACCCTATTAACA
>JAUUZQ010000152.1 GCA_030589895.1 Bacteroidales bacterium
ATTATTCAATAACTCCTCCATCTGGGCTTTATAGAATTGAATGTACCTGTCGTGATTGCTTTCCGAATCACAATCAGGATGGTGCCAGTCTCTTGGCGAATAGTAGAATCCAAAATTGAAATCATTTTTACGGCAGGACTGTTCCAGCTCTTTGAGAATATCCTTGCCATAAGGCGCCGACATGATATCATAATCAGACACCTTTGAATCAAACATCGAAAAGCCTGCATGGTGTTTTGCAGTAATCACAAGGTAGGTCATCCCTGCTTTCAGAGCAGTTTTCACAAGCTGGTCCGGATTAAAATTTACCGGGTCAAATGTAAGATACTGTATGTCATATACTTCGGGTTCAATTTTTGCCACTTTGTAAGGCTTTCCACCCGGACGATGACTTGAACTATTCCTGGAATGACTCAGTTGCTTTCCCAATTGGCTTATTGGACCCCAATGAATAAACATTCCAAAACGCTGGTCCTTCCAATTCTCCGCAGCCTCTTCGCTGGCAGTTTGAAGTATTATAGATGTATCTTTTTCAAATAATTGAAATTCATCAGACACAACTTTTTCCTGGGCGTACATTACAAATGTAATGGTAGAAATTAGCAACAATAATGAGAATTTTTTCATGTGATTCATTTTATATGGTCAAAAACCTAACATATTTTGAAAGTGCTTAGTTTGCAAGCACTATTTAAGATCTGAAACCATTTGGCGGATAAATTTCAGGTCAGGTAGCATATCATCGGGGAATTGATAGTCAATCAAATCCCAGTTTTCAGTGAATGAAATTGACTGTCCGGGTTTCACTTCTTCCAGCGGACCATAGGGTTCAATTTCATATATTTTATTCTCTGTTTGCCAGATAGAAGTTGTAGCTGCTGTCATCTCTCCATATTTTTTATCAGGAAAGAATTCAAACGTTTTGATAAAAAGGAGATCTTCCGGAGAGAGATAGGCCATCCACCCTTCCTCTCCATCCATAACAAATTTGCTATAATTTGTAGTTCCAAGTGTTTCAAGGATATTATCCCTTATCCTGACATTTGGATCCTCTTCATGCTGATATATCATGACCTGCTGATTGTCGCAGCGGAGATATCCTACATGTCCGTCAGGATACCTGCTATGCGGATTAACAGGCGTCAGGCTTATTCCTCCACCATGAACAAATGTCCGCCCCCAGCAGAAAAGATATTTAACTTCCTCCCCGGTATTGGTAAGCGTCTGGGTACAACGCAAACGGGAACTGTTTTTATCAAGTTCAAAATCCCTGATTACAAGCACATTCAGTTTTGGGTCCACCTGGCTGATCATCCTGGCAGACAGTTCACCTGTAATCTCTGCCTTCCATTTTCCCTTATAATAGAGATCTCTTGTTGGAAGCACCCTTGTAGGTCCGAAATCAAATCTCCCTGCATCAATTCTTTGAATACTGTAACCATCTGTGATACCTTCATTAGCCGCATCGTTATAGAGAATATTTTTTCCGTTGACTTCATATATAAGTACTCTTCCACCAATATTAGGGTCAAGAACAACCCGGGTGGAACCATTACTTATCTCAATACAACCCGGCAAGCCAAGTTCAGTTACCCAATCTGCAGATGAAAGATCAGGAAGCAGGGCGAAGGAGCATATGAGAACAACAAAAGCTTTTTTAAATACCAGAAATCTGTGTAACATGACAAGACTATTTTTATGTTAATCTGTAAATTTCATATTTAACCTGATTCATTGACTGCGGTAAAGGCTAAATTTGTATGAATAAAATTATTAACCAAAGTTTCCAATACCTATTCCTCCGGAGTAAGAATAACACTTCTCAGCTGCATCAAATCATCCCCTTCCAGAATGAGAGGCTTTACAATGAGTTCTGTCTCCCCCTTTTTCAAGCTTATCTCTCCAAGGTCGATGGACACAAATTTATTTCCGGGGATGACATCCAGTTCGAATGAATGCTCACCTATCGCTAAAAGGTATTTATTATTTTCAGCACCTCTTCCTGCATCATACACAATTTGCACAGCATATTTTGCATCCTGATTTGAGCGAAGCTTCCAACTTACGCCACTCTCCATTTCACTCCAGTTGAGAACACAATTCGCACGACTGTTTCCACTCCCAAAGCCAATTCCCTTACCAAAAAGGTTAGCATCAAAAACATGCAGGATATTAGCCTCAACATTAGTAGCAAGCAATCTCGTGCTATTTGTTTCCAATGCCCCTTCAATCTGTACGGCAATTACAGTAACAATAGAATCCGGAGCAATAAGAGGAACAGAAATGCTCCAATCACGGTTTTCAAGTCGTCTGATCTCGAGATCTTGTTTTTCCTGATCGCCTAGAAAAGAGGCTGAAAGAATATCAGATTCCAGGCCTCCAACAACTAATTCTCCATTGTCCGGCCATTGAAAAACATGTAGGTAGAGGGTATTCCCTTTTATAGTGGATTCTCCCCAGGCATTCACAGGAAGTATAGTTCTTTCTGCTCCATAGATAGCCTCTCCGTTCACTTTTAACCAATCACCAATCCCTTTTAAAATCTCAACATCCACAGGAGCTATCTCTCCGCTTCCCATCGGACCGACATTCATTAACAGGTTGCCTCCTCGTGCAGCGGCCTTTGACAGTAATTTTATAAAGTGAGAGGATGGCTTATGAGAATGATCGTTGGCATGGTAGCCATAAGAATTATTTGTTGTTGGAATTGCTTCCCAAAATCCTTCGACCGGTGGGAATTCTATCGGCTTATCAGCTGTTGACTGATAATCTGCAAAACCTATTGCAGAACGGCTGCTGAAAATTGTATTTGGAGCCAGCTTACGCGCTTCAGTCAGTATGATCTGATTGTATTCATCCGGCAACCAGTTTCTTGTGTCAAACCAGATAACATCAGGTTGATAGTTATTAATGATCTCTTTCACTTGTGGGATTGATTTCTCATTCACATAAATCATTGATTTCTCCCTGTGCTCCTGCCATTCCGGCTTATCAAACCATGTATTCCTTACAGTAGGATGTTTATAGTCCCATGTATTCCTTTGTCCGTACTCATGGCTCCAGTCCTGGGAATGAGAGTAGTAGAACCCAAATTTAATTCCCTCCTTATCACATGCAGCTTTCAGCTCTTTCATCGGATCTCTTCCCCATTTTGTTCCATCCACAATATCATAGTCATCCCAACCTGGAACATCTGAATCGAACATGGCAAATCCATCATGGTGCTTTGAAGTAATAACCATATATTTCATTCCTGCATCCTTGCAAATTTTCACCCACTCCTCCGCATCAAAATCAACTGGATTAAATGGTGCTGCAACTTCTTTTTTATAAGTCTCCAAAGGAATCTGAGCCATTCTCATGATGTGCTCTGCATATCCTGCATAGGGTTCTCCCTTCCAATAGCCTGCTAAATCGGAGTAGACACCCCAATGGATGAACATTCCAAATTTAGCATCATTCCACCATTCCATATTTTCAGGAGCAGTGGTTTTAGAGAATTCCGCCTCATTTGAACAGGATTGCGTAAAAATGAGTATCGAAAGCAAGAGAAAAGAGAAAACTGAATTTTTCATTCTATGTGATTTATATTTAACTGGTCTATTTTGTGAAAATAATGATATTTATGAAGTTATTAATGCTTCTTTCGTTCTGATGAGTACGAATTCCGTTCTAAAAAGATTAAGTTTCAGGTTACAGGAAGGTTAAATACTTCGCATAATATCAAACATATACGATATTAGCTAACAATGAATATATTTGTAAAACATGATCTGATTTGAATATTGATGAAGAAAATCATATTTATTACAAAGCAATTGAAATTGAAGGAGATAGTAAAGCAAATATCTTGTATGTTGATTATTATCTTTTCTTCATTTACGATGGTCTTCGCCGATGACTATAAGTTCAGGAACATTACCTATGATCAGGGAATGCATAGCAGTGAAGTATATAAGGCTATTCAGGATAAAGATGGGATGATTTGGTTCGCATTGCATGATGGGCTGGATAAATTCAATGGATATGATTTTAAACATTACGAACTTAGATCTCCAGATCATCCGGGTGCGACAAACATTCCCCAGGTACGATCCCTTATCATGGATGAGGATCAGCAGATTTGGGCATTTTCTGATAATGGATTATTCCGTTATGATTATTTGAGAGATGAGTTCGAACTGATAATTACAAATTTAACTGAGAGGTTTGATATTGATCAGATACTGGTAATACATGAAGATGATGCCAGAAGGATATGGATGGGAACCAATAATGGCGTCCTGATATACAACGAGCTTAAGGATTCAATCTTTGAAATCCCGGATTTTGCATCAAATATTTTATCATTCTATTCCAGAAAAGACGAGAAAATTTGGATTGGAACAGGATTAGGAATGTTTCTGTATGATCAGAAAGAAAACTGTTTTATCGATCAAACTTCTCGTGCAAATGTTAATAAGAAACTGCTTAAAATGGCAGTATTTTCGTTTCTTCCCTTCAATGACAATCAGCTTCTCCTTGGAACCAGAAGAAATGGTTTGAAGCTGCTTGACCAGTATACCGGGAAAATGAAAAATATAGACATCCCGAAACTAGCCAATCTTTCCTATACTATCAGAGATATTGCTAATTATGATGATAAGATCCTGCTTGGCACGGATGGTGCAGGACTCATTGTTCTTGATTCATCCCTTGAATTTATCAAGAGATATGCACTAAATGAAGACATTCCAAACTCCTTGAGTAATAATGGGATATATGATCTTTTTATTGACAGGGAAAACCGTCTGTGGATTTCAACCTATGGTGGAGGCGTTAATGTGTATGATCCAAATGAAAAAGCATTTTCTATCGTTCAGCATCAGCCTAACAACCCTAACAGTCTGAATGCCAATATGACTAGAACAATAATAGAGGACAGTAAAAATAATCTCTGGTTTGGCACTGAAAGTGGTATTTCTATTCTCAACAGGAAAACCAATACTTTCCGGCACATTGGCTATGAAACTGGTTCAAAAAATGATCTGAGTGCCAAAACTGTACTGTCTATGATGAAGGACGGAGAGGATCATATCTGGGTGGGTACATTTTCCGGGGGAATTGATATTTATGATGCCTCCGCAGTGAAATTGAGAACCTTGAAACATGATACAATTAATCCATCTTCTCTCTCAACAGATTATATTTATGCGCTCTATCTTGATCATGAAGGAGATATCTGGGCGGGGGGCATCAGGGGCGGAGTTACACGCTACAACCCTTCAACAAAACTATTCACCCGACATGATGAAGTAATAAGTGTTAAGTGTATTAGTGGCGACTCCAAAAACCACATATTGGTAGGGACACTCAATGGACTTTATTATAGTGATAAAGAGAAGAATACCTTCAGTATGTTTCATGGGATGAAAGATGATTCTCTGGAATTTGTTAACAGAATCTACTGCATCTACGAAGATAAAAAAGGGAGGGTTTGGATTGGAAGTGAGGGAGAAGGTCTTAGTTATATTGATATTGAAAAGGGTTTACAGACTAATTATTCAATAAAAGATGGATTGCCTTCCAATATTGTTTATGGAATCCTGGAAGATTCATTGGGTAATCTTTGGCTCAGCACAACAAACGGTCTGTCTCGTTTTAATTTAGAGGAAGAAGAATTCACAAATTTCACAGTAGCAGACAAGCTATCAGGAAAAGAGTTTAGTCGTGGTGCCTATTTCAAAACAAGTGACGGAACATTTATTTTTGGTGGGAATCGTGGTTTCACATTGTTCCGGCCCTATGAAATTAAATTGAATGATAGAATTCCAGAAATCATATTTACCAATTTTTATATTTTTCATAAAGATAACAAAGAGGCAGGTATCGATGAGCAGAAGCTCAATGTAAATGAGACTGAGAAGATTATTCTGCGCCACGACCAGAATTCATTTTCTATCGAATTTTCAGCAATTAATTATACAAGTACTGAAAAGAATCTGTATAGATGGAAACTTGATGGACTGGAGCAATTTGAAGATAGCTGGACAATTAACTCCAAGGAGCGAAGAGCCTACTTTACAGGATTGCCGCCGGGGAATTATCAATTCACGGTCCAGGCCAGCAATAATGATGGATTCTGGAATAATGATGGACGAACACTTCAGATTGTCATTCAACCCTCTCTCTGGAGAAGCTCTATGGCTAAAATAATCTATTTGCTTCTGACAGTGATCATCATTTTCTTCATTCAACGTTACATTTATATAAGTATTAAAGAGAGAAATGCTTTCGAAAAGATTAAATTCTTTATAAATATTGCGCATGATATACGCACTCCGCTTACCTTGATTAAGGCTCCTGTACAGGATTTGATCAAGCACACTGAGAAGGGAACGGGAATTTCCAAGAATCTTGAATTGATATCAAATAATACAGACAAGCTAAATAATCTTATCAATCAGCTCCTGGATTTCCAGAAAGCTGACATGGATAAATTCAAACTGAAGGTTGCAGAAGAATCTATCGCTGTTCTCCTGAAAAATGTAATATCCAATTTCGAATCTCTGGCACATAAAAGTAACAAGGCCTTGCTATTTCAATGCGATAATAGAGAATTGACAGGATGGTGTGACAAGTTTTTACTTGAACGGATCATGTACAATCTTATCTCCAATGCTATAAAATATTCACATCCAGGTGGAAAAATCATTATTGGGATGGAACGTCATGGTGATTACATCAAGCTCAGTGTATCTGATGATGGAATAGGAATATCCAAAGACCAGCAGAAACATATTTTTAAGAGATATTACCGTTCTGATAATATCATCAACTCAAAAACTACGGGAAGCGGAGTGGGATTAATGCTTACAAAAAGACTAACAGGATTACATAAAGGGGAAATTACCTTTTCAAGCAAGGAAAATGCAGGCACTACTTTTTATTTGTCAATTCCTATTAAATTGAGCTATTATAATGCTGATGAAATATGCGTACCGATTGAAGATCCTATAAAGGAAAAGGAAGTTGAAGCGACTTCCTCAGTAAGTTATGAAGGAAAGCAGCTACCATTGATACTCATAACAGAAGATAGCGACGAGCTCCGTGAATTCCTGAATGATAACCTGGGAAAGGACTACAGAACTGTGACTGCAACAAATGGCAAGGAAGGGCTGGAATTTATCAATAAGAATCACCCTGACCTGATCATTTCAGATATCATGATGCCTGAGATGGATGGAATTGAGTTTTGCATCAGCATACGCAAAAACATTAACACCAGTCACATTCCGATTATTCTACTCACTGCCATGAATTCCATGCAGGACAAAATACGTGGACTTGAATATGGAGCAGACGATTATATTGAAAAACCCTTCGATCTGGATTATCTGAAAGCAAGAATTAATAATTTATTGTATAGCAGGGAAATTTTGGCCAAAAAGTATATGAATAAGCCGG
>JAUUZQ010000117.1 GCA_030589895.1 Bacteroidales bacterium
CTCCCCCTCCTGGGATCATGAATGAAATGAATAATCCCTTTATCAAGGTGATAGTGAAAAACCAGCATCGAGTGAAGCGAGATGCGTTGGTTTTGCATCGCTTGCAGTACTCCCCCTCCTGGGATCAAAGATCAGGGATCAGATAAATACTTAGACGATAAATAAAACTCAATATTGAACAAGTATTTTAGCTAATTCCCAAAATATTTACTTACTTAGTTTTCCTATCTACATTAAAAATGTTGATATCATCAAGCTGATTAATATAATAACATACACCTAAAATACTGCCGGGTTTTATCACTCTGGACATCGTTATTTGAAAGATATTTTCAAAACAAAGAAGATTTAAGTAACTACAAAAATCTTTACCATGACCGTCCGGGTCAAGTCTGAAAAGATTTTTTTAAATGGTAAAATATAATTATTGAATGAATCAAATGACACGAACACGTAAATTTATCATTCTAATTTTACACCAAAGGAACCGAGTTTACGAGCTCGACGAAGTCAAATATTTAGATTTTATGAGACTATAGCTTCGCTGAGCCCTTCGTGGTTCATCTGGCAACGGCTTTAGCCCTCACAAGCCTTAGCGAATAATTAAAATAAATTGGAAACAGATGAAATTATTTATTTATCAATAAAAAATTATGGAACAATCAGAAGTAAATCAGAAAGTAAAAAAGGTCGTGGCAAATGTGCTGGAGATGAATGAATCAGATATCGCTGATGATGCAAATCTTATCTTTGATCTTGGAGCAGATTCTATGCAGAGCATGCTATTAATTGCGGCCTTTGAAGAGGAATTTGACATTGAGATGGACATGGAAAAAGCACGTGAAGTTCAAAGCATAAATGGTGCTGTTGAATTCATTGCGACATACATTTAATCAAAATACTTTATAGCCTATTAATATTATTTGAGTTATGGAAAAAAGAGCCGAACTACATAAAAAGAATCTTCAAACCTTGTTTTATCCGAAATCTGTTGCTATCGTAGGAACAAACAAAGTAAAAGGAACAGTACCCGGCGATATTTTTATAAATATTTTGCAAGCAGAACTTAATGGAGTTATCTATCCTGTTAATCCGAGGGAGCAATATATTGGATGCATTAAAGCATATAAATATGTAATTGATATTCCTGATCCGATTGATTTGGCAGTTATTGTTTTTCCAAGCGCAGTATGCGACAAGGCATTAGAACAGTGTGGGGAAAAAGGAATAAAGACCGTCATTATTATCTCTGCAGGATTTAAAGAAATTGGGGAAAAAGGCCTCGAAAGAGAAGCCCGGATTAAGGCAATTGCAAAAAAATGGGATATGTCATTTATCGGACCAAATTGTCTTGGCGTAATTAATACAGATCCTGTATCCAGATTAAATGCATCATTTGCAAGAAAATTTCCTACTGAAGGGAATATTGCTTTTTTATCTCAAAGTGGAGCACTCTGTACAGCAGTTTTGGATTATGCACAGGCGCAGAATATCGGATTTTCAAAATTTGTAAGTTTTGGAAATAAAGCAGATATCTCAGAGATAGACCTATTGTATTATCTAATGGATGATGAGAAAACGAAGGTAATTCTATTGTATCTTGAAGAAATTACTGACGGACCGGGTTTAATGAAGGCCGCAAAAGAAGTTATTGAAAAGAGTCATAAACCTGTTTTAATTATGAAATCCGGAAGGACATCAGCAGGAGCTTCTGCAGCAGCTTCACATACCGGTTCATTGGCGGGAAGTGATGAAATTTGTGATGCCGCATTTCGGCAGGCAGGAATTATTCGTTGCGATAATGTGGAAGATATGTTCAACATTGCAATTGCTTTTGCTTATCAACCACCACCAAAATCTGAAAAAATTGCAATAATTACCAATGCCGGGGGCCCGGGAGTGTTAACTACAGATGAAGCGATAAAGCAGGGACTTAAGCTTGCTCAATTTAGTGAAGAAACCAGCAAAAAATTCAAAAGGAGTTTACCTTCAACAGCCAATATTAAAAACCCTGTTGATGTAATTGGCGATGCCCGGGCAGATAGATATCATGATGCTATAACAGGTGCTATTCTGGATGAAGATGTTGATGGATTATTTGTAATCCTCACCCCTCAATCTATGACTGATATTGAGAAAATTGCAGAGGAGATAACAAAATTAGCTCACGAAAGCAATAAACCAATATACACTTCATTTATGGGAAAGGCCGATGTTGCTGCTGGAATTAAGATACTTCAACAGCATCATATTCCGCATTATTCAATCCCGGAAGCGATGTGTAAGCCTTATGCTGCGAACCTGTTCTTTAATCAATTGATCAATCAGGAAACTGAAAAACCTATTGAGTTTACAGATGTTAACAAAGAGAAAGCTCAACTAATCTTAAATGAAAACCTAAAAGCTAAACATACTTATTTACCTGAGTATAAGGCAATAAAAGTTATTGAAGCTTACAAATTACCGATTATACCAAATGGATTGGCCACTTCGGAGATTGAGGCCGGAAAAATTGCCGATAGCATTGGCTATCCTGTTGTAATGAAGGTTATGTCGGATGATATTGTCCATAAATTTGATGTGGATGGGGTTGTCCTAAATGTGAACTCCAAAGAAGAGGCAGAACTTACTTATGCTCAGATACATTCAAATGTTAACAAGCTAATGCCGGAAGCAAAAATTGACGGGATCTACATTGCCAAACAAATTGAAAAAGGAACAGAAGTTATCCTGGGTATTAAACGTGATCCATCTTTTGGTTCAGTTGTGATGTTCGGACTGGGAGGGATATTTGTTGAGATATTTAAAGATGTAAGTTTCAGAATAGCTCCAATTAATAAAACCTCAGCAATCAATATGATCAAAGAGATTAAATCATCGGAAATTCTTTTGGGAGCCAGAGACAGAAAGGTGCTGGACATCAATAGCATTGCCGATGCAATAATGCGGTTAAGCCAGCTGGCATTGGAGTGCCCTCAGATAAAAGAGCTCGATATAAACCCCTTAATTGTATTAGAAGAAGGTAAAGGATGCTATGTCGCAGATACTAAAATAATCATTTAATAAAGGAACTATTACACTAACAAAAAAATTATGAGAATTTTAATTCACGATCACTACAAGGATTTAAGCAAATGGACTGCTTATTATATCGCAGGCAAAATTAATAAATTCAACCCTGGTCCCGACAATCCTTTTGTTTTGGGATTACCAACCGGATCGTCCCCTATGGGAACCTATGAAGAACTGATTGAGTTAGTTAAACAGGGGAAGCTTAGCTTCAAAAATGTTGTAACTTTCAATATGGATGAATATGTAGGATTAGCAGAAGACCATCCGGAAAGTTATCACTATTTTATGCATAAGAACTTATTCAGTCACATTGATATTCCGGCCGGAAACATTAATATTTTAAATGGAAATGCAAAAGACCTGGATAAAGAGTGTGCCGATTATGAATCTAAAATTGAAAGCTATGGTGGAATTCATCTGTTTCTGGGCGGCATCGGCCCTGATGGCCACATTGCTTTTAATGAACCTGCCTCTTCCCTCTCTTCAAAAACCAGGGTTAAATCATTAACTTTTGACACTATTCTTGCAAACTCAAGGTTCTTTAACAATCAAATCAATGATGTTCCCAAAACTGCTCTGACTGTTGGTGTTGATACCGTTATGCGGTCAAAAGAGGTAATTATTATCATAAATGGCTATAATAAGGCACGGGCATTACAGAAAGTAGTGGAAGAGGGCATCAACCACATGTGGACAGTTTCTATCTTGCAACTGCATGCCAAAGGCATGATTGTTTGTGATGAAGAATCAACATTCGAATTAAAAGTTGGTACAGTTAAGTATTTTAAAGATATTGAAGGAGAGGATGTAAGCACCCTTCCAAAAGTTTAGTATTTATGTATAGAAATCTTAGTGATAGAGAAATTACAATCCTCAAACAACAAGCTTGTTCGGCGAACGATTGGAACAAGATTTTAGTAAAAGAAAACTTTACAAGCGCAACATTATCAGGCGTCCAATTTGCCGGAAATATTAAATTAGGTCTGTTTTCGAATAAGATTGATGTTGAAAAAGGGATAAGCAAATCTTCCGGGATAAGAAACAGCTATATTGAAAATTGCACAATTGGTGATAATTGTCTTATCTCAAATGTATCCAGCCTGATCAACTATGTTATTGGAAACAATGTGGCCATTGAAAATGTTGGGACAATAGTTGTAAACGGGGAAACAACTTTTGGGAATGGCACAGAAATAGAAATTTTAAATGAAGGAGGTGGACGTGAACTTCCAATTTTCGATCGCTTATCTGCGCAAATTGCATATCTGCTTGTAATGTATCGGCATGACAAACTATTTACTAAAAAACTGGAACAGCTGATCGCAAATTATGTAACTAAGAAAAAATCAACCCTGGGTTCTATTAGCGACAATGTCCGTATTTTGAACACAATTTCTTTGCGCAATGTGAATGTTGGTAGTTTTGCAATTATTTCCGGAGCATCAAACCTTGAAGAAGGAACACTAGGAAGCTGTGAAGAAGCTCCGGTAAAAATTGGAGAAGATGTGTCAGCGAAAGATTTTATTGTACTATCAGGAACAAGGGTAGATAGTGGGGCAATTATTACCTCATCATTTGTCGGTCAGGGTGTGCAAATTGGTAAACAATTTTCATCTGAAGGTTCTGCTTTTTTCGCAAACTGCGAAGGCTTTCATAGTGAAGCCTGTAGTCTTTTTGCTGGTCCATATACAGTAACCCATCATAAATCAACTCTAATGATTGCCGGCATGTTCTCTTTCTTCAATGCAGGTAGTGGTACAAATCTAAGTAACCATATGTACAAATTAGGACCTCTGCACCAGGGGATTGTTGAAAGAGGAGCTAAAACAGGATCTTTTTCATATATGCTATGGCCTTGCCGTGTTGGTGCTTTTTCGGTGGTAATGGATAAGCACGGGGCAAATTTTGACACTTCTGAATTACCATTTTCATACATCAATGCAGAAAAAGGAAAAAGTGTGGTCACCCCGGCAATGAACCTGTTTACTGTAGGAACTGCAAGGGATAGTGTGAAATGGCCCAAGCGGGACAGGCGGAAAGATCCTGACAAACTAGATCTTATCAATTTTGATTTGTTCAATCCTCATATTGTTGGAAAAATTATCAGTGGATCCGAATTACTATCAGAACTTCATGCTTCTACGCCCAAAACAAAAGAGTTCGCCACTCATAAAGGAGCTTATATTAAAAGATTGATGTTGCGTACATCGCGCAGGTACTATGATCTGGCCATTAATGTCTATATGGGTAATGAAATTATTAAACGATTGGAAAAATCAGATTCACTGGAAAATCTGGATGAAATTCGTAAAACCCTAAAACCAGAAGTAAGTTCAAAAAACTCAAAATGGCTTGACCTTTCAGGGCTTATTGGCACAGAGAATGCAATCTCAGATTTAATGGATTCTGTAAAATCTGAAAAAGTTTCAACAGTAGATGAACTTCAGCAAGTGCTTATACAAATTCATGAAAATTATGAAACCGAGTCTTATTCATGGTGTGTAAACCTGATTGAAAATCGTATGGAAATTAAGCTTAGTGAGATAACATCTGAACAACTTGGCAAAATAATTAACGATTGGAAAACAAATTCCACAACCCTGAATAATATGGTGTTATCAGATGCTGAAAAAGAATTTGATCAGAAAACCAAGATCGGATTTGGCATCGACGGAGACGAAAAAACAGTAATTGACGATTTTGAAGCAATCCGGGGTACTTACGATGATAACTCATTTGTGAAAAGCATAAAGCAGGAGATAGCCAAATCAGATGCCAGAGCAAGCGCTCTTCTCACAAAACTATTTACTACTTAAAGTACCGATCTCATTGGTCCTGTTATAGAATCATACTTTCAACTTCAGGCACTTTAAGTACTTCTTTTTATTATCCGGTAATTCTTAAACTCTCCCAAACGATTTCCAAAGAGAAGATATTTCTCAATCCAGGATACTACCCGATACCTTGGTTTGTCGTGCTTGTTCTTTACCGGGTTTAAACTTCTCGCCGGTCCCTCAAACCGCAATTGACCAGACCAATCATACTTGTCAATCCAGGGCTGAAGTACTGCCGGATGTGAATCTTTAAAGGATGTCAGTTTTTTCAGGTTTCCGTAATCAAATATTTTATCATATTTCTTTTCCCGAATCTGCTTCTCAACCAACTCCCGACCTTTATGGTTCATGCTAAAGACCTGTATCTTATTTTGCATCACACTCGGGGGGCGTACCCATCCATAATGATATATATATGCATCCAATTCCGCAACCTTCAGCTTAAAAGTATTCTCCTGCTGCCGGTAATTTATCCCATCAAAATCTGGAATCTTTCTGAATGATTGTGCTGATTCCCATGAATGAATTTCAGGAATATTTCTTACAATTCTAATCTCTTTCCGATACCAGCAATGTGTGTCCTGGATATGTTGATAGTCACCCCAAAAATGATGATACTTGAAGAGCAAGCCTTCAATATCCTTGTCATTGAGAAGTTCACGGCAACGATTCTCAATTACCGGCAAGTATTTTTCGTGTACAAGTTCATCAGATTGCAGATAGAATAACCAATCTCCACTACACTCCTTCATCGCAATATCAGTCTGATGAGCATGCTCCATACCCCTTGGATATTTCTCAATGTCCCAAACTGTATCAATGATACGCAACTTGTTACTTTTGATCTTCTCAATCTCTCTTCTGGTCTCATCATCATCATCGCTATCCCCAAGTGCAACCACAAACTCATCAACAATGGGTAATATTGATTCTATCGCATACCTCATCGGATAATATAGTTTGTGGGCATTCTTACCCATGGAGAATCCACTGATCTTCATTTGCTAAAACATTTGCATATTATGTAGTTTTCTATAAAAACCATCTTGTCTTTTGAGAAGCTCATCATGCCTTCCCTGTTCCACAATCCTTCCTTCATCTATAACGAGAATTACATCAGCATGTTTTATAGTGGAGAGTCGATGGGCGATAACAATGGATGTTCTGTTCTTCATCAATTGTTCAATTGCATCCTGTACCAGCCTTTCCGATTCAGTATCTAATGATGAAGTAGCTTCGTCCAGAATAAGAATAGGAGGATTAGCCATTACTGCACGAGCAATACTGACCCGCTGTTTTTGACCACCCGAGAGCTTATTTCCTCCTTCACCTACACCCGAATTATATCCTTCAGATGAATCCATAATAAATTCAGAGGCATTGGCAACTTCAGCAGCATCCTTAACCTTCTTCAAATCAACATCCTCACATCCAAAGGCTATATTGTTTAAAAAAGTATCATTAAATAAAATCGACTGCTGACTAACAATTCCCATCTGGTTTCTAAGATCTTTTATCCTATAATCCTGAATAGGGACATTGTCAATCAAAATTTCACCCTGTGATGGATCCATAAACCTCGGTAAAAGATCAACCATCGTCGACTTTCCCGCTCCTGATTTTCCCACCAGTGCAACAACCTGTCCTTTTTTTATCTTAATATTGATATCCTTCAGAACATCCTCCTTCTCATATTTGAATGAGACATTTCTAAACTCGATACTCTCATTAAATGAGGAGATAGGCTTCGCATCAGGTTTCTCAACAATCCTCTCTTCAGCATTCAGTAGCTCATCGATCCTGTCGACAGATGCCATACCCTTCTGAATATTAAAATATGCATTTGATAAATTCTTTACAGGTGTTATCACCTGACTGAAAACCACCAAAAAGACAATCAAACCCTCTGAAGTTATACTCTCTTGTCCGGACAATACCATTGAGCCACCAACCGACATAATTGTCATCAGAACAATTGTTCCCATCCATTCGCTTACCGGACCGGCCAGGTATCTTTTACGCATTACCTTCATCAACAATCTTGCATATTTATTTGTTGAATCTCTGAATTTACGATCCATTGTCTCTTCACCATTAAAACCCTTAATGATCCTCAATCCGGTAAGTGTCTCTTCCAGTATTGATAAAACATCACCAAGACGCTGCTGACCCTTAAAAGCTCTTCTTCTTAATTTCCTTGCTATCCTTCCTATAATAAGGGCGGAAAAAGGAAGAATTAGCAATACCAACAAGGTAAGCTTCAAGCTGGTAGAAAATAAGAATATCATATAGATAATAACCGTTATCGGATCCCGGATCAACATCTGAAGAGAACTCATGATGGAGGTCTCGATCTCTTGCACGTCATTAGATATCCTGGCGATCACATCCCCCTTTCTTGATTCAGAATAAAATGAAAGCGGAAGCCTGAGAACCTTATGGTAAATCTCATTGCGTAAATCTCTTACTGTATAAGCCCTGACAGGTGCCAGCATATAATTTGCAAGAAAGAGGAATCCGGTCTTTAACAGACTAAATACTACCACAATAACACTCACCAGGACCATGGCCATAGGTTTCCCGTGAAGGATCATCAGCTTACTCAGATAATAGTTAAGTGTATGAATGAAGTACTGCGTCTTTAATTCAAACTCCATAGGCTCCGTTACCAAGGGTTGATTATCGAACAAAACCTTCAAAAAAGGGATGATCATTACAAAAGAGAAGAGAGCAAAGAACGACCCCAAAACGTTATAAATTACGTTCTGTACAACATTCCATTTATAAGGAACCAAGTATCTCAGGAGTCTATAGAATCTTTTCATAAACCAGTATAGTTCCAGGGAGTAATATTGTTAAGTTCCTCTTTCACTCCCTCACTAATATCCAACGTATCTATAAAGCTTTTTATGGCCTTCTCATCAATTTTACTATTGGTACGTGTAAGTTCAAGAAGTGCTTCATATGGATTTGGATAAGCTTCTCTCCTGAGTATAGTTTGAATAGCTTCGGCTACAACAGCCCAGTTATTTTCAAGATCTTTTCTTATAACATCCTTATTTACAATAAGTTTACCTAAACCCTTTCGCAATGAATTCATCGCGATCATGGTATGTGCAATGGGGACACCAATATTCCTCAATACCGTAGAATCCGTCAGATCACGCTGAAGCCTGGATACCGGAAGTTTTGATGCCAGGTGTTCAAACAGTGCATTTGCAAGGCCAAGATTACCTTCTGCATTTTCAAAATCTATGGGATTCACCTTATGTGGCATTGCAGAAGACCCAATCTCTCCCTTCTTAATTTTCTGCTTGAAATAATCTATAGAAATATAGGTCCATATATCTTTCGCCAAATCCAACAGGATAGTATTTACCCTCAGCATCGCATGAAAAATTGCAGCCAGATTATCGTAATGCTCAATTTGCGTAGTTGGCCATGATCTTTTTAATCCCAATCTATCAGTTACCAGTTTTTCACTAAAAGCAAACCAGTCTATTTCCGGATAGGCCACCTTATGCGCATTCATATTTCCGGTGGCACCACCAAATTTTGCAGGCACAGGAATCTCCTCAAGTTGCTCTAACTGCTCATCGAGCCTGGCTGTAAAAACAAGAATCTCTTTCCCAAGCCTTGTTGGAGAAGCTGGCTGACCATGGGTTCTCGCCAGCATCGCAATATCCTTCCATTCTTCAGCAAGGCCTTCCAACTGATCTATAAGCTCATCCAGCAAGGGATAATATACATTGTCCAGCGCATCCTTAAGAGAAAGCGGAACAGATGTGTTATTTATATCCTGTGAGGTAAGTCCAAAATGAATGAATTCAGAGAAATCATCCAGTCCAAGTGCTGCAAAACGCTCCTTTAAGTAATACTCAATAGCTTTTACATCATGATTGGTCACTTTTTCAATC
>JAUUZQ010000200.1 GCA_030589895.1 Bacteroidales bacterium
GAAGCTTCGACGAGCACATGATCGTTGAGAGAAAAGACAAGTCATTATGGATGCTGATCCGAACCAAATATGGCATCGGAGAGAGTATCTCCAGGGATCGGGGGAAAACATGGAGTACACTGGTACCTTCATCTATCCAACACCCCTCCGCCCGTTTCTTTATCCGGCATCTTCATTCAGGCAACTTGTTGCTGGTCAAACATGGACCGATTTCAAAAAAAACAGGGCGCTCTCATCTGACTGCATTTGTATCAGAAGACGATGGTCACACATGGTCCAATGGATTATTGCTTGATGAAAGAAGCGGCGTCTCCTATCCGGACGGTCAACAGAGTCCGGACGGAACCATCCATATCATTTACGACTATTCCCGCACGGGAGCCAGAGAAATTCTGATGGCCACATTTACTGAAGAGGATGTTATTGCAGGCGATCCATCATCTTCAAGCGTTTCATTGCAAATGCATGTGAGCAAGTATGAGGGAATTAGCGATGAAACGAAGATATTTGCTAAGAATCCTATTCAAGTCATTCAATCCTTGTATTTAGACTCTGAAGGGATGCCTTCTCATGATGTGTTCTTAAAAACCCATGGCTTGTATCCCCTCAATTCAACGATACAATCTACACCATACTTCACAGTCAGTTTTTTAAAGGATGATGTTCTGAATAAAAATGGCGAATTCAAACCTGGCAAATCTGCTGAGTTGTTAAATCCGGATTTTTATGTGGAGACCATTACAAAATATAATTCCGCCAATATTGCAGTCCCCATATGGGATGGAAGAGTTTACCAGGATGAAAATGATCTGATCCTTGGTGGATATTCCTCAAAATTGAATGAAAGACCGGTAGGGAAAATTAATAGCAAAGGTCTTTTTATTTCAGAATCAGAGGGAGTAGATTCTGAAGAATTCCCAATATTACAGCTTCCTGCTGAAAATTTGATTTTCGATCCTTTTGAATGGAAACTCCTTGGTCTAAAACAAAGTAGTGGTGAAACCATTCAGAAAAGTGTAAGCAGTTTTCTTCCAATCATAATTTATGGCCCACAGGGTGAATTATTAAACAATATCAGTTTTGAATTAGAAAGCCTTCCTGCAAGCCAATCACTGGTTCTGTACGGAATCATTGACGGTAAGAAAATTGAAATCGCAACATGTAGTCTGACAAATTCAGATATAGTTAAGCGTAAAGAAGCTTCTCAGCCTGGAGATGGTGAGGTAATTACTTTGACCTTCCAGGGCTTATATTCTGACAAAATTTCTCATAAAAACACTGACCTTTATTTACATAATGAATCAGAGAAATTAAGTGAAGAATATACCATACAACCCAATACAATTGAAATTGATGGATATTTTCAGGACTGGCGCAATATACATGGAGTGAAAGATATGAAGGGTGATTATGTATCTTATCTCTATGCAAATCCTGATACCGATCTTTTAGAGTTTAAGATATCAAATGATGATAAATATCTATACTTATATTCCAGAGTTGTTGGTGCACATGGCAGAACAGGAGAGAAGGGAAGATACTACTGGTATGCTTATATAGATGTTGATAGAGATGCTTCTACGGGTTACCCTCCAACCAGAGATGATAACTGTTATTTTGGTATTTCTATCGGTGATGACTGTGAAGCTCAATTTGAGTTTGTAGGCAATCGATTTGTAAAAACATTTTTTGGATTTACAGGCATTGGAGCAGAGAAGGAGGTTCTGAGTGGAAAGTTAAAGCTGGGTCCATCTTACTACTCACCAATAGGAAAGGATGGAAAGAAAAGAGAGAGTTATAAGATAGAATATGTGAACCGGGATAGTTCACGCTTTATTACACACGATTACACGGAAGGAACATCCGAAGATATAGTCATTGCTCTTTCTCCCGATGGCTCAGAGGTGGAGGTGAAAGTTGAATTGGCTGGATTTCTTAAGGATACTTCGGGCAATATGTTAATGTACCGTGGCAAAAAAATTGATATTGCTGTTGGTGCAGAAGGTTCCAGTGATCACTATGGATCGGATGATTGGGGGGCAGATTCAAGCCCTGTTATTTATGGGTATACAATTAAATAATACATATCATGAAAAACTATTGCAAAGCAACTGGTATTACTGTTTTATTCTTTCTTATTATTTCATCTTCCATGCGGGCTCAAGACTCTTTCGGCCCGGATCACCAATTATGGAAACCTGTTCAGGATGAGATTTACCTCCAGGAGATCGGACAAAAAATTCCATTGGATACACCCGCTACATCCATAGCACTAATCAATAATCAGTGTTACATAGTGGTTGAGGGCAGTATACACATGCTCTCGGGTGAGACGGTTCAGCCTGTACCTTCGGCACCGGTCGGTGTGAACAGCTTAAAATCCCTGGACGGGACTCTCTGGGCCCTAACCACAGATGGAATCTACGGCTTAAAAGAGAATGAATGGCAAAAATTTGATGATAAGGAATTTGTGGATGTTTGTATGCATCTGGATGTTTTGCATGCAGCCACCAGAAACGAAGTGTATCGGCTTTCGGATGATAAGTTCATAGACATTAAACCGGAAATCGGATACCTTTCAAGTGATATAACCATGCTCATGGAAGATGGCAGCCAGGTGCTGGCCGATCCCGTTCAGATAGGACCCATTGATCGGATCGCTTCATTCAGCGGCACGCTCTATGTACTTGGACCA
>JAUUZQ010000170.1 GCA_030589895.1 Bacteroidales bacterium
TCGGATAGAAATGTATGATGGCCATCAATACTCCCAGAATTGCAGCAATCAGGATCAATACAAATAGAAAATTTCCAAAGCTGCTGTTTTGCGGTCCAAGAGGCATCCATGCATTGGAAAGGTAGTAGACAACTACCATCAATATAATAGCAATATTGATGAAGTTGACGTTTTTGGATTGCGATTCAGACCACTTGTATGAGAAGAAACTGTTGACACCTATTCCTATAATCGCAATGGCGATGAAATATTTACCAAAAAAGATGAAAGAGATACCTGCCAATACCAGCATTATATCAAAAACACGCTTAACGATTTTTCTTCTGACCTTGATGGAGAAGATTACATGTGCCAGAGTAGGGATAAGTATCAAACCAATAAACAGGGCTGATAGCATGGCAAATGTCTTGGTAAAGGCCAAGGGTCGGAAAAGTTTACCTTCAGCATTTTCCATGGCAAATACAGGGAGGAAACTGATGATTGTTGTGGTAAGTGCCGTAATGACTGCCGGCGCCACTTCTATAGTCGATTCATAAATGACATTCAGCATCTGCTTCTTATTTGCCCCCCGGTTTTCCGGCAGCTCTTTATGGCGGATTATATTTTCGGTAAATACAATTCCCACATCCACCATCACGCCAATTGCAATTGCGATTCCTGACAAGGCAACAATGTTGGCATCTACTCCAAATCGTCTCATTACAATGAATGTCATGAGCACTCCAATTGGTAAGATACTGGAGATAAGGAATGAGGCTTGCAGATTAAAGACCAGTATCAGTACTACAAGAATACTGATGAGTATCTCCAGGCTCAAGGCCTCTTCAAGTGTTCCTAATGTTTCGTTGATCAATACTGACCTGTCGTAAAATGGAACGATCGTCACTTTTGATACTGTACCATCTTTTAAGATTTTCTCAGGTAAGCCAATGGATATATCATCAATTTCTGCTTTTACATTATTGATAACTTCCAGGGGATTGGCACCGTATCTTGCCACAACGACACCTCCAACCGCTTCTGCTCCGCCTTTGTCAAGTCCGCCCCGACGTGTGGCCGGACCGAAATGTACATGTGCTATATCTTTTAACCTGACAGGGACATTGTTATTTACTGCGACGACACTTTTTTCCAGGTCCTCAATGCTTTTTATGTAGCCCAATGCCCTGATCATGTATTCCACACGATTAAACTCGAGGGTTCGTGCTCCAATATCCAGGTTGCTTTTCCTGACAGCCTGCATAATTTCTGCAATGGAAACGCCGTATGCCTTCATGGCATTTGGATCAATATCTACCTGGTATTCTTTTACAAAACCGCCAATAGAAGCAACTTCAGCAACACCTTTGGCTGCCGTTAAAGAGTATTTGACATAGAAATCCTGAATGGTCCTTAACTCCTGTGGATCCCATCCTCCGCTTGGATTTCCATCTTTATCACGCCCTTCCAGTGTATACCAGAAAATTTGCCCAAGTGCTGTGGCATCAGGTCCTAATGAAGGCGTAACTCCTTCGGGTAATGTTCCGGCAGGCAGTGAATTTAACTTTTCGAGTATCCGTGTTCTTCCCCAGTAAAATTCAATATCTTCCTCGAAAATGATGTAGATACTCGACAGTCCGAAGATGGAATTACTTCGGATGGTTTTTACTCCGGGTATTCCTAATAATGATGTTGTTAACGGGTATGAGACCTGGTCTTCGATATCCTGAGGTGATCGTCCTGACCAGTCTGTAAATACGATTTGCTGGTTTTCTCCAATGTCCGGAATGGCATCTACAGGAACAGGGTCACTGGGGAGAAAGCCCAGGTTCCAGTTGAACGGTGATGAGATCAATCCCCAGACAACAAATGTTATCAGGAAGAGAAATGTCACCAGTTTGTTTTCCAGAAAAAACTTAATGATTTTGTTAAGCATATCTTTGGTATTAATGCGATAATGCAACAATGCAACAATGCGATAATGCAACAATGTGATAATGTAAAAATGGTGCGTGTGATTGAATGGAGTGATGTGAGGAGAGAAGTCGAGGGGTGCTGACGCACCAATTCAGACTCCGTTCAGAATCCTCAATTCAAAAATGAAGACAGATTTATCAACAACGATATGATTGCAAGAGAGCAAGTTTAGTGCTTGCTGTAAGGGTAGGCGGCGATTCAGCCTGATTAAATGGAGTGTAAGCTAATTCAAATACTTGAAGATAAGGGAGAATAGACGCAACAGGAAATAAAAAGTCTGTTCCTGCGACATCTGTTTGTTCAAAAATAAAAGGATCCACAAAATCATCTTCAATCTGTATGTGAATAGTTTCGTTGTGACAACATCCACCCATTTCACAACACGATTTAGCCTCGTGGTTAATGGCTGCAGAAATAAGCTTGTCACCACAATAATGCAAAGAAATGCTCATGCCTGCTGTTGATGTCAACAGGAACAATGAAAGAACAATATGTGATAGTTTTCTAAGCATGCTACAAATATAACGCTATATTTATCAGATTGTTCTGTAAACTATAAAAATTATAGGATAAATTAAATATGGAAACTTTTTATGTAGTTCTACCCGAGAGTTACTGGTATTTTTTATGTGTTGAAATAACAGTATTGAGGGCTGTGTCAGTTCGAGTATAGTTCTTAATTAGTAGGTTTCGAACACTCGGCAGATGTGCAATATAGTGCTTGCGAATATAGAACACTTCATTTATGGCAGATTTTTCATACATTTACTTCTGAACACCTAAAAACTTATAAAATGGATAAGAAGAATAACAGCGGTGCACCTTCCAGTGCTATTTACGGATTAGGATTTATTGGTGCGATAATTTATTATATCTCCACTGCTACAGGATTTTGGATTGGTGTGCTGGGAGTGTTGAAGGCAATGGTATGGCCAGCGTTTCTGGTGTATGAATTATTTCATTCTATCGGCGCATAAGGAGTAGAAATCATGTTTCGTCACGCAATTGTCCGTCGTCCGTGCGAGGAGATGGTTCATGGAATAACCTCCTCCAACCTGGGAAGACCTGATTATAAAAAGGCTCTTCTTCAGCATGATGCCTATATTGATGCATTGCTAAGTTGTGGATTGGGAGTCACTGTGATAGATGCTGATAATGACTATCCTGATTCCACATTTGTAGAGGATGTAGCGCTTTGCACTCCAAAATGTTGTGTGATTACGCGTCCAGGTGTTGCCTCAAGGAGAGGCGAGAGGGATGGAGTTAAGGAGGTGATCCGGGAGTGGTATGAAAATGTTGAGATTATCAGGGAGCCGGGAACACTTGAAGCCGGAGATATCATGATGGCAGGCAGCCACTTCTATATCGGGATGTCGAAAAGAACAAATCTTGTTGGTGCAAATCAGTTAATTAAGATTCTTGAGAGCTATGATATGACAGGGGTAAAGGTGACAATGAAGGAGATGCTTCATTTAAAAACAGGAGTCTCCTATCTGGAGAATAACAATATGCTGGCTTGCTGGGAATGCATTAGGAATCCTCAATTTGAAAAAATTAATAAGATCAGGGTAGAAAAAGAAGAGGCATTCGCTGCTAATTCCGTTTGGATAAATGGAAATGTTTTGATGCCGGTGAAAGCTCCCGTAACAAAGCTGAGAGTGGAAAAGGCAGGATATCAGGTGATTGAACTTGATGTGTCGGAGTTTCAGAAGCTGGATGGTGGTTTGAGTTGTTTGTCGTTGAGGTTTTGAGGGATTCGTTTCTCGCGAAGATCAAAAGGGGAATGCACGCAAAGTGGCAAAGGCGCAAATTGGTCTCTCGATTTTCAAATAAAGGCTGATTTAGAAGGAGTAAATTGCACTCAGCAACAACCTCGTATTCGCAACAGTTGAAGTGTTTGCAGGAATATAATCGAGATCATAATTACTTCCAAAGGAAGCAGAGGTATATTCTAATTCACATGCAATTTTAGTTTTCTTTGAGATCAGGATAATCCTTGGTGAAATCCTGTATAAACTTGCAATACTGCAGGAGAGTCCATAAACACTATTGTTTGTATTTGACATGGTTTCTTTTGTGCCGAGGTTTTGCATGTAGCCCCCAAATATTCCCAGCTGAAGCTTTTTACCGTTGGTATGAATTTCTCCCCATGCAGTAGCATTTCTTAAGGGAGTATATGTGGAGAGACCTGTGGCTGCATCTACTACCTCTTTTACTGCATAGCCACTTATTGACAGCACATCGGCATTGTTTTCTCCATACCGTCCCTGTATTTTAAAGGTGAGGGATTTTGTGACAATTTTGCTAAAAACAATCGCAGACAATCCACCTACTTCTTCATCAACCACATATGTGTTTGCGCCTACTGTTGATGATAGTCTGGGTACAAGGGTTTTATATGCAACTCCGGTTCCCATTAACATTGACATACCTGACTCCTTGCTTGTGCTATAATGCAATTGCATATGCATATCAGGAACAGAGGAATTTCTTAGAAATTGAGAGCTTGCAATTGTAATCGAATTATCTGCAGGATCAGGACCTCTTGAGGCATAATCGCGTTGCGACAAGGCAGCCAGTATGACACTGAATCCTCCCATATTATGTGTTATTCTGATCTGTGGATTTCGGGAGAAGGATTGCAAGGGTGTTCCTGTGTTAAATGAAACGGTTCCGGGAAAGCAGCCTGTAACGAACAGTGGATTCCAATACTGTCCCGTCAGGATTTCCGTATTGGTCCAATTGAACTTAATTAAGGCATGCCTGAGTCTGAACAGGTTGATGTTGTCATTTGCCTGCGCAAAGAAATCGCCTTCAATCAGACCTGAAGTTTTTGCGCCAAAAGCATCGGGTCCTGTAATTTTTCCTGTAAGTCTGCTTTGAACTGCCAGAAAATTATAACTCGATTTGGCATTAATATCCACACCATTGGCATCCAATAATTCGGATGATGGCCAAAGAAGGAAATGGCCCTCTCTTGCACATGCAATTTGTCGGGAATCCCAGAAAAAATCATTCTTCACAAATCCTGAAAACTTAATTCCAAAACCTGGTTCTTTCTCTTGTGCATGGGTGTTCAGACTGAAAATTAATCCAGCTACAAATATGAATAAAAGCGCCTTTTTCATTTACTTAAGATTATTATTTACGTTGTAAAGCCGATCAGTTCTAAAACCGTTCAGCCGGAAATAGTTTCTGAATCAGCGTCCTTTTTCTAATAGGTCTGTCCAGTAATATATTCAGATTGTTTTCTGCCGTTAAATTCCTGTCCCACAAATCCAATGCTGTTTTATAAGAAATTGCAGCAGAATCATACTGTTGTTTATACCGGTATATGATCCCAAGGTTTGTATAACTTACAGATAATCTGCGGGCTGTTTCAGTCTGAGCATTAATGATCTCTTCAATTCGATTTTTCAGGTATTTCTCTTTTTTATCCATACTGAAATCTTCTAAAGATTCATAGAAATCATTTGATAATATATTTTGAATATCCACTTCCGATTTATCCTCATAAATATTTAACCATTGCTGATAAATATGTATGCTCATTCTACATGCATCTGCACCCAGGATGACAAGTGAATCTCTTTGAATACTATCTAAATCAGTAGTATAGAGTGCCATTGTAAGATAGGATGCTGAGCGATTATTGTACAGGACTCCTATCTCATAAGACTCTCTGTAATGATCGTATCTGCTGTAAATAGATTCAATACTATCCATTAGGAAGAAGATGGAATCAAAAGCATTTACCAACGCGTATCCATTATATTTTTCGTACAAGGATCTTGCATTTGTGATCCTGGGATCAAGGGAAGCATCCTTGTTGTTGTAGTATATTTTTGAAACTCCAAGGACAGATAAAGCAAGGGCACACATTATTGCTATGAGTGCTCTTGTTTTTTTATTCATCAAACTCATTATGAATGAACCTTTTCTATTAAGAATTTACGTATTTCAACTGGTGTTGGTTTTGTTAACCTTGAGACAATAATATGAACAATGATTGCCAGAGGAGCTCCAAACCATGCAAAATACCATGCCCCAAGCCAGTAGCTTATGAACTCCTGAAATGGCAGACTGGCTCCATGGGTTCCTGCAATAAAATAAGTCAGGGCTATGACAGATACCAATCCACCTGTTATCAATCCGGCAATTGCTCCCGGCTTGTTTGAGCCGCTCCACCAGATACCCAACAGGAATAATGGAAAAATAGTACATCCTGCAAGTGAGAATGCCACAGCCACCAGCTGACCAATCAGTGCAA
>JAUUZQ010000051.1 GCA_030589895.1 Bacteroidales bacterium
AGCAACAGCCACAGATGAAAATGCTGATGTTCAAATAAGCGATGCTGCAAGCTTACCCGGATCGACATCGGTTTTAGTTACGGCAGAAGACGGTGTTACAAGCAAAACATATACTATAAACTTCACCGTTGCTGAGCCAACTGTAGGTATCAATGACAGGAATGTTTCAAATTCCGAATTTGTGAAAGTGTATCCAAACCCGGTAAAAGAATTTTTGAATATTGATTTCCCCACAACTGGTAGGCGCAAAATAGATTTATTCAACAGTTACGGTCAACTTATATACAGTGCTCAAACAAACGATTTTAGTTCCGAGATTGATTTAAAACCGATAAATATAAAAGGATTAGTTATTCTTCAGATAAAATCTGATAACTCAGTATCGAATCACAAAGTGATTGTAAAGTAGTAATACAACAATTACGTATGACAAAAAAGTACAACAATAGAAAAACAATAGAAAAACAATACTTATGGGAAATTCATTTTGTAAGCTAAACGTCAAAAAAATAGTTGCCATCATTTTTATGGCTGTTTTTTCAATAACCGGCTCATCGCTTCAAGCTCAGGAGCAAGAGAATATAAATATTCTTTTTATTGGCAATAGTTTTACTTTTAGACATGATCTAAACCTTCTTGTAGAAGAATTAGTGCATGAAGGCAAACCAAACATAAACATCTATACCGAAAGAGTAGTTTCCGGAGGACAAAGTTTGTTCCAACATACCGAATATTACTTCAGCCAATCTTTTATTGAACAAAGCACGATAACCAATGAAGAAATCCAACGACGTATAGACATAATGATAGACCTTGCTCAGCTCACAGAAGTCCCTGCAGAATTTACTCATTTTTGGGAAGATATCAGAAAGCAAACTGCTAAGGATTTTCCTGTAAAAAATATCGAGGCAGCCATTAGAAGGCATGAAACGTTATTGGCCAATAACCCCCGAACAAAATGGGATTACGTGGTATTGCAAACCTGGGAGGATGAATATCCTGACATGAATGACGGATATGCCAAATATGCAAAACAACTGGGAGAATTAGCCCGTGAGCAAGGTGCAAAAGTGATTTTTTACTGGACAGCTCCTGATTTTCAGAATCAGGAACCGGTATCCGAACCTGTGAATCAGGCAATGTTCGAAGAACACAAGAACACCATGCTGCAACTCGCTCTGGAGTTTAAGCCTTATGCTGTGGTACCAGTACCAATAGGAATTAACACAATTCAGCAGGGAGGAACAGATTTAAAATTCAGGTATACAAACGACTTTCATCCCAATCAGTATACTGCCTATTTAACTTCCAACATGTTTTATGCTGCCATATTCAAAGAGAGTACACTAGGTTTTGCTTTCAATACGGTTACTGAGACAAATCCAAAAGGTATGGGAGAAGGTAAAGATCCTGATGGTAATGATGCTCTTGTCATTTTTGAAAAAACTGAAAAATCCTATCTTCAAAAAATAGCTTTCAATGCCTTCAAAGATTTTGATAAAGCATGGAAAAAAAAGAAATAATTTAATTTAAAAATTAAAACGGATGGAACTATTACGAACGCTTTATGGCAGGTGAATTTACGATAGAAAGTACGGGGTGGATAAATCCAGGTGATCAGGAAAAGGAAATTATAGAATAAACTACAAAATAATTTTATATTAAATCAATAAAAATGAAGCGATTACAATTATTATCAATAGTGTTCTTACTTCTTGTTTCATGTCAAGAGCAGGAGAACTATTTTAAAAAATCCTGGAAAAAGGTCAATGAAAGAGTATGGGTTGGAAGTGAATTCTGGTCAAACAGATTGCAAGATTGGAAAGTAAGTAATAATCGCTTGGAATGTATCGCTAACAATCCTAAGCTTTTGATGCGAACTACCCATTTAATTAATTATAGAATTGAAAATAAAGAAGGGAGTTTCTCAGCAAAGATTTATCTGGGACCGCTTCAATCAACTCAAAACAAAGATGCTGCTTGTGGTTTTTTGATAGGAGCAGGAAGCACTCTTGATGTTTGGGGAGCATCGCTGATTCAACAAAATATTGGACCAGGTGCAGGTCTTTTCACTGGAATAAATGCTTCGGGAGAACTTTTTATACGTGATATGGAAACAGGTAAAGATTTAAAGACGCTAAAATCAATGATGGAAGATGATAATTGCCTGTTGGTTGAAGTAAAAGAACATCAGATTAATCTTAAATACGGTGATGCAACATTATCAATGAGTGATTTCGATAATAAAAGGCTGGCTGGAAATATTGCCTTGGTATCTCATCCTGGAACAGGTGACTTTCCTGGCTCTTTTTGGTTTAACAATCTTGAAATCTGGGGAAGTAAGTTAGCGAAATTAGAAAATACTGCAGGTCCTGTTTTTAGTACACAATATACCCTGAGCAACAATATACTTAAAATGACTGCTCAAATGGCTCCGCTTAGTAAATCAGATCCTGATGAAGTTTACCTCGAAATAGATAAGGGAGGAATATGGAAGCAAATAGCTGAAACAAAAATAATAACCCCCGGCTATACAGCAACATTCAGGGTGAATAACTGGGATAGTTCAATAGATCAAGCATACCGAGTGAAATATGTTTATCGATCTTCCGGGAATGATAATGAAACAGTATTTTGGAATGGAACTGTAAGACATGATCCACAGGAAAAAGAAGAAATTGTAATTGCAGGATTTACAGGTAACCATAATAATGCAAAACCCGGATTATCAAATACTAATGTTAAGTTCAATTTCGATACTCGAGGAATTTGGTATCCACATTCTGATATTGTGAAAAACATTAAAATTATTAATCCGGATGTACTGTTTTTTAGTGGTGATCAAGTTTATGAGAATGCCAGTCCTACTTTCGCTGACAAACAAAATTACGAACTCGATTATTTATATAAATGGTATTTATATTGCCTTGCTTATCGCGATATAACTAAGGATATTCCAACCGTTTCAATCCCGGACGACCATGATGTTTTTCAGGGGAATTTATGGGGGCAAAACGGTAGAGCGATTGACAAAGACGATAAAGGAGGATACGTTCACCCTGCATGGTTTGTTAAAATGGTGGAACGAACACAGTGTAGTAATCTTCCTGATCCGTACGATCCAACACCCGTAGAACAAGGAATTTCTGTTTATTATACCTCTATGAATTACGGAGGTATAGGATTTGCTATTCTGGAAGATAGAAAATTCAAATCAGGATGCGCCGACAATCCATTTATTACCAGAGGAAGACCTGATCATGTAATTGATCCTGAATTTGATGTTGAAAAAATAGATTTACCAGGGAAGAAGTTATTGGGTGAACGACAACTAAATTTTTTAAATGCCTGGGCAGTTGACTGGAAAGGTCATGATATGAAAATTGCATTGTCACAAACCGTATTTGCGAATATGGCAACACACCATGGTGCGGATTTGTCCCGATTAATTGCTGACCTTGATTCCGACGGATGGCCTCAAACAGGACGAGACAAAGCAATTGATGCGCTCCGAAAATCATTTACTTTTCATTTGGCGGGCGATCAACATCTGGGCTCAATTGTTCATCATGGTGTTGATACATGGGGCGATGGAATATATTCATTTTGCGTACCATCAATTGCTAATTTTTATCCACGTGCATGGTGGCCTGAAAATGTTGGTAAAGACAGACATGAAGGTGCTCCTCAAAATATGGGAAAACATAAAGATGGATTTGGGAATTTTGTGACGGTATACGGTGTAACAAATCCTTCGGGTTTTACAAAAAAATCAACCAATCAGGAGCCGCTTCTTCTCCACGATAAAATGCCGGGTTACGGTATTGTAAAAATGAATAAGAAAGACAGGACTATAAGAATGGAATGTTGGCCTCGTTATGCAAATCCAAAAAATGATGCACAGTACGAGGGATGGCCAAAAACCATCAGCCAGTTTGAGAATTATGGTAGAGAGGCTTTTTCCTATCTACCTACCATTAGTGTAGAAGGTCTTGATAATCCTGTTATTGAAATAAGGGATGAGCAATCTAATGAAATAATATATTGTGTAAGAATTAATGGTACAGTTTTTAAGCCGAAAATATTTAAACACAGTAGTTATAAAATTACACTAAAAGATACTGAGAATGATGTTTCAAAAGTTGTTGATGGAGTATTGCCCGGGGATGATAAAATAATTGTCCGGTTTTAGAGTTATACAATCTTGAAGAAGACCCTGGTGAAACGAATAATGTTGCATCATCAAATTCAAAAATTGTAAGCGAAATGCTAAAAATAATGGCTGAAGAACATACCCATAGTTCTGACTTTCCTTTTGATGGGACAAAATAACTTTTTCAAATTGAAGACTTGTATAATGAGTTTTTGTTAAAAGTCCTTAGAATTTAATTACCTTGGTCTTTCTACAGTAATGGATATGGTTTGGTTTCTTTATGGGATATTTTAATGACCTATTTGGAATAAATGACCCACCAGTAATTATTTATTCTTTCATATTTTTATTGAATTAAATATTCAGCATGAAGCATAAATTTTCTTAGATCAAAAGATTTATTGCTGACAGTGGAAAATTATTAACTAATACTAAATCTAATTATTATGAACAAAAAACTACTTTTAGTACTTATTATTTCTGTAATGGCCAAGTCCTGGTTAGCAGCCCAGGTAGATACCATTCCGGATCTGATCATTTCAGAACAGCGGATGGACTGGGGAAATACAGCCTACATTGAGCTTACCAACATGGAGGACACTGCGCTTGACCTTAGTCAGTTCATCATTGAATCACCATGGTCGTCGAATAACAAATTTTATTTTGCACCCAATACCATGCTTGCTCCCAAAGAATCATATGTTCTTTGTAACACTAGGGAAGAGACAGAAAATAACTGGCCTCAATTAAAGAAAATTGCTGATCAACTTGTTTATGTTGAAGAACCGGGTTTTCCCGGTGATTCCATAGGCGTTGGAGAATATATATTGCAGACCTGGAATGGAAAGTATGCATCCATTCTTTGGTATAAGAGCAGCGAAGTTGATTCCATGATCATTGATTGCTTCAATTGGAACAGAGGAGATGGAACACAGAACATAAAAATGGATCAAGACATTGCAGGAGTTACTCTTCCAGTAGCTAATCATACGCTGATCAGAAAACTTTCTGTTACCGAGGGAAATTTGGGTGACTGGGAGTATTCCAGGGGAACGAGTGCCAGTGAATCTGAATGGCTGCTTGCCAAGTTCCCAACTTATAATCAGGTAATTCCATTCGCAACTGTTGGTAACCACGGAGAAGACTATCCTATTGTTGCTACCTCTGCCAATTCTGACTTAGTAATTGATATGGACAATGGAACGATCACTGTTCCCTGGGGAATATACAGGGGCGACTCCATCATCCGGGAGCTTAATATTGGCGACGGAATGGCATGGACATTTATGGAAAAAGCTGTATTCGAAGATTCTGTACATAACGTGATCCAAACAGGAGATAGTTTACAGCTTAAATCCTTTGGAGAAACCATGCAGGTAAAGGATTTTTTAATTACAGTATCTCCGCCTGCAAGCGATATGAATTTGGCATTCCCAACTAAAAATGTTGGTCTGATTAACCCTGATGATCCAGCGTCTGGAGTTGAGATTAAAGGAACACGTTATTATGTTACAGATGGCATGCCAACTATCGATACCATTGGAGATGTTCCATTTGCAGCCAGGGTAGACACCCTGTTTAACTACATCGAATGGGCCTCTAATGCCGATGCGGAGATCATCTGGAAAGATGGATCGGAACGTGTTGACCTGATGAATGGAGATATCCTTGAGGTTACTGCTGAAGATGGATCCAAGAAACAATATTACATCGATGTACAGGATTATTCTATGAATGACAATGTAAATTTATCGGCGATTACGTGGCCGGACATTACCAACGAGGATATCTTGTACGATCTGAACTGGATCACCGATACGGTCCCGGGATTTTTACCAAGCAAAGTCGTTTACACGATTAATCTCAGGTATGGTTCCAAAGTGCCTGCTATAAAGGCTTACGCTCAAGACCTGAATGCAAAAATTAGTTACGAACCTGCGGTTTCACTCAAAGGCGGATTAGATGACCGGACCACTGTGATCACCGTTACATCAGAATCTGATACGCTCACAAAGAAATACAGTGTCATCTTTGTTGTTGAAATACTAGATGAGAATAGGCAGAAATTCTTTGCTGACCCCTTATTTACTGGCTTCGTGCAAAAAGCGTGGGTAGATGGTCAGATGCTGGAAATTGCCAATCCGGGCACGGAACCTCTTGATCTGAGCCAATATTTAATTACAGCGGGCTCTAACGAAGATGCCCTTACTACCCTTACAAAAACTCTGGACTCCGCACACAGATATAATATGTATGTTCCGGGTTACAGATTAGCCGACGAAGGAAGCGCATGGAATGGTGCAGAATATAGAAAGCTGGTGAGTTTTGATGCTGATGTAAATCCAATCATAGCACCCGGAGATGTGTTCCTCATTGGTCAAGGAGATATTGGTAAAATCGGTGAAAAATCGGGAATGCTTACAGAGCCCGAAGATTTTGAGATAACTTTTCCTTATTTTGATGAAGATCCTAATGTTTGGGGTCTGGGCTTTAATAACGACGAGGCGCTTGGCGGCAGAAATGCCTCTATTGTATTTTACCTGTGGAAAATTGATAATCCAGAGATTTTTGATGGTACCAAGGCCGTTGGGGATCCGGATGATGTGACATTGATTGATGCCTTTGGTCTTCCTGATGGTAATTGGTATGAAGTTGCTGGTTATGCTGGCGCTGTCAATCAAAAAGCAGGGAATGCGCTCAGAAAACCCAGCATCTATAAGCCTAATCCTAGCTATGTATTATCTGCTAGTGATAATCCCGAGGACTCAGAGTGGATATTATTAGATCCAAAGGTTGTAAATGTGGCTGATGACATCATCGCCGAATTTGGAAGCCAGAGTTTTGATCCTCCTGTTACAGCCTATATTTCAACTGTAAGTTCTCTTGTATATATTGTGGATGATGGCTACCAGGGTGATCTTGGTATTACCGGAATAAGCTATGGAGAAACTATTCAGCAGTTTTATGATAATCTGATCATAGCAGATACTGCTATGGACTTAAGGGTTAAAAACAGCACAGATGGGGCACCTCGGGATCTTGCTGATCCGGTTGCCCAGGGTGATACACTTGTTGTTATATCTGCTGACGGCGAAACCACTACCAAGTATGAGCTTGATTTAACACCGCTGGATGACAATACCAACCTTGTTCCATCAGATGGATCTGAATTAACTGTTGCTGACGGAGCCGTATCCGGATTTGATCAGGGTACTTCATTGGAATCCGTATTAGCGGGTGTTAAGACAGCGTCTGATCTCTCCATACTTTATATCATGAACCCAGATGGTGAACTGGTACCTCTTCAAGAATTGGATTCTGATGGTGAATATCAACTCGTTCTAGCATCTTCAGACATCATGTTTGAAGTCATTGCTCAGAATGGTGATAAGGCACAATACCAGCTGACACCTAATTCCGGAGTCGGAGATGCTTTTGTGTTGTCAAGTATCTATGAGGTGGACAATGATTACTTTATCATATCTGGTATACCCGAAGGTACAGCAGTATCAGGCTTCATGGCAAATATTATTCCGGCTGAAGGAGCAACTGTTAAGATCGTAGACAAATTAGATTATGACAGAACATTAGGTGGTCTTGCCTATGACGACTTATTAGTGGTTGTATCAAATGACGGTTCAAAAACTGTGACCTATATGCTGAATTTTATGGAGGAGATCATCATAAATACTCAACCTTCTGTTTCTGTTCCATCAGACAATATCGAAGTTGAGGTAGATGTTGCAACCAGTGTAAGTGTCACTGCTGAGGACGATGGTTTACCAGCTCCTCCAGGTGCATTAAGCTACACTTGGTCAGTAAGCAGCGGAGAAGCCGCCAATGTTTCGATCGCAAATCCGGACCAGGCAACAACGGATATTACATTCTCTGCTTTAGGTTCCTACGTACTCCAGGTTGTTGTTGATGATGGTGAACTGGAATCTGTAGCAACTGTGAATGTCAGTGTAGTTGTTGGAATAGAGACATTCAATTCTGCATTCAAGATGTATCCGAATCCTGCCAGCGAAAAAGTGATCCTGGAGTTTATGGATATGGGTAGTCGAATTCCTGTTGTATCCATTTACAACATAACAGGTAAGACTGTTTACATTGGAACAGCTGAAAGCAGAACCAAGATCATTGATGTAAGCAGCATGGATAATGGCCTCTATATAATAGAAATTAATACAGGTGTTGAAACAATCACCAAAAAACTATCTATAATTAAGTAGTAGTTTTAGTTAGTAGTTGCAAGGGGGGTGTCTTTTGAAGGCACCCCTTTTTTTGTTACAGCTTGAACCATCCGCGATTTCCATTACATCATCTGCTGATGAAAAGTTTCTAAGAAAATTAATGGGACAAATTGAAGAAGGTATTCCGATATCGGAATATAACGTGAATACATTAGAGAAAGAAATGAGCATTAGTCACACTCATTTTTACAGAAAGGTTAAATGTCTGACCGGATTCAACAATCCTGGATATTTCAGCAAGTGCTTCAAAAAGAAATATGGGATGACCCCATCTGAGTACATTAATAAACAAAAAGAAATATCTTCTTAACTATTTATTCCGGAAGGGGAACATACCAGTTTTCTTCATTCTTCAAGAGTTCCCGTATTTGCTCAGCTTGAGATCCGGAAAATTTCGCAGCAACCTTATCTGCCAGAAAGGACGGGTCATTTCTTCTTTTAGCTACCCGCATCAGGTCATAAAATCTGTGACCTTCATAAGCTAATTCTCGCGCTCTTTCGTCTAGAATTTGCTCTTCAAGATATTCCTGTTTTGCGATCGTGTTATTGGTAAAATCGTAGTAACCGATTACATTATTTGTATAAGGATCATGCTTGTATATAATATTCGCAACGGTAACAGCATCATAATTTTTTTCAAATCCTACCCGCCCCCTCACGCCGAGCTGTGAAATATCAGGAGGGAACTTATATGCACCGTTATTCAAAATAGCAAGGCCTAAATTTGTATAAGTATTCAATTTGCCATCTCCATTGAAATCAAAGAGCCAGTATGTGTATATTTCGGCGCAATAAAGGTGAATATTTGCTGCCCTGCAAATTATGATATTGGCATCATGATCGAATACATCCTTATTCAGGGTATACTTATATACGACCGTATCTACTCCATCCATCAGATTTTCTATATCCATGTAGTTATTCGAAATTTTATAATCCATCATAAGGCGAACTTCATCTTCTGAAAGCAGTTCCTGTCCTTTCCTGTATGCATATGAAACAGCATATCCCCTTGAAAAATCTCCTGGTATGCCAATTTCATCCATGAAGGTCGCATCTGGATTTGATATGTTATTGTTAAGTTTCTGACCCTTCCAGATGGTCTCCCAAAGATCTATGGCAATACCGGTTGGTTTTAGCATGTATTTATTGGGAGGAAGTATGGAGAACAATGTCTGCAGTTCATGCTGCTGCTGATAGGTCTTATCAAATTGCAAGGTTAAAATATGTTCATCCGGATCGATCCCTGTAAAAATATTACGCCAACTACTGTTTGAGAATTTATTATCAAGACCGTACTTTATAAAGGATCCTTCAGATTCGAAATTGAACATTATCGGATAAAAATAGTTATAGGCCTCGGTCAAATTGGAGTTAAAAAGGTGCATCTCTCCCATAAGGGCAAAGTATGCATCATCATTCCAAACGGTTACATCCCAAGTTTGGTCACCATTGTCGATATTGTGAATGACTCCCACCGCTTTTATTCGTTTGGGCAATTGTGTTGTAAATGTATCGATTACCATATCCATATCCAGATATATTTTTTCCAGGGCAACAGTATCGATCGTGATCGTACTGTCCAGCCCCGATCGGTCATAAATTGTCTTATTTACATCGTAGTATGTTTGGGACGAATTTATATACTCTTCAACCTCTTGAGGGGTCGTCAGGGAGGGGTGGATATAGGGTATCCTTCCAAATATTTTCACTGCATTGAAATTGGCCCAGGCACGCATACATAAAACTTCTCCATAAAGTCTGTCGTAGTTTGTATTTTCAGGTGTTTTTGTTAGTACCTCCGGATGATTCTGCTCAAGCTTCCTGGCGAGATTGTTGCATGCAGAAATTAACTCGTAAAAGTTATTTGGAGATGCATATTTGTTGTCGGAAGAGATTTGAAAATTATAAATATCCCTCAGGTCCATGTTTGCGTTGGGTGTAATCTCAAGGAGATCACCACGGAGTTCACCAAGTATAATTATCTGGTCAACAAGCTTTTGCTGAAGTGCATACAATCCCATTTCTGCGGCCCTGTATTCGTACCAGTTCTTATAATAGTTATCTTCTTTAATGATCAGTGCCTGTCTCGGATTAAAGAATTCTTCACATGAGTTCAAACCAATAGCTGTCATCGCGATGCTTATTGGTATAAACCTTATCCATATCTTTCTATTTATCTTCATTTTCTGTATTCCGGGATAATTTATAGTCCAAATTTAATTCCAAGCAGGAATGTTCTCGTAAATGGCGTTAAACCATAATCAATTCCCTGCTCCATTGTATTAAATGAAATGGCAAATTCCGGGTCGTATCCAAGATATTTGGTTAGCGTAAAAATGTTGGTTCCGGAAATATAAAACTCAGCATTTCTGAATGCCAGAAATTTGTTCGGTACCTTATAACTCAAAGTGACATTCTTTAGACGGAGATAAGACCCTGGTTCTATCCACCGTGATGAAAATGCAGAGTTTTTCATGGGATCCTCCCAGAGGGGGCGGGGTACATCAGTTTTCTGACCTTCATATTGCCAGCGGTTAAGGATTGCAGTGCTCTGGTTATAGACATGGGTCATACTCTCATTTACGGACCTTACATAGTTAAACAGTTCATTTCCGTATGCACCCTGCACCATGATATCCAATGTCCATTTCTTGTACCTTATGCTGGAGCTAAAACCACCATAATAATCAGGAATTGGAGACCCAATGGATGTTTTATCATAATTATCAATGATACCGTCAGGTTCTCTGTCTGGTCCGGAAATATCTTCATAATGTGCATCTCCTGCACCAAAAAGCAAGCCATCATCGTTAACAAGATTTGCTTCCATGGCCTCTTCAGACGTACTGAATACTCCCAGGTATCTGTAACCATAAAAACTGAGTAAACTACTTCCCACTTCAGATATGTATTCTCCACCCTGAAATGGAGTAATCTGAAAATCATTTGAAATAGATACTACCTCATTTGAAAAATGAGATATGTTGAAGCCAACATCCAATGAGAATTGTTTCTTTTCTATTGGCCTGGTAAAAATTGCTGCTTCCCATCCTTTGTTTTCAATTTCTCCGTCGTTGACCGGAATTCGTTCATGCCCCAGATAAAATTCCTGCACCTTAAATAAGAGAAGATTTTCGGTCCTGTTCCTGAACAGGTCTGCAGATATGGACAGGCGGTTGCCCCAGGTTGTGAAATCAAGACCTGTATTGAGGTGGTAATATTCCTCAAAGGAGAGTGATTCATCAGTCAGTGGTCCGGGGACCATACCGGATGTATTCCTGTAATGCACCTGCTGTAAGTAGCTAAATCCATCATAATTGCCTATATCATCGTTCCCACTCTTGCCATAGCTTACCCTGAATTTGAGTTCGTCGATCCAGGCCAAATCACTAAGGAAGGGCTCATTTGAAATACGCCAGAATAACCCGGTTCCATAAAATATCCCGAACGGAACTCCCGATACCCTCATTACATTTAAGGCCTGTGGGCCTATCCTCGTTGAATTTTCAGCTGTAGTATTAAAAGTAATGCCATATCTCTCCACCAGGGTGTATTTTAGGTTAGCATAAAAAGCAAGCCTGTTCCAATTTCCATTATTGCCACCTAGTTCCTGAAGATTGCTGGTTCCGCTTTGCAGGGTCATGAATTCATCATTTTCATGAGAATTCTTTGCGATACCCCAATCGTATTGGAACTTGCTGGTGTTGATTCTCATCCCTGCATTGGCCTGAACGGTGTGCTTTGTACCTATCTGTCTCTGGTAATTGATATAATTGTCGTTCGTAAATGAGTAGAGGTTATTTGACAAAGCTGAAGAGACATTATAAGCTTCATCGTCATAATAAAGCTCCATTCCAAGATTTGGTTTGAATGCTTTTTCATTCAGTGAAATAAAGTTAATACCGACGAGGCTATTTATTGTGAGGTGATCTGTTATTTTCGCACCCATCCGCAATGTAGTGAGAAACCTGTAGTTTTTATTTATGGCTTCAAATCCTTCAATGATACTTAGCGGATTGCTGACTCCGAGCTCATCCACATCATTCCTGACGCTTAACTGATTGCCTTCAGAATCAAACTTATAAGGGGTCATCAGTGGATTTTTAAGTAAGCTGCTCAGGATGGGACTCGTCTCATAGCTCCTGGCAGATTCTTTCAGTTGGGAAGCACTGCTGGTTAAATTGGAGCTTACCTTGAAATTAAGCCATTTGAACAAATTGAAACTACCAACAAATCTCACGCTAAAGCGATTGAAATTTGTATTTTCAATAATACCCTGATTATCCTGGTAAGCGATCGAAAGTCCGTATTTGGCTATTGCATCTCCACCATTGATCCGGAAATACAAATCATTCATTATGGCATTTCTGAATATTATATCCTGCCAGTTTGTATTATTATTATATACAAACCCTTCATTATCTGATTCTTTCAGAAACAGGCCAGGGTACATGAATGGAAAATTCTCCTCTTTATACGCGGATGACATCAGCACTTCACTGGTATAAGTTCTGTATTGTTCACTATTCAATTGCGGAATTTGCTTCGGACTTGAGATTACTCCGGTCCTATAGCTCACATCGATAGTGGTCTGCACTGAAGTTGGCTTAAGTGTTTCAATGAGTACAATCCCATTTGATCCCCTGACCCCGAAAATGCTTGCAGCAGCATTATCCTTTATGACAGTCAAGTTGGATATGTCGAAGGGATTCAATCCGGAAAGGGGATTATAAGAGAATCCATCCAGTTTGGAACCCATCACACCATGTATTTCCAAGGGCAGTCCATCAATAACATATAAAGGCTGGGTATTGGCATTCATTGAATGTATGCCCCGAATATAATTTACCGATCCGCTACCTGGCATTCCTGAACGTCCAATATTCAAAATACCTCCAAAGCTCCCGTTAAAGTATCCATCTACTGATTGATTGGGTGTATTCTGAATAATATCGGTTTGCAAAAAGTCTGCCGCTGAAATGAAATCACGCTGACTTTCATATCCAAAAATATGTTTTTCCTCGTCCCTGTTATCTGGCAGATCGGATGATGTCAGTCTTATTTCTACATTTTTTCTGCCTCCCAGATAATAGGTCTGGGCTTTGTACAATTCGGACGGAGTGAGTATCAGGATAGCATGTTTATACGGCACTTCTATAATGAAACAGCCTGCTGAATCGGTAACTTCCGGGCTGGAAACAACACCTTCAACACTAACAGAAACATCCGGTACCGGATTGTTGTTTATACCTTTGATTGTACCTGATATCAAAATCGCATCCTGGGCAATAGCTAAGTTGCCTGCCAGGAGGATCAGGATGATTAGAATGATATTTCTGAGTCTGTATTTCATTTCTTTTCGCCTGTTCATTGCTAATTTTGAGAGGGTATCAACGAGAGGTAATCGACAAAAAAGCCATTGACCTGGTATTCACCGCTCCCCATATATTCAAAACGCACCACTACATCTCCGAATTGAGTGATATTGTCAACCCAGAAGTCGACACTGTTAATACCTGCACTTGTAGGTCGGTTTATTTCACCTGTTACACTTATCAATGGGTTCTGTAGGTTGTACGTGTCCAATGGGTACCCCATGTGGTTCGTGTCATATTGATCGAGCTCAACATCATTCACAAATATTTTATATTCTCCTGAAGGCCTGTAATTCGCTCTCCACTCCAGGCGGTGACGTCCAGGAAAAATATTACGGAATTTGATCTCAATTGAATAGTTTCCTGTAAAGGACCTCCCCATGTCAACAACAAGGCATTTATCTCCTGAAGCCCCTGTTGTATTGGTTGCAATTGGCTCAAAAATTTCTCCACTAATAATTACATCCTCTTTCCAGGCGTATTTATTACTTCCTATTGAATCGACAAGGGACTCACCTTCGATCCTTACTTCTCCCAGGTAGAGTGAATCAGGTACCTGGAAATCATAAAATTCGTATATGTACCCGTTGCTGCAATCTATTTTTGAGTTAGGATCAATGGAAGTGGGGTCAAGCACAACTTTTTCACCCTGAATATTCAGCAGGTTAGGGGCAGATAATTGTTCAAGCGAAAGGGCGTTGTCAAAAACACCGTTATCAAATATCACCGGGAACAAAATAGATTCCTGCCAAGCAAGTGGAATATCTTCATGAGAAGTATATAAACTTCCTATCTTGTCAGCCATGACATCCAGTGCTGCATTATATTGTTCCTGGTTGAAGAGGACAAAAGTTGCAAAATCTTCCCGAGATTCCTTGCTTATGGCAAAGTATCGATTTTCAAAAGGATTAATGCTAATAAAAACCGAATCGTAAATAGTCTTCCCATCCTCAATCCTGATGGGTGTACTTTGGTTTTTATCAAGCGAGTCGTATACCTGGAAATTAATGTAGTTATAAATTGCTGGCAGCTTGTCACGGAAGTATTCATTAAAACTGGGTTTCGCAAAGGGAAAATCTTCCACTTCGTAATAACGGCCATCAAGGTAAACAGGGCTTTGCCTGACAATCTTAGCATCATCATAATAGAAGCTGGTATCAATCTTTTGAATAAGGGCAAATTTTCCAGACAATGTTTGAAGCTTGGTGAGCTCTTCAATATTACCCAAAGAAAATATATTGGGTGAAATGAGATGATTCAACAAAAACGCATTAATTTCTACGGTATCGGGTATATTGCTGAATGCATCATTATTTGGAATAAAAAGCGTAAAGCGTTGATTGCTTGTAAGAATTGTATCCAGCTTGTATTCTTTAATGTAGTCTTCAAAAGAAGAAAAATCATCGTTAAGTTGAATCTCATCCCAAAGCAATTTGTTTACTGATGGATCCGATGCAGAATAATGTTCATCCCATATTTCCTGACATCCGGTAAAGGTCAAAATAACCAATGCAAGTATGAATCCTGGAATGAGCAGGAATGCTCTCCGGATCGTGTACCGGGAATATAGGTGTATATTTGGAAATCTGATCATATTATTATTCTGGTGTAAAGCGTACAAAATCCCAGGTAAATTTTCCCGGAAGAAGTGAATTTACTGTAATTATGTGGGTCTCATAGTTTTGAAATTCAACAATCCCCACATTGAAAACATCATATGGGTTGCCCCCGGAGGTGAGGTCAAAGCTGCTGCCCAATCTTTTTCCATCAAAAGAAACCTGAATGTTTGCATTCTCATTATCCTTAGATTGGGCTTTAAATTCCATAAGGTATTTCCCCGGCAGTATTTTAGGAATTTGATAGTCCATTGTGAAATTACCTTCCAACTCGATGTAATCATTATTATTTGCATCCATCGGGGAAGATTTAACATATGTAATATAATCCGGTCCGAACCACGAGAGTACTTCCATATCTTCCTGGTTCGAAAAGACGTATTCACCTATAGTACCTCTTGCATCGTTGATCTGAGGCTCTTCAAAGAACTGAAACATGCGTTCCACCCTGCTCGGTGATTTCACTTCAAGTATATCTTTCAGAAGGTGTAATGGGCCGTTTTTTGTAAGAATATTGCTGTTGATCATGTCCAGCCTGACATAATTGATAACAGTTGTATCCTGTCCCTCTATGATCAGATCGAGGGTGTCTTTCCCCGGATTGATCATGATTTCAAGGTCAGTAGCCACCTGTACGGGAAAATTTGCATAGGTATTATAGTTACTTGTTTCGTCAAATTCATCTAAAAAATAACTTCCTTCCATGATATGATATGCGGTAAACTGGTATAAGTCATTTTCATAGTCTGTGAGTGGCAATCCTGAAGATCCGTAACGTTCGACCAAGTCATTGAAATTTAATATTCCACGCCTGATAAAAATGGAATCGGCTTCAGCAAGAAGTGTATATGGGTTATCCACTATCTTTCCTGAACTTGTTGTTCTGTATATTCTTAGGGTATCATAGAGTCCGGTAATCCTTAATGCTTCAGTAATAATGGAATAATCCGGATTATCCTCAATCCAATCAAAGCTACTCTTTGTGACCGGTTCCAGGACTTCACCAATTTCATGAATATAACCGTTGATTAATTCAATATTTTTGATGGTCACTGGAGCTTGATTATTGATTTTGTAGAAAGTACTATCCCCGGAATCATCAAAACCAACGGTTAGAAAATCGCCTGTTACGGTTGTGTCAGGCAGGGCGCCATACGGAAAATCATTGCTATTAACACCTATATTAACCAGGTGATACCTGATCAGTAGATTCGCGAAGTCAGAGTCAGCCAACAGTTCATCAATGCTCGAGTAGTCCTCATTCCTTTCGAAATAGTTATCAAATGCCTGGTTGGTCGGCAAGAATAGCGTATAACCACTGCCATTCGGATTATAAGCATTCAGTGTATTCTTCAGATCAGTCGCTAACAAAAATTTCCAGAACTGGGAATAAGTATCCTGGTTCTCTTCGAGGAACCCGGAAATAGTAATTGCATCCTCACCTATAAAAGAGCCCGGGACTGTTGTGTCGCAAGCTGAAATAATCAGCGCCATAATAACTGATATTGTTATCATGTAAAACGCCTCCCGCACATTGGGAATCCATATATTTGCGGTTTTATTTTTAATATCCTTCATAATAAGGATTTTGATTAAGTTCTTTGTTATGCTCAAGTTCATCAGCGCTCACCGGAAAATACCAGCCAAGCGGATCTGAAAGTTTTGATACAAGAACGAGGCGCTTATTTGACGGAACTTTCTGAACGATGATGGAAATCAGTTTATCTTTCCTGGCAAAATTGTTTCTCCTTCCCATTCTCAATAAATCAAACCATCTTTTCCCTTCAAAAGCGAATTCCTTTGCTCTTTCTTCTAAAATCATGTCTTCGAATGCATCTGTGTTATCCGGTGAAGATTTTTTAACCATATTTGCCCTGGTCCTTATCAGGTTAAGATATTTTATGGCTTCTTCATATTCTCCAAGTTGAGATAATGCTTCAGCTTTCATCAGGAGTATATCTGCAAACCTGTAGATGATCCAGTTTCCACTTGACCTTTCGGAGCTGGGCCTTACGCTACTCGCATCACCCGCTGCGCCACAGTATTTCCATATCTTTAAATCTGTTGACCGGTATGATCCGTCTCCCCTGACTATTTCCCCGGCTTCCTCACGGGAAAGCAACTCAACCGCATTCTGGCTGGCTGTATAGTTATCCTGAGAATATGTAATACTGAACAAATTATTGCCCTGGTCACGATTTTCATCAAACTGCACCTCAAATATTCCTTCCAGTGTATTGCCCGGGAAGAATATTGTATACCATTGTGGACCGATGACAAGATTAACCAGGCTACCTTCAATTTCTTCAATATAGGTGATGCATTCCTCGTATTCAAAGTTCCAGAGACTGATGTCAGCCAATAGTGCATTGATGGCATTCTTTGTTGCACGGCCAAGATTGTTTTCCACTGAACCATAGTCATCTGTGGCGATCTCCTTTGCAGTAATGAGGTCTTCTTTTATGGCAGCAAGTATATCCACATCCTTTGAAGCTGGCAGATATACATTTACGCTGTCGGAAACCGTCGATTCCCTGGAAAATGGAACATTCTTAAAGATTCGTACCAGGTAAAAATAGGATAGGCTTCTTAAAAACAATGCTTCTGCCTCTATGCCCTGCTTTTGAATCTCACTGTAGGTTGGATCCAATTCAAATACTACCGGATTGAACTCCAGCACGAGATTGCAGAAATTGATAATCTTGTAAAATCCGGACCAGTCAGACAAGCTATTTTCCGGATATATATTGCCGTCCATAATTTTCTGAATATCATTCGGAGTATTGTCATCCCTATCGATCATATCAGCCCTAACCTCACCATACTGGAAAAACAATTCATCCATTTGAGCCAATTGCTGATAAGCTCCCATCAGCGTCGCTTTAACATCCTCCTTGGATTTCCAATACTCATCCTGAACAAGTCCGTCAGGTGGTTTGAGATCAAGCCAGTCGTTGCATGATGATAACAGGATCAGCAGAGAAATCAGAAGACTATATTTTATTTTACTTATCATGTGTTCATTTAAAATCCAATTGCAAAACTTAAGGTATAAAACTTTGGTGTTGGAGTCCTGGCCTGGTCAGTTCCAAACCAGAAGGGGTCCGACGAGTCCTGCGGTATTTCAGGATCCTGCCCTGAATATTGGGTAAAAGTTAGCAATTTCCTCATTGTAAGGGCAATATCCAATGAATTCAAACCCAGTTTTTTTGTTAGTTTTCGATCCATGGAATATCTGAACGACAGATTGTTCAGCCTGATAAAGTCACCATCTTCAACATACCTGTCTGAGCCCAGGTTATTCGCAGGATGCCCCAGGTAAGCCCGTGGCAACATATTCTCTTCACTTTGCCCCTCTACTCTCCATCGATACAAAACTGCTTTACTCTGGTTGTTTTTATCCAACATTCCTTCTGTTTCCATTGCAACTTCATTTACGATCTGAAAACCGGCACGATAGAGGAACTGAAAACTCATTCTGAAATCTTTCCAATTTACTCCTCCTCCAAAACCACCAAAGAAGTCTGGATTTGAAGCACCCAGGTAAACAACGTCGTTGAGGTCTATCACACCGTCATTATTAAGATCTTCGTATTTTGCATCTCCGCCCTGGAAATTATAGGTACCCATATAGGAGAGCGGAACATTTTTTCCATTTGCATCAAGTATAGGTGTGCCATCGGCATTCGTTGCGACAACGCTCTCAGTTGATGGCCAAACCCCCAGATAGCGGAATCCGTAAAACGATCCGATGGGCTCACCAATGCTGGCACGACGTGGATAATTACCATTTCCGATTGTCGTCTCAACTTCATTGTTGAAATTATCCGGAAACTCCAGGAACGTATTGATATTCTGTGCAATATTAAAGCTTAAATTCACTGAAAACTTGTCCCTGACTATGGGACGTCCTGATATAAAAAGTTCCCATCCCCTGTTCTCAAGGCTTCCCCCATTGAACCATCTTAGTTGCTCGAATCCCGATGATGAAGGATAATCGTATTTGGGCCATAACAAATCCTCTGTTACTTTGCGATAAACTTCACCGGTGAATGTCAGCGCATTCTTAAAGAAGGACAGATCCAGTCCCAGGTTCCATGCTGAAAGCGTTTGCCACTTCAGGTTATCGAGCTGCACCTGCTTCGGAATAATGACCGGGTTATCGATATATTGGCTTGGATTTGTTGTATTGTAAATGGCATGCCTGTCATAAGGGTTTCCGGGTTCCCGGCCTGTTTGTCCATAGCTCAGTCTTAGCTTCCCATCTGAAAGTTTTGTGAATGAATTAAGGAAGGGTTCTTGCGAGAATCGCCAACCAATGGAGGCACTTGGGAAAAATCCCCATCTGCGATTTGCACCGAATTTTGAACTTCCATCTGCCCGCAGGTTGAATGCACTGATATACCTGTCCAGATATTTATAATTGATACTGATCAAGCCACCCAATGCACGGAAATCACTGGAACCTGACCTGATATTACGGATCACTGCATTGCCTGCAGGATCAGATAAATCATAACTCGAACTCTTGGAACTATTTAAGGTACTCCAGTCCTGTGTTCGCTGATCTGATTCATACATCAGGATCGTTGAAAAGCTGTGCTCTTTACTGAGCCGTGGAACTATGAACAACTGGCTTCTTGTTGTAATCTTTGTATCAACTGAGTTCGATTCGGAGGCTTGGTTCATATAATTATTGAGCCAGTCAGAACCAACGGCATTGAAAGGTAGAAAAGCATTTGCTCTTTCATTTAGGTATTGAAACGAAATGGTCTCTCTGAACCGGAGCCATGGAAGTATGTTATAATCGAGCAAGTAGCTATTGAAAACTGTGTTTTGAGCCACGTCATTGCTGCTCTGACTCGCAATGGCTACCGGATTAAAGTAGCTTATTCCATCTCCCTGGTAGCTATTTATTGGATTAAAGAATTCTCCTGTTGGAATTCCAAACTGGTCATACTCATAGATGCTCATATTCGGGGCTTTCACGTATGCCATTGATCTGACGTTCTTGCCTCTTAGTTTGTAATTTCCTTCCTTTATTGAATTGGTGTAACTGAAGTTTACAGCGAACTTCAGTTTTGTCGACACCGTATAATCCAGATTGATACGTGTGGAGATCCTGCTGAAAGGAGTATTGAGTGTAGTACCTGAGTTTGTTTGGTAATTAAGTGAAGTAAAATATCTGGTCCTTTCTCCTCCACCCGATATTTTCAGGTATTGGTCGTTGACAAATCCGGGCTGAGTAATGGCCCCGATCCAATCAGTATTTCTATTGTAATTGTAAAAGTTCTCGAAGTCAGGATCATATGCAATTTCGGGGGGTACCGAATAAGCACCATAGGCATTATGGTGCTCCTCGAGCTGAAGCATAATGTACTCATCTCCAGTCAACATAGGAATTGGAGGAGGTTGTATATTCAATGAATATTTACCCTGGTAATCCAGTCTTGTTTTTCCTCTTTTCCCCCGGTAGGTTTCGATCAGCAATACACCATCAGCACCTTTGGAGCCCCATACTGCAGAAGATGCGGCATCTTTCAAAACCTCAATCGATTTAATATCCTGTGGAGCAATGTTTACAAGGTCCCCTATATCTTCCTGGTCAGCCCCGCCAAAATCAAAATCATCATTGATCCTGATGTCCATGGAAATACCATCAACCACGATCAGCGGTTTGGCATTTCCGAGCGACCCAAGCCCGCGAATAACAATCGTCGAACCGCTGCCAGGATCACCAGAAGAGGATATGATATCCAGGCCTGAAACCTGTCCCTGCAATGCTTCTTCAGCAGAGACGCCACCCATGAATCTTGAATCACCCATATCTACTTTGACCCGTGCACTTGTTATATCCCGTTGACTTACATTGGTTAGAGGATCATTGCTGGACTCAGCAGTTATAACCACTTCTTCAAGATCGAGCGCACTGGATTCAAGTTGTATCTCTATTTTTGACCGTCCATTCACGTCAACAGTATTTGTAGCATACCCAATACAACTGGCAATCAGACTAGTATTGAGATCTTTAACTGAGATCTGGAAATTTCCGTTAACATCTGTAACGCTACCGGAAATGATCCTGTTATCATCGTCATACTCGACTACAGTCGCTCCAATTACCGGTTCGCCTGTAGATGCTTCAAAAATAGTTCCACGGATTGTTTTATTTGATTGCGCATTTGAATCCAGCTGAGAACTGAATAGGATCACCATCAAAACAAAAATTTTACCATAGCCGGCCAGTATCCGACAAATCATGTTCTTTATGTTGTGATTTCTAATCAATTTTCAGTCTATTTATGAATAACAAAGTCAATTTCATGGTATACAGATGAAGTAATATTGTCAAAAACAGAATTTGAATCGTCATCAGTATCTGTTGTGATCATCTGGTTCGTCTTATCGCTATCCTCTGTTACTGTTCCCAACAAATTTCCGGATTGATCAAATATCTCCATCAGATCAGGCCCGGTTTGAATTTTCAAGGGTGTAAATTTTGTAAACAAGGGAGTTGAACTTTCATCAATCCTAAGTGTGCTGTAATCCCCTGAAGGTTCTCTTCCATCTGTAAACAGCTTTGTTCCCCTCACAAAATGATATTTCAATAAATCTATCAACTCGGGGATATCCAGTGTGTCTGCGCCATAATCCTGCAATGCCTGTTCAGATGGAATAAAAACCGTGTAATTCTCACCTTCGTTCAGGAAAATATATTCGAAGTGATTTGCATTGTATAGCCCTGCTTTATCAATTAAATCAGAAAAATGTGGGTGAGTTAATAAAGCATTAAACATTGTATTATTGGGCGGGGTAAACCAGGCATTGACCTTGTAGGTGATGCCGTTATCGGCAATCTGGTTTATTTCTTCAGCAATAACAGTAACTGCACTGTCTCCGTTGTATCCATATTTGCACGCTACACCACCGCTGACCTCATTTGAAGTATTGTTATAAATAATGTAATTCCCGGCAAGATTTTCGATAAACTCCTTATTGGCAATACCCTTTGGAGTGGAGGTGCCGACCTGGTTCAATATTCTTTTTGACAGGATTTTTGGCGACATTTTCTCCATTTTCTCCGTTCCGCGGTCATAAGCCCGAAATTCGTATGAGTTCTGTGTCTGGTTTTTCCATTTGAACAGTAAGGATGAATCGTTGGAAGTGGTTGCATCATCCAGGATAAAGAAAGAATAATCAGCACCGGTTTTTTTAATAGCAGGCAAAACCTTGCTTAAATCCATTGAGTAAAAAAAGTAGCTGTATCCGGGTCTAAGGTATACAGGTCCTGTTACACTTGTTAGTGCACGAGGTACGATTACCTCATTTAATCCGAGAAATGTGGCATTGCTCGCAAAATATTTTCGTTCGATCAGATCGTTTCCAAACTGAATAAGGTCTCCACCATCAGAATAGAACCCATTTTGAATCTGTGTCTCATAAATTGGTGAAGCTGTCATATGGTTTCTCAGAATAATCTTCTTTATCTCAATGGGTACAGATTCCCAGGTTTGCCATTGTGATGGCCCTGTAATCACCTGATCGATAAAACTTTGAAATGCATTGTCATCCGGAGCAATTATACCGCTATGGAATCTCAGAGTATAGCTATCAATATTGGTGTTCGGTCCGGTTAATTCTTCATGTATATCGAATGGAAGACCAGGGTACTGAAGGGTATAGAGTGTGTCAAAATCCAGTCCTGCCCTGGCCTCGATCTGGCGATTAGTTTTTTCAAGGTCGGATCTGAATTGAGGGAATAGCTTGAACAGATTCCTCATATATTGATATTTTGAGCCTTCATCTTCATTCAGCAACTGGTATACATTTAGCAGTGGTTCAACTACCTGGTCCACCTCGTAAATGAAACCATTCTCGGCAAAAACTTCACTTCCTATTACTTGGGAATTAGCATAGTGGATAGATCCAATATCAAATGGCCTGTCAAAGTAAAATTCATAATCGCTTACTGAAAGATTATAGAGATTGAAAAAATCAGCGAAGAATATTGGAACATATTTTCTTGATCGCGAATAAACGATCCTTTTGTCATTGGCTCTCACAGAATCAACAATTGTAATATTACCCTGGTCATTATTGATCCAGTATGTGGTATTGGGGTCTCTTAATATGGATTGCCTTTTGTATGCATAGGGCTTATTGTTCTTCGGATCGTTTACATCAATCCACCCCTCTACATCAAGGAGCTGAAACTGGTTTAGTGTCCATGCATCCTGGATGATATGTATCTTCACCAGCTCAGAAAGCGCTGCCAAAGGAATGTTTTCAACTGAACCACCGTATTCCGGGTGACTGGCCAGCCAGGAGTCAAATGCCTGGTTATTCGGAGCGAAGATCGTATAACTTCCCGTACGGTCAAGAATCGTATCATACCCGGTTATTTCAACACACTTTTTATAGGTACTTAGCTTGTCTATTTCCGAAAGCTGTGTATAAAGTTTCCCCGCAAGCCAGTCCGGAGACTGATATTTTTCCAGATCGTAAATATCTTTGCAG